>NZ_JBILUK010000253.1:0-4421 GCF_044371015.1 Phenylobacterium sp.
AAGGCGCACCGAAGACGAAGCGGATCTCGTCGGTGTGACGGGCGCCCAACGGCTGGGTCGGCTTCTGCGCCGCCGGCACATGGCTGAAGTAGTAGAGATAGACCGGCTGACCGGAGGCGGCCTGGATCCGCGAGATGTGCCGGTCGGGCTCGGTGATCAGCTGCACGGTGACCAGATCGTTGACGATCCGGGCCTTGTCTCCGGCGCCGGTCGGATCGAACGCCTTCAGCACCGCCTCGCGGGCCGCTGTGGGCAGGATGTCGAGCATCGCGGGCTGGGGGCGCACGAGGCTGGCCTCATTGGAGTTGCCGCCGATCATCAGGGGGACCTTGGCCTGCCGTCCGGCGGCGAACCCCTGGGCGACGCCAGAGGTGATGTAACGCCCGTCAAGGATCGGTCCGGCCCGGCTGACAATTCCGCCGGTATAGGGCATGGCGCTGAGCGGCAGCTTGCGCAGAGCGGCGGCGGCCTCCGGCCCGTCACCCTTGATCCCGGCGGTCTCGGCCGCCTTCAATCCCTGGGCCTCGGCCTGAGCCAGCGGGGTCGGCGTATGGCGGGCGAAGGCCGACTGGCCGATCACCTTGTGGAACAGCCCCTTCGCATCGGGCGAGAGCATCAGATAGAGCGCCGATATGCCGCCGGCGCTTTCGCCGTAGATGGTGACGTTCTTCGGATCGCCGCCGAAGCGGGCGATGTTGGCCTGGACCCACTTCAGCGCCGCGATCTGGTCCATCATGCCGTAGTTGCCGGTTGGCCCCTCTTTGGTGAGGGCCGGATGAGCGAACCAACCGGCGCGGCCGAGGCGATAGTTCAGGCTGACATGGACGACGCCCTGCTTGGCGAAATTGGTCCCCTCGGTGTCGCCGCCGAAGGCGCCCATGCTGGTCCCGATGACGTAGGCGCCGCCGTGGATCCAGACCATCACCGGCAGCTTCGCGGCCGGCCCGGCGCCTTCCGGCCGCACGATGTTGAGGAACAGGCAGTCCTCGGCGATCTGGCACGAGGCGCCGGCCCGGGTGGCGTCGCGCTCGCCGCTCCAGCCGGGCGCCGCGCTTGGCGGCTTCCAGCGCAGATCGCCCAACGGGGCCGCGGCATAGGGCACGCCCAGGTGATAGGCGACGCCGTCCTTCACTGAACCCTTGAGTGCGCCCTGGCCGATCCTGACCACCTGCGGCGCGCCATCAAAGGCGCCGGCCGGGGCCTGAGCCCAGGCCGGTGCGGCCAGGGCGAGAGCGGCCACGGCCGCCAGAACCGCGCGAAACCCGATCATGACGTTCCCCCATCTGCCGGGCGGGCGTAGCCCGGCGCTGTTTCGCGATTGTGTCGTCCCTGCCGCCTGGACCGCAAGGCGGACGCGTGGGAGTCTGGGGCGTGACCACGCTTCCAGACCCCCAGGGCTTGCGGGTCCTCGTCGTCGAGGACGAGGCGATGGTCGCCATGCTGATCGAGGACATGCTGGCGGACATCGGCTGTGTGATGGCCGGGACCGCCGCGCGGGTGGAGGACGCGCTCGTCGCGATCGCGGCGGGCGGGTTCGACTGCGCCCTGGTGGACATGAACCTCGACGGCCAGCCGGCGCATGCCGTGGCCGATGCGTTGCGCGCGGCGGGCAAGCCCTTCGCCTACGCGACCGGTTATGGCGAGCCGGACCTGCGCGAGGGCGACCGGGGCGTGCCGGTGCTGAACAAGCCGTTCCGCGAGGGGGAGTTGGCGGCGGTCCTGCGCGGGCTGGGCTAGGCCGAGACAGCGCAGCATTGACGCGGCGCCCACAACCTGGACCTTGAGCGATACCGAGGGTCGCAACTTGATCGGACTTTGAACAACAATCCCTCGCAAAGGCGGGCATGCCCATGTCGACGAACTTTCCAGTCCTCCTCGCGGCTTTGGGGGTCGCGGTCGTTTTTGGGGGTGAAGCGACGGCCCAAGGCGTCGCCGCAGGTCGCGAGGTCGCCAGGAACTACTGCGCGAGCTGTCACAACATCGCCGACGGTGAGAGCCCGCTCGAGGACGCTCCACCGTTTGCAAGGCTCAAGTTTCGCTATGGCGCCGGCGGGCTCGCCGAGCTCCTCGAAAAAGGGATGATCAAGAATCGCCCCTACCCGCTCGAGGAGGGGAAGCGCCTGCTTCACCCGCGAATGCCCGCCTTCCCGCTTGATGAAGATGAGGTGGTGGCTCTCGCCGACTACCTTCGGACCTTCGAGACGCCGTTACCGCCGCGAGAGGCGGCCCCGCCCCGGAAGTGATGGCGAGCGTCATGGCCAGATCTCGACGCGACGGTTCGGATTGGCCCGACGCGCGAGGTTGAGCCCAAGCCGCCGTGTTTCACACCCCTACATCCCGCGCGCCATCAGCCCCGCCAGCAGCTTGTCCGGCGTGATCGGGTACTCCCGGACCCTCACACCGCAGGCGTTGTAGATGGCGTTGGCCACCGCGGCGCCCGAGCCGGAGTTGCCGAGTTCTCCGACGCCCTTGACGCCCATGGGGTTGGCCTTGTCGTCGACCTCGTCGAGCATGATGGCTTCGAGCTCGCCGATGTCGGCCTGGACCGGCACGAGGTATTGGCCGAGGTCCTGGTTGGCGAAGGAGCCGTAGCGGGGGTCGACCGGGTTGCCCTCATGCAGGGCCGAAGCGGCGCCCCAGATCATGCCGCCGGTGAGCTGGCTGCGGGCGGTCTTGGCGTTCAGGATGCGGCCGGCCGCGAACACGCCCAGCATCCGGCGCACGCGCACTTCGCCGGTCACCGGATCGACCCCGACCTCGCAGTAGTGGGCGCCGTAGGTGTGCTGGCTCCAGTCGCGCGCATCCTGGGCGGGGCGGATTTCGCCCTCGACGGTCAGGCCCTCGGGCGCCGCGCGGCGGATCAGGTCCGACAGCGTCTCCGAGCGGTTTTCGATGGCCACCACGCCGTCCTGGAAGGTGACGGCCTCGGGATAGCCGCCGTGCAGGGGCGAGGCGGGATCGGCGGTCGCGAGCTCGGCGACGGCCTTGCGAAGGTTCATGCCCGCCGCCAGCGCCGCCGAGCCGGCGGTCGCCGCGCCGAACTGGCCGCCGGACCCGGGCGCCGGGGGCAACTCGGAATCGCCGATCTCGACCACGACCTTGCCGAGCGGCACGCCCAGAGTCTCGGCCGCGATCTGCGCCAGCACGGTGTAGGTGCCGGTGCCGATGTCGGTCATGCCCTGGCGCACGGTGATCACGCCCTCCGCATCGACCGAGAAGCTGCACTTGGCGGGCAGAAGGAAGTTGCCGCGGATCGCGGCGGCCATGCCCAGGCCCACCAGCCAGCGGCCGTCCCGCACCTGGCCGGGCGTGGCGTTGCGCCGGTCCCAGCCGAAGCGCTGGGCGCCCTCGGTGAGGCAGCGGGCCAGCTGACGAAGCGAAAAGGGCTTGCCGGTCTCGGGATCGACCTCCGGCTCGTTGCGCAGGCGGAACTCGACAGGATCGAGGCCCAGCCGTTCGGCCATCTCGTCCATGGCCACTTCAAGGCTGAGCGTGCCCGAGGCCTCGCCCGGCGCGCGCATCGGTCCGGCCGGCGGCAGGTCGAGGCGCACGAGGCGGTGGCCGGTCAGCCGGTTGGGCGCGGCGTAGAGGTTGCGGGCGAAGTTGGAGGCGTGCTCGGTGAACGATCCGTCCTTGTGGCAGTGAGTCCAGGTCATGATCGACATCGCATCCAGCCGTCCGTCGCGGCTCGCGCCGAGGCGAACCCGCTGGACGGTGGCGGGACGATGGATGGTGGCCTGCATCATCTGGCGTCGGGTGAAGGCCACCTTGACCGGACGGCCGAGCGCGCGCGCGGCGAGCGCGGCCAGCGTCAGGTCGTCATAGGTCTGTCCCTTGCCGCCGAAACCGCCGCCGATGTAGCGGGTGAGCAGGTGGACGTCGTCGCGGCCGATGCCCAGCGTCTCGGCCAGGCCATGCTGGGCCGGCTTGACCATCTGGATCGAGGTGTGGACCACGCAGGTTGTTCCCTCCCACCAGGCGGTGGTGGCGCAGGGCTCCATCTGGCAGTGGTTCTGGATCGGCGTGGTCCAGGTCTCGTCGAGCCGGACCTCAGCTGCGGCGAAGCCGGCCTCGAAGCGGCCGATTTCCACATCCTCTTCGCCCGGCGGCTGGCCGGCGGCGTCAAGCCGGTCGGCGAAGGTCGCGTCGGGCGCATCTTCCGCATAGCTCAGAGACACCAGATGCGAGGCCGAGACGGCGTTCTCCAGGGTGTCGGCGACCACGAAGGCCACGGGCTGGCCGAAATAGGCGACGCGGTCGCTATCCAGCGCCGGCTTGGAGCCCTGGGTGCTGCGCGGATGGGCCTTGGCCCCGCGCGGCGGCTGGGCCGGGACGTTGAGGTGGGTCCAGACGGCGAGCACGCCGGGACTGGCCTGCGCGGCGGCGATATCGGCGCCGGTGATCCGGCCGCTGGCGATGCC
>NZ_JBILUK010000254.1:0-4412 GCF_044371015.1 Phenylobacterium sp.
TCAGCGCACGCAACGTAAGACGCTCTTTGGAGATTTCGCCCTTACCTACGATCGATCTGAGTTCAAGGCTCATTTCAGAACAACTCGGGCAGCGATGCCGACACCAAACAACATAGTTCCAACTATAAACACAATTGTGCCCGTCGGCTGAGTGGCCCAGACCGAGCCCGACCATCCAATCAACGCGGAACCGGCCGTGAGCGATCCACCAAAGAAAATGTCTGCAGAGAGGTTCGTCTTAATTTTGTGGGCCAGTACTTCAGCTTCTTTATCTCTTTGATAATATTTGGAATGAATTATTTTCAGATCACCATTTTCAGATTCAAGCCGCTCAAGCTCGTCCATCAACAATTTCTGTACAGCACTTGTGCCGAGTTCCTCCTCGGTGAGTTCGCGGCGCATGCGGAGGAACGACCGTCGACCCTTCCGGCCGTCGCCGTGCTCGTTCTGCGGGAGCGCCTCGCTGGGCTCTTCGTCCAAGGCTTCGGAGTTGGCCACGTTGACTCCCTGCGATGAGGATCGACTTCGCTGTCGGCTCAGCTTGTTCGAATGTCGACGTCACCAACGGGTCGCTTCTCCCTGTTGGGTCAACGCGCGAAACTCGCCGTTGGCAGGCTTACTGTGAGTGCTCCGAACTCAAGCAGGGAGAGATGAGTCGTGACGGAGCCTCGGTTCCAAGGCTGACTTTGGGGGTAGTGCCCAAAACTCGGCTCATCCGGCCGGTGCCCTTATTGCAACTCCCACCGCAACTCCGCTTTTCGGAAGACGCTCTAACTCAAGCCCCGGTTTCGCAGGAGCGCGTCGGCGGTGGGCATGCGACCGCGGAACGCGGTGTAGCTGACGGCGGGATCGCGGGTGTTGCCGCGCTCCAGCACCTCGCGCCGCAGCTTGGCGGCGAGCGCCGGATCATAGGGGTTTCCGGCCTCCTTGAACGCTTCGAACCCGTCGGCGTCCATCACCTCAGCCCAGGTATAGGCGTAGTAGCTCGCGGAATAGCCGCCGTCGAAGATGTGGCTGAAATGCGCCAACCGATGGCGCATGCCGATGGCATCCGGGACGCCAAGCGCCTTCAGCTCCGCCGCTTCCCAGGCGCGCGCATCGAAATCGGCCGGGACACCCGGCAGCTCGTGCAGTCGCATGTCCAGGATCGCCGAGGACAGTTGCTGCACGGTCAGGTAGCCCTGGTTGAAGGTCCGGGCTTTCAGCGCCGCCTGCAGCATCGGTTCCGGAATCGGCTCCCCGGCCGCGTTGCGGGCATGCTTGCGCAGGATTTCCGGTTGGGTCACCCAATGCTCATAGACCTGGGCCGGGAACTCGACGAAATCGCGCGAGACGGTTGTCCCCGAAAGGCTGGGATATCTGACGTTGCTCAAGAGCCCGTGCAGGGCGTGGCCGAATTCGTGAAAGAGTGTCCCCGCCTCGTCGATCGAGATGAGCGCGAGCTGCCCTGACGCCGGCGGCGTGATGTTCTGGTTGTTGACGACGACCGGCAGCTCGCCCAGCAGGCTGTTCTGGTTGCGAAGACTGTTCATCCAGGCGCCCGGGCTTTTGGTGGGCCGCGCAAACCAGTCGGCGTAAAACAGTCCGATCTTGCGGCCGTCGGCCTCTCTGACTTCCCAGACGCGGACGCCCTGCGCGTAGACGGGAACATCTGTGCGCTCATGGAGGGTCACGCCGTAGAGCCTGTTGGTCGTCTCGAAC
Source organism: Phenylobacterium sp. (assembly GCF_044371015.1). Taxonomy (GTDB): domain Bacteria; phylum Pseudomonadota; class Alphaproteobacteria; order Caulobacterales; family Caulobacteraceae; genus Phenylobacterium. Next base: position 1,702 of record NZ_JBILUK010000254.1, read on the forward strand.
AGGGCCGCGACCATCCCTTCGAGCGGGAAGTACTGCTTGAGCGCCTGCTCATCGAGCGCAAACCGCGCCTTGCGGACCTGCTCGGCATAGTACCGCCAGTCCCAGGGCTCCACCTTGGCGACGCCATCGCGGGCGGCGACGGCGCGGATGTCGCGCAGCTCTTCGTCAGCTCGCACCAGAGCGGGGCGGAAGACCGTCATGAGCAGGTCGCTGGCGGCCGCCGGCGTCTTCGCCATGGTGTCATCGAGTTGGAACGCCGCGTGGCTGACGGCGCCGAGAAGCTTGGCGCGCTCGGCGCGGAGCGCCGCAAGCTTTGCGATGATCGCGTTGTTGTCGTTGGCGTTGCTGTTGTCGCCACGCATAACGAACGCCCGCCAGACCTTTTCGCGCGCCGCGCGGTTGGGCGCGGCGGTGAGGAACGGCTCGACCGCCGAACGGGTGGCCGAGATCAGGAACTGGCCGTCTAGGCCTGCCGCCTTACCTGCGGTCGCAGCCGCGGCCCGCTGATCCTCCGGCAGACCGGCGACCTCGGCCGCCCCCAGGACGACATCGCTCGCCTTCTGGTCGGCAAGGAGGTTCTGGCCGAACCTGACGCTAAGGTTCGCCATCTCCTCGTTGATCGCGGCCACCCGGGTGCGCGCATCTGGGCTGAGCGCTGCGCCGGCGCGCGCAAACCGCTTGTGGGTCTCCTCAAGCAGGCGCGTTTGCTCTGGCCCGAGGGCGAGTGTTTCCCGGGCCTTCCAAAGGCGATCGACGCGCGCATAGAGATTCTGGTCGAGCAACGTCTCGTTCGAAAGCCGCGTCAGCTTGGGCGTGACGTTTTCCTCGACCTTCTGGATCGCCGGCGTGGCGTCCGCAGATGCGACGTTGAAGAAGGTGCTGCTGACCCGATCCAGTGGGCGCGCCGCGCGCTCCAGCGCCTCGATGGTGTTGGCGAAGGTCGGCGCGGCGGGATTGTTTGCGATCTTCTGGTAGTCCGCACGGGCCGCGACCAGGGCGGTCTCGAACGCGGGCTCGTAGTCCTCCGGCCGGATGAGGTCGTAGGGCGGTACGCCGTCCGGGGTGGTCCACGCGCCCAGCAGCGGGTTCACCGTGCTGACAACGACTTGCGCCGGTTGTGCAACGGCGGAGGGGAGACTGGACGGGGTCATGCGAGGGCGGCGCCAGCGAGAATGAAGAGACGCAAGTTAATCATCCCGGTGTCTCGTTTGAACAAGGGGCCGAACAGATTCGCGGCCAGGTCGAGTGGTCGCATGGATTCCGGCGTTCGCCGGAAGGCGCGGGCGGGGGCGCGGAGTCGTTCGGCGACCTGGCGCTACCCCTGGACGCCATCACCGTAGCGGCGCCCCACTTTACGGCGATGCGGCGACAGCTTACCGTCCGATCGGTAGGTAAGTGGAGGAAGACATGGGGCTCTTGAGGTTGCTCGCGACGTCCTTGTTCGGGCTCGTCGCCGCGTCCGGCTGCGCGGCGTCGCGGAGCGGAGAACAGCCCATGGCGCCGACGTCGACCGCCCGGCCGAACGTCATCGTCATCATGGCTGACGACCTCGGCTATGCGGACGTCTCGATCTACCACAAGGGCCGAATCCCGACCCCGAATCTTGACCGGCTCGGGCGCGAAGGCGTGGTCTTCACCCAGGGCTACGTCTCGACACCGATCTGTTCACCGTCGCGGGCGGCCCTGATGACCGGCCGCTACCAGCAGCGCTATGGCTTCGAGCACAACAATGGTCCCGCCGCGCGCGACGCCCGGGAGAGACTGGGCCTCGATCCCGCCGAACTGACTCTCGGCGACGTCCTCAAGGCGGGAGGCTATCGCACCGGGGTCATAGGCAAGTGGCATCTAGGTTCGAGCGACGAACACTATCCGACCAACCGCGGTTTCGAGACCTGGTGGGGTTTTCTGACCGGCCAGACCAACTTCATTCATCCCAATGCGCCCACCGCCGTGAACGGCGCCCCTGTCAGCACGACGCGCGAGGAGGGCAGCATCGCGCAGCCCGTCCTTCAGGTCAGTCGGCTGAACGCGGTGATCACGGGCCCGGATCGAACCGTCATCCCGCACGGCGAGTGGCATCTCACCGAAGAACTCACAAAGAAGTCGATAGAGTTCATCGACAGCAGCGGCGATCGTCCATTCTTTCTGTATCTGGCGCATCACGCACCGCATACGCCGCTGCAGACCACACAAAAGTACTACGACCGCTTCCCGAACATCGCAGATAAGGGCCAGCGTGTGTACGCGGCCATGGTGAGCGCCCTTGACGACAGCATTGGCGAAATCCTCAACCACCTTGAGAAGCGCGGCATTGGCGACAACACGATCGTCGTGTTTCTGAGCGACAACGGTTGTGCGGCGTACATTCCGGGCCTCTGCAGCCCCGAGCCGCTGGCTGGCGGCAAGCTGTCCCACTACGAGGGCGGGATCCGCGTTCCTTTCCTCATGCGCTGGCCCGCGGCGATCCCCGCAGGAACGGTGCATGACAAGCCCGTTTCCAGCCTGGATGTCTTCCCCACAGCTGTGAAGGCGGCCGGTCTGCAGTTGCCCGCGGACCGCGTGTTCGATGGGAAGGATCTGGTGGCGCAGGTCCGCACGGGAGCCTCCACGCCCGAACGCCAGCTCGTCTGGCGCTCATCACCCTTGCGCACGGTCCGGCAGGGAGACTGGAAGTACCATCGTGACTTCGACGGGAACGAGTTTCTCTACAA
>NZ_JBILUK010000256.1:0-4365 GCF_044371015.1 Phenylobacterium sp.
GATCTTGTGCGTCTGCAGCTTGAGGTCGCCGCGGGCCGATCCCTGGCGGACCTGGGACTGGGGCAAGACCGCGTGCCTGAGCCACGGGGGCACGCGGTGCAGGCGCGGATCAATCTGGAGACCATGGCCGCCGACGGCTCGGCCCGGCCGGCCGGTGGGACGCTCTCCGTGTTCGAGCCTCCGTCGGGCCCGGGCGTTCGGGTCGACGGGTTCGGCTATGCCGGCTATCGCACCAGCGCCCGCTTCGACAGTCTGCTGGCCAAGCTGATCGTGCACGCGGGCTCGGGCGGACTGCCCGCGGCAGTCGCCAAGGCCTATCGCGCGCTCTCGGAGTTCCGCATCGAGGGTTCACCCACCAACATCGCCTTCCTGCAGACTCTCTTGGCCCAACCGGCGGTGGCGCAGGGCGATGTCCATACGCGCTTCATCGAGGCGCACATCGCAGAGCTTATCGGCGCGCCGGAAGCTCACCCCAGGCTTTACTTCGAGGCTGCCGCGCGCGGTGCAGCGGGCCCAAAGCGCGCCGGCTATCAGGTCGACGCCTCCGACCCCCTGGCGGTGCTGGCGCTGGGCAAGCAGGAGGTTGACCACGACGACACTCCGGAGACGGAAGCCGACGGACCTCAGGGTACGACGCCGCTGCGCGCGCCGTTGCAGGGCACCGTGATCAGCATCTCGGCCGAGGCCGGCGCTGCGGTGCGTGCGGGCCAGCCCTTGATGATCATGGAATCCATGAAGATGGAGCACGTGATCGTCGCCGAGGCTTCAGGCGTCGTGCGTCTGCTGAACGTGGCGGCGGGCGACACGGTCTATGAGGGTCACGTCCTGGCGTTCCTGGAGGCCCATGACGACGGCGGCGCGGGCGCGGTTGAAGAAGAAGCCGTCGATCTCGATGAGATTCGCCCCGATCTGGCCGAGGTGCTGGACCGCCACGCGCGCACACTGGACGCGGCGCGGCCCGAGGCGGTGGCGCGTCGGCGCAAGACCCGGCAGCGGACGCCGCGCGAGAACATCGCGGACCTGGTCGATCCCGGCAGCTTCGTCGAATACGGCCCGCTAGTGGTGGCTGCGCGGCGGCGGCGCAACACGCTGGAGGAGCTGATCGCCACCACCCCGGCCGACGGCATGCTGATGGGGCTCGCCCAGGTCAACGGCGCGCTGTTCCCGGAGGAAAAGGCTCGCTGCGCGGTGATGAGCTACGACTACACCGTGCTGGCCGGCACCCAAGGGGGCAACAATCACTGGAAGCTCGATCGCATGGCCGAGCTGGCTGAGCGCTGGAAGCTGCCGGTGGTGTTCTTCACCGAAGGCGGCGGGGGGCGCCCCGGCGACACCGAGGGCGGCGGCTTCACCCGGGGCTTCGAGTTCTGGGGCCGGCTCTCAGGCGCTGTGCCGCTGATCGGCGTCAATTCGGGCCGATGCTTTGCCGGCAACGCCGCCATCCTGGGCTGCTGCGACGTGATCATCGCCACCAAGGATTCCGCGCTCGGCATGGGCGGCCCGGCCATGGTGGAAGGCGGCGGTTTAGGCGTCTTCCGGCCCGAGGAAATCGGTCCGATCAAGGTGATGCAGGAGAACGGCACCATCGACGTTCTCGTTGAAGACGAAGCGGAGGCGGTGGCGGCCGCGAAGAAGTATCTCGCCTTCTTCCAGGGACCGGTCGCCGACTGGTCCTGCGCCGATCAGCGTCTCCTGCGGCGCGCGATCCCGGAAAACCGGCTGCGGGTCTACGATATCCGCAAGGTCATCGAACTGATCGCCGACACCGGCTCGGTGCTGGAGCTGCGGCCCAGGTTCGGGCTCGCCATGGTGACCGCCTTCGCCCGCATCGAGGGCCGGCCCGTGGGCATCTTCGCCAACAATCCGATGCACCTGGGCGGGGCGATCGACAGCGACGCCTCGGACAAGGCTGCGCGCTTCCTGCAGCTCTGTGAAGCCTTTGACATCCCGGTGGTGTCGCTCTCCGACACGCCGGGCAACATGGTCGGGCCGGAGGCGGAAAAGACCGGCCTGATCCGCCACTGTTCGCGGCTGTTCGTGATCGGCGCCAACCTGACCGTGCCGATCCTGTCGGTGATCCTGCGCAAGAGCTATGGGCTGGGGGCCATCGCCATGACCGGCGGCAGCTATCAGGGGGCGATGTTCTGCGTCTCCTGGCCCACCGGCGAGTTCGGCGGAATGGGGCTCGAGGGTTCGGTCAAGCTCGGCTACCGCAATGAACTCGCAGCGATCGCCGACCCGGCCGAACGCAAGGCGAAGTATGACGAGATGGTCGCGGCCGCCTATGCCCGCGGCAAGGCGTTGAGCCAGGCGACTTCGCCGGCGCTCGACGACGTGATCGACCCGGCGGACACCCGTCGCTGGATCCTGGGCGGCCTGAAAAGCCTGCCTCCCAGGCCGCCACGCGAAGGCAAGAAGTTGCGCTGGATCGACAGCTGGTAAGCGCCGAAGCCGCAACCGAAAACCGCCAGACTGCGGCCGAGTGGCGGCTCATGTTGCATCGCGGGCGTGGGGGGCGTAGGGCTCCGGCCCTTGGTTTTTCGGAGATATCGCGATGGGCTATCGGGTGGCCGTCGTCGGCGCCACGGGCAATGTGGGCCGTGAGATGCTGAACATCCTTGAGGAGGTGAACTTTCCCGTGGACAAGATCCACGCGATCGCCTCGCGCAAGTCCATCGGCCTCGAAGTCTCGTTCGGCGAAAAGATCCTCAAGTGCGAGGACGTCGAACAGTTCGATTTCAGTCGCGTCGACCTCGTGCTGATGAGCGTGTCAGGATCCTTTTCCAAGGAGTGGTCGCCCCGGATCGGCGCGGCCGGACCGATCGTCATCGACAATTCTTCGGCCTGGCGGATGGATCCCGACGTGCCGCTGGTGGTGCCGGAAGTGAATCCCGACGACGTCGAGTGGGCCAACCGCAAGAACATCATCGCCAACCCCAACTGCTCGACCGCCCAGTTGGTGGTGGCGCTGAAGCCGCTGCATGACAGGGCCCGGATCAAGCGTGTGGTGGTGTCGACCTATCAGTCGGTGTCCGGCGCCGGTAAGGAGGGCATGGACGAGCTTTGGGATCAGACCAAGGGCGTCTTCGTGCTGGGCCCGAGCCCGCCGAAGAAGTTTCCCAAGCAGATCGCCTTCAACGTCATCCCCTTCATCGGGTCGTTCCGTGACGACGGCTACACTGACGAAGAAGCCAAGATGTGGGACGAAACCCACAAGATGATCGATCCCGACATCGCCCTGACCGTCACCTGCGTGCGCGTGCCGGTGATGGTGGGGCATTCCGAGGCGGTGAACATCGAGTTCCATGAGCACCTCGACGCCGATGAGGCGCGGGACATTCTTCGCGAGGCGCCCGGCCTGGTGGTGATCGATAAGCGCGAGCCCACCGGCTACATCACGCCCAAGGAAGTCCAGGGCGAGTTCCCGGTCTATGTGAGCCGCATCCGTCAGGACACGACCGTGCCGCACGGTCTCTCGATGTGGGTGGTGGCCGACAACCTACGCAAGGGCGCGGCGCTCAACGCCGTGCAGATCGCCGAACTGCTTCACGATCGAGGGCTGATCCGCCAAGCCGCACTGGCCTGATCCGATGAGTGACCGGCCCGCGCCCGGCGAGACACGCCTGGCGCTGGCGTCCGGCGCCGGCGCCTATGTGATCTGGGGGCTTGTGCCTCTGGCCTTCCAACTGATCGGCCGGATGGGCGTTACGGCAGGCGAAATCCTGGCGCACCGCACGATCTGGGCCGTGCCCACGGCCATTTTTTTCGTGGCCCTGGCCGGTCAGTCGGCTCAGGTGCGAGGCCTGTTCCGCGCGCCGCGCACGCTTGCCTGGCTGGCGCTCTCGGCGCTGCTGATCGCGATCAACTGGATGGTGTTCATCTGGGCGGTCAACGACGGCCGGGTGCTGGAGACCAGCCTCGGCTACTACCTCAACCCGCTGCTCAATATGGCGGTCGGCGCGCTGCTGTTCCGCGAGCGGATCAGTCGACTGGGAGTCCTGGCCATCGGGCTGGCGAGTGTCGGCGTAACGCTTCAGGCCTTCGCGCTTGGCCACCTGCCCTGGGTCAGTCTGGCGCTGGCGATCACATTCTGCGGCTATGGCGTGGTGCGGCGGCGCGTGGCGGCGGACGCGCAAGCGGGCCTCCTGATCGAGTGCCTGTATCTGGCGGTTCCCAGCGTTCTGTTCCTGGCCTGGCTGGCGCTGACCGGCGGCATGGGCGCGACCAGCCCCGCCGCCTTGATCTGGCTTGTCGCCTGCGGGCCAATGACCGCCCTGCCGCTGGTCATGTTCTCCTGGGCCGCCCGGCGGATAGCGTTTTCAACGCTAGGGTTCATCCAGTTCATCGCGCCAACCATGACCTTCG
>NZ_JBILUK010000257.1:0-4353 GCF_044371015.1 Phenylobacterium sp.
GCTCCGTGAAGATGCTGCCGGCGCAATGGATGGACGAACTCCTTCCGGCCCACGCCGCCATCGTCGCCACGCACCCGCTTTTCGGGCCTCAGAGCGTCGCCCGCGACGGCCTTCCGGGACTGCGCCTGGTCGTGTGTCCCGTCCGGGGGGACCGCCATGAGGGCGTGGTCGCATTCGGACGCTCGCTTGGCCTTGCGGTGACGCTCAGCACGCCGGAGGAGCACGACCAGGAGATGGCCTATGTCCAGGCCCTCACCCACCTGATCGGTCGCGCCCTGGTGAACCTGGGAATCCCGGATGAGCGGCTGGCCACCCAGTCCTACCAGCACCTGCTCGAACTCTGCGGCCTGATCGGCGCCGACACCTTCGAACTCTTCAAGGCCATCCAGACGCAAAATCCCTTCGCGCCCAAGGTCGTCCGAGCCTTCGTCGAGGAGGCCCGGAGCCTGCTGGCGCAGGTGTCCGACGAATCTAGGACTTGAGGAACGCCGCCAGCGCCTCGACCACGGCGCGGTTGTGAGCCTCAAGCCCGATTGTGACGCGCAGGTGGTTGGGCAGGCCATAGTTCAACACCCGGCGCGTCAGCAGGCCGCGCGCGCTCAGGAAGGCATCGGCGTCGGCGGCTGTGCGACCCGGCGTCGTGGGAAAGCCGATCAGTACGAAATTCGTCGCCGATGGGCCCACCACCTCCAGGCCCAGCCCGCCGAACTGCTGGGCGAGCCAGGGTCGCCATTGATCCACGTGGGCGATGGAGCGGTCCTGGAAGTCCCGGTCGGCGAGCCCGGCGATGGCGGCGCGCTGGGCCGGGATCGACAGGTTGAACGGCAACCGGATCCGGTCGACCGCTTCGGCGATCCGCGTCGGTGCATAGCCCCAGCCGACGCGGAGCGCGGCGAGCCCATGCAGCTTGGAGAAGGTCTTGGTGACGACCACGTTTTCCGAGCGCCGCGCCAGGTCTATTCCGTCATCGAAACCGGGCTCCGTGGCGAACTCGGAGTAGGCGCCGTCCAACACCAGCACCACGCTGGGCGGCAATCTGGCGTGCAGCCGCTCGACTTCGGAGAACGGAATCCAGGTGCCGGTGGGGTTGCCGGGGTTAGCCAGGAACACCAGCCGCGTGCGGTCATCGACGACCTTGAGGATCTCGTCGACGTCGATGCGGTAGTTGGGCTCGCGCGCGTTTCGGACCTCGGCCTGACAGGCTCGTGCGCCGATGGCGAAGGCGGCGAAGGCGTACTCGCCCTGCACCATGTTGTCGCCCGGTTCCAGGAAGGTCTGATTGAGCAGCTGGAACACCTCGTCCGACCCACAACCGAAGATCAGGCGTTCGGGCTCAAGGCGATAGGTTTCCGAGATGGCGGCGCGCAGCAGGTTGGCGCGGCTGTCCGGATAGACGTGCAGATCAAAGGCCGCGCCGGCATAGGCCTCTCGCGCCAGCGGGCTGGAGCCCAGGATGTTCTCGTTGGCGGAGAGCTTGATCGGATCGGCCACCCCGTCGGCGGCGGCCTTGCCGGGCACATAGGCGTGGATATCCAGGATGCCCGGCTTGGGTTCGGGGCGCGGCGCGCGGGCGCGGGCGTCTGAGGCGGCTTCGGACATCGGACCGGAACTGTCGTGGACTGAGGCCGCGACCCTTTACACGTCCAAAGGCGTCGGGGCAGCCCCGATCACGCCCGAGAGTTTACCCGGCGCGCGGGCCAGTCTGGGATCATCGGCCAGATAGAAGCCCAGAAGACCGAACAGCTTCAGGCCCCCGGACTCGAACAGCAGGTCGGCGGCAACGCCGTCGCGGCCCAGAGCCTCGATCACGCCAGCCGCCGCACCGGGCGCATCGGTGACCCAGAAGGTGGTGTCGGATCCGGTCGGCTCGACGTCGACCGCCGCCATCGCCAAGGCGGCCGTCGGGCCCCAGGCCGCCAGGCAGGGAAGCGCGGCGAAGACCTTGAGATCCGGCGCCGCGAGGAGACGACCCCACCAGGCGCTATCTGGCTCCAGAGCGCAAACAGCCACACCGCCGGGCGTCCGGGCGCGGGCGATCGCGTCCTCCGGTTTGGGGACCTGAACCAACGGCGGGGCGGCCCCCACCCGCTGGCGGGCCAGTTCGACAATCCGGCCGGGATCGCGCCCGCCCCAGACGGCCACATGAAAGGGCCCCTGGACCGACAGGCTGTCACCGATCATCTCGCGCCAGACCCGGACGATCAGTGACGGACTGGCGGCGCGGCGTTCCGAGGCGATCAACCGGCGAAGGATTGCCGTCTCGCGGGCCGGCCGGAGCGCGAAGCGGTCGGCCTCGCCGCGCGCGCGTTTGGCTTCAGCCACCACGCGGGCCAGCGCCGCGCGCTCATCGAGCAGGCGCAGGAGTTCGCCGTCGAGCGCGTCGATCCGGGCCCGCACGGCCTCAAGCGAGGGCGCGGCTTCGTTGCTGCTGTCGGACATGGCTCCCCCGATCCGAGGTCCCGCGACCTATTGGATCGTCGGGATCGGCGCAATAGCGCTCAGGCCGCCGCCGCTTCGGCCGAGGTTTCGTCCTGGGGCCCGTCCAGCGCCTGTTGCAGCGCGGCGAGCAGCTGTTCCGGCTTCATGGGCTTTTCGACCACGCCGTTCATCCCTGCCTTTAGATAGCCCGCTGCGTCCTCGGGGTCGGCGTTGGCGGTGAGCGCAATAATCGGCGTCCGACCAACAGGGCCGGGAAGGGCGCGGATCGCGCGGGTGGCGGAGACGCCGTCCATGCGCGGCATCTTTATATCCATCAGGATCAGGTCGAACCGGCCCGAACGCGCAGCCTCCACGGCCTCATCCCCGTCCTCGGCGGCCTCGCTCGTGCAGTCGAACATCTCCACGAGCGATTGGGCGACCATGCGGTTTGTGGCGTTGTCGTCGACCACCAGGATATGGGCGGCGCGGCCGCCGTCAGGGGCCGGCGCGGTGTCGGTCTCGGCCGCCTGTTCGAGCCGCAGGCAGAAGGTCGTGGTGTCGGAGCCGCCGGCGTTGGCCTTGCGCGAAAGCGTCCCGCCCATGCCTTCAAGAACCCGGCGGGAGAGCACCGATCCCAAGGCCACCTCAAGCCCGAGGCGGGCCTCGATGTCGGCGATTCTGGCCAACAGGTCCTGCTCATCCCAGGCAGGATCCCTCGGTCCTCGGACGCGGCCGGTCAGCGCGACGCCGTCATCTTCCAGCGCGACGGTCAGACCCACTTCAACGGCGCCGCGGCTCTGGGCGGCGACCGCCTCACCGACCAGGCCGTCGAACAACTGCAGCAGGCGGCGGCGATCCGTGAGCGCGCTGGCGTCGGGGTCGCCATCGTAGGATACGAGCAGGGTCACGCCGGCCAGCCGCGCGCGGGCGCCCCAGCGGGCCTCCAGCTCGTCCATCAACTCGCGAAGCGGTGTGGGCGTCATGTTCAGCACCACGCCCGTGCGGGCCACTTCGCGCAGATCTCCGACCGCGTCGATCAGGCGACGGACGCCCGTCATCGCGTCGGCCACGCCGGAGACGCACGCGTCGCCATCCGGCGTCAGACGCTGGCGCGCGAGCTGATCGGTGAGCGCCAGGGCGCCCGCCATCTGTTCGCGGATCTCGTTGAGCACGCGCTCGGAAAAGAACTCGGTGACAGGCATGAAGCCGATGGAAGCTCTCAGTCTTGGAGCCGCATGATGCCCCAAAAGCGCTTGCGCAGAGGTTAAGCGGCGTCCGGACCGGCTTTGCAGCCTGCCCGCCGCGCGCCATATGGGGCCAATGAGCGACGCCGCCCTCGTGCTGTTTTCCGGAGGCCAGGACTCCACGGCCTGTCTGGCCTGGGCGCTGGACCGCTACGCGCGCGCGGAAACCGTGGGCTTCGACTATGGCCAGCGCCATTCCGTCGAGCTGGCGGCGCGCGACGTGGTTCGCGACCGGTTGGCCGCCGCGTTCCCGGAGTGGGCGCCGCGGCTCGGCCCCGATCACCGGCTGGAGATGAAGGGGTTCGGAGCGGTCGGGGAATCCGCGTTGACCACCGACCGCGCCATCGAAATGACCGAGCGGGGCCTGCCTTCGACCTTTGTGCCGGGGCGGAACCTGGCTTTCCTGGTCTATGCGGCGGCGCTGGCCGATCGTCGGGGCTTGAACGTGCTTGTGGGCGGCATGTGCGAGACCGACTTCTCGGGCTATCCCGACTGCCGGCGCGATACCCTGGATGCGATGCAGGTCGCGCTCAATCTGGGCATGGCCCGGGATTTCCGGATCGAAACCCCCTTGATGTGGCTGACCAAGGCGCAGACCTGGGCCCTGGCCCGACGGCTGGGCGGCGAGGCGCTGGTCGGGATCACCGTCGAGGACACCCACACCTGCTATCTGGGCGAACGGGGCGAAGGC
>NZ_JBILUK010000258.1:0-4312 GCF_044371015.1 Phenylobacterium sp.
CTCTCGGCGCGCGCCGGCGATCCCGGGACCGCCCGCGCCGCCTACCGCACGGCCCTCGATCTCGCCCCGCCGCCTGCTGAGCGTCTGTTTCTGGAGCAGGCGCTGATTCGGCTCTCCGGCGCCTAGAGGGAGGTTCCGGGGGCTTCCCTTCCCCAGCGGCGGTCCTTAACGCTCGCAAGCATGGACGCCGATACCTCCCTCGCCACCGCGCCGTTCCGCGATCCGCGCTATGCGCCGCGGCGGCTGGAGGTTGAGGAACGCGCCGACGGCTCGGTCCTCCTCACCAACCCGGCCTCCTTCTCGCGCGACTTCGAGACCGCCACCGCCGCCCTTGGCCATTGGGCCGCCGTCGCGCGCGATCGGGTCTGGCTGGCGGAGCGTTCTGGCGAAGGCTGGCGAACCGTCACGTTCTCCGAAGCGTGGCAGCAGATCGCCGCCCTGGCCGGCGGCTTGCGCGGGCTGGGCGTGGTCGGCGACCGCCCGTTGCTGATCCTGGCCCGAAACGGGATCGATCACGCGCTGATCGCCTACGCCGCCATGGGCCAGGGCATGCCGGTGGCGCCCGTATCGCCGCAGTATGGTCTGCCGGGCGCCAATCTCGAACGCCTCGCCCACGCCTGCCAGGTTCTGAATCCCGCGGCCGTCTACACGGAAGACGCCGCCCTCTTCGCAGAGGGCCTGGGTTCCGACGTGCTGGCGGGCCTGCCGGTGATCGCTGGGGTCAACGCCCGACCTGGCGACCTCACCCTGGATAATCTCCTTCGCGGATCCGGCGCGGCGCCGGTCGCCACACCCGAACAGCACGCCAAGTACCTGCTGACCTCCGGTTCCACGGGCCTGCCCAAGGCGGTGATCAACACCCACCGGACCATGTGCCTGAACTCGGCTCAGATCGCCGCCTGCTTCGAGGACCCGGAACCGCCGGTGCTGGTCCATTCCGCCCCCTGGAGCCACAGCCTGGGGGCCAACTCCATCCTGCACTATTCCGCGCACCGCGGGGCCACGCTCTACATCGACGCCGGCCAGCCCACCGCCGCCCGCTTCGGCGAGACGATCCGGAACCTGAAGGACATCGCGCCGACCTACCAGAACATGGTGCCGGCCGCCTGGATGCTGTTCGCCGAGGCTCTGGAGCGCGACGACGACCTCGCCCGAATCTTCTTCTCGCGGGTTCGCCTGCTGCAATATGGCGGCGCGGCCCTGGGCCAGGCCACGGCCGACCGCATCCAGGCCGTCGCTGTCCGCACGGTGGGCGAAAAGATCAGCTTCGGCTCCGGCTACGGCGCGACGGAGACCGGCCCGACCGCCTGCAACGTTCACTGGCCCAACGCCCGCATGGGCATGATCGGCCTGCCGATCCCCGGCACCTCGGTGAAGCTGACGCCGCAGGCCGGCAAGCTGGAGTTCCGGGTCAAGGGGCCACAGATCACCCCCGGCTATCTCGGCCGGCCTGAACTGTCCGCCGCCGCGTTCGACGAGGAGGGCTACTACCAGATCGGCGACGCCGCCCGCTTCGTCGAGCCCGGCAATCCCCACGCCGGCATGATTTTCGACGGTCGCCTTTCAGAGAACTTCAAGCTCGCCTCCGGCACCTTCGTCATGGTCGGCGACACCCGCATCAACGTGGTCGGTCAGGTCGGCGACGCCGTCACCGACGCCGTGATCTGCGGCGAAAACGAAGACAGCGTCGGCGTGCTCTTCTACCCCAACCCGACCTGGGACCGCGCCGCCGTCGAGGCCGCTGTCCGGGACGGCGTCGTCGCCCACAACGCCCGCGCCAAGGGGGCCGGCGGCCGCATCGCGCGCGCCCTGGTTCTGGAGGGCCCGCCCGACGTCCGCACCGGCGAGATCACCGACAAAGGCTACATCGCCCAGAGTATCGCGCGCCGCTTGCGCGCGGCCGAAACCGCCCGGCTGTTCGCCGTCCCTGCCCCTCTAGACGTGATGGTGTTCTGACATGAACGGCGCCGACGCCCTGATCGCCACCCTGCTGGCCAATGATGTCACCGCCTGCTTCGCCAATCCCGGCACCAGCGAGATGCAGTTCGTCGCCGCCCTGGACGGCGCGCCGGCCATGCGCCCGGTCCTCTGCCAGTTCGAGGGCGTGGCCACCGGCGCCGCCGACGGCTACGGCCGCATCGCGGGCAAACCGGCGTGCACCCTGCTGCATCTGGGTCCCGGCTACGGCAACGGCGTCGCCAACCTGCACAACGCCCGCCGCGCCTTTACGCCCATCGTCAATGTGGTCGGCGACCACGCCACCTACCACCGCCAGTTCGATGCGCCGCTCAACTCCGACATTCCGACCCTGGTCGCGCCCAATTCCCTGTGGGCCAAGTCCGCCGACAGCGCCGACACGGTCGCCGCCCTCACCGCTGAGGCCGTGGCGGCCAGCTATGGCCCGCCCGGCGGTCCTGTCAGCCTGATCCTGCCCGCCGACGCCGCCTGGTCGCCCGCCTCGGGCGAGCCGGTGATCGCCCAGCGCCGGGTCGCGCCTGCCCCCGCCGCCTCGGCGGTCGAGGCCGCCGCCAAGGCGATCCGGGCCGCCAAACGTCCCGTCGTCCTGCTGGGCGCCCAGGCCGTCGCCACATCCGAGAGCCTCGCCGTCGCCGCGCGGCTCGAGGCCGCCGGCGTCATGGTCTATTGCGACACCTTCATCGCGAAGACGCCGCGCGGCGCCGGCGTCTTCGCGCCCAGGCGGATGCAGTATTTCGGCGAAATGGCGCTGGCCGAGCTCGAAGGCGTCGACCTGATGGTCTTCGCGGGCACGACGCTCCCGGTGGCGTTCTTCGCCTATCCCAATCGGCCCAGCGTGCTGGTCCCCGAGGGCTGCGCCACCCTCACGCTCTCGGCCCGGTCGGAGGATACGACCGCCGGCCTCGAGGCCCTGGCCGACGCCCTTGGCGCGCCGAAGACCGGGCCGCTCCAACCCTTCAAGCTCCCGGACGCGGCGCCCAGCGGCAAGCTCACCGCCTACATGTGCGGCGCCTCCATTGCGCGCCACATGCCCGAGGGCGCGATCAGCTGCGACGACGCGGTCACCTCCGGCGCCGGCGTGGTGGCCTCCACCCTGACCGCCCGGCCCCACACGGTGCTGGCGCTGACCGGCGGGGCCATCGGCGATGGCATGCCCACCGCCATCGGCGCAGCGGTGGCGGCGCCCGACGCCAAGGTGCTGAGCCTCAATGGCGACGGCGCGGCCATGTACACGGTCCAGTCGCTCTGGACGATGGCGCGCGAGAACCTCGATATCACCGTGGTGATCTTCGCCAACCACACCTACCGCATCCTCAATGTGGAGATGGAGCGCACCGGCGGCGGCGCGGCGGGCCCGCAGGCGCGCAAACTGCTGGACCTGGGCGATCCCGATGTCCGCTGGGTCGACATCGCGCGCGGCATGGGCGTTGAGGCGGTCAGCTGCGACACCGGCGAAGCCTTCGACGCCGCCTTCGCCGCCGCCATGAGTCGCCGCGGACCGATGCTGATCGAAGCCAAGATCTGATCCCCCTTCGTCCGCTACGCGGACACTTCCCCCGATCCGGCGCTGAAGCGCCTGGGGGAAGACGAGATTCCAGTCCTCCCCCATCGGGGGAGGGGGACCGCCGAAGGCGGTGGAGGGGGCTGAATACAACCCAAGCCCCTTCCCCTCGCCCACAGGCCCGGCCATCCTCAGACAATGACCGAACCTCTCATCCGCTGCGACTGGGCCACCGTCCACGGCGACGCGCAGTACGAGGCCTATCACGACCAAGAGTGGGGCGTGCCCGAGTACGACGCCCGCGCACTCTGGGAGAAGCTGGTGCTCGACGGCTTCCAGGCCGGGCTCGCCTGGATCACCATCCTGCGCAAGCGCGACGGTTTCCGCGCCGCCTTCCAGGGCTTCGACCCCGAGGCCGTCGCCCGCTTCGACGAAGCCGACCGCGCCCGCCTGATGGCTGACGCCGGCATCGTCCGCTCCAACGCCAAGATCGACGCCGCCATCGACAGCGCCCGGCTTTACCTCGGCATGCGAGACCGCGGCGAGGACTTCGCTGACTTCTGCTGGAACTTCGTCGACGGCCGTCCGATCCAGAACGCCTGGGACTCGATCTCCCAGGTCCCGGCCCAGACTCCCCTGTCGGTCGAGATGTCCAAGGCGCTCAAGGCGCGCGGTTTCAAGTTCGTCGGCCCGGTGATCGTCTATGCCTGGATGCAGGCCACAGGCCTGGTCAACGACCACCTCACCGCCTGCCACCGCCACGAGGCCGTGAAGGCGCTGGCGCGGTGAGCGGCATGCCCCCTCAGTCGGCTTCGCCGACAGCTCCCCCAGTGG
>NZ_JBILUK010000080.1:0-12874 GCF_044371015.1 Phenylobacterium sp.
TCCATCTGCAGGAGTGTTACAAACATCAGATCTCCTCCCGCGCCAGCCCCCGCCCGGCGGCGCGGAGGCCAAGCAGCCCGGCTATGAGCCATGCCAACAAGATGGCGACGTCGGGCAGCCAGGCGCCGGCCTTGGCTGTCCACGGCGGCGGGCGATAGGCGAAAGTCGGAATCTTAGCCCAGAGTGAGGGATCGGCTTTGTAGTCGAATCCCTCGGCCCCAGCCTTGGCGGTCATGTCGGCGTTCAACTGCGCCACCGTCGTGCGACGATGCGCCTCAGCCTGGGCGGCGAAGTCACGCTGATGGGCCGCGTCGGTCCCCGCAAGGCCCGCCGAGAGGTTCTGAAGGGCGACGAGCGGCGAGACGAGCGCCGCAGCACGTATGATCCAGCGCTGTCTGTCTTCGGTAGCGTGCAACTCGCCGTAGCGGCGGTCAAACACCTGCTCGCCGTGCTTCTCGCTGGCGTCGAGCGAGATGCCGGCGAAGCTAACCGGAAGATCCTCAAGCCGCGAGACACCGTACTGGCGCAGAACCCGCGCCTCGAGCGCCTTCTCGCGCTCTTCCGCGCCGTCCCGCAGGTCAGCGCTCACCTGCTCCCAGAAGCTGCGGGCGCTCGGCGTCGGCGCGAGCGCGTCGGCGGCTGCCGCGGCCAGGCGCGGCGCCAACGGCACGGCGACCATCCAGAGGCCAACGAGCACCAGCATGGCTCGGTCGACCGAGCGCGTGCGGATTGAGACCACTGTGGCCAGCAGCACGACGACCGCAAGATAGACGGCGTAGGCCACGCCCCACAGGCCCAAGCGCTGGATCTCGTCGCCCGTCAGCGGCGACCGCGCCAGCAGCACGGCGCCCGCGCCCACGACCAGGAGAGGGGCCACCACGATCGCCGCCAGCAGGCCGAGGGCGGTGGCTTTGGCCGCCGCTACGTGCTCGGCCCGCACGCCGGACGCCAGCATGAGCTTTAGCGTGCCGCGCTCCCGCTCGCGCGCGACCAGGCCCACGGCGAGCACCGCGACCAGCAGTGGCGCGAGCGTCTGCAGCAACCAGGCGAGGCTGAAGGTCCCGAGGTCGAGGGTGGCCACGCGGTCCTCCGCGGCGCGCGCCGCGGCGGGATCCTGTGCGTGGGCTTCCATCCAGATAGCCGAGCCGGCGTAGGGCGTAACCCCCGGGTCCAACAGGGTCAGCGCGCCCAAGGGCCGGAAGGCCCAGGCCGAGAATTGCGCCGCGCCGTGCGGATTGCGCGCGCCCTGATTCAGCCAGGTGCGGCGGTCCTGCGCCTCGGCGACAGCGCGGTCGCGTTCGTAGGTGACCACGTGTTGCCGCGCCAGAGCGATGGCGGCGATGGCCAGGAGGCCGACCAGGATCGCGGCGATCAGCAGGCGGCGGTCGCGGACGAACTCCAGCGCATCCTTTCGGACGATGGCGGCGGTCAGAGTCATGCGGCGCGCTCCGCCATGTGGCGGAGGTAGATCACCTCCAGCTCTTTGGCGCTCAGCGTGCGTGGATCCAGCCACTCGAGCAGGCGACCGTGGCGCATAATGCCGATGCGGGTCGCGATCTCGACAGCGCGAAAGATGTCGTGGGTGGAAACCAGCAGCGCCAGGCCGCGGCTGGCCACGCCGCGCAGCACCTCGACCAGGTCGTTGGCCGACGCCGGGTCCAGGCCCGACAGCGGCTCGTCAAGCAGGATGGCCTCCACGTCCTTGGCGAGGGCGATGGCCAGACCGAGTTTCTGTCGCATGCCCTTGGAATAGGCCCCGACATGTCGATCAACGGCGTCCATCGGAAAGGCCAGGGACTGGAGGATCTCATCACGCCGCGCTTTGGTCAGCGGCGGCTGGCCCGAAAGCGCGTGGAAGAACGCCAAGTTCTCGGCGCCCGTGAGCGAGGGGTAGAGGCTCACCACTTCGGCCACATATCCGAGCCGCGCCCGGGCGGCCGCCGGATCGGCCGCCACATCCAGCCCCGCGACGCAGGTCGAGCCGGCGGTAGGCTTCAGGAAGCCCAGCAACAGGTTGATCGTCGTGGTCTTGCCGGCCCCGTTGGCGCCCAGGAGGCAGACGATCTCGCCGCGGGAGACCTGGAGATCGAGACCGTCGAGCGCCGCGACGTCGCTGAACCGCTTGGTCAGCCCGGAAGCCTCCAGGACAGCTTGCATTATCGGTTCGCCCTTCATGTTATGATATAACGAACATTCACCCTATAATCCTCTATCTGGGTCAAGTCCGGATCGGTCGTCGCGGCCCGTCTCTCAACTCAGAAGTCTACAGCGAGGGCGACGCTCGCCACGCGGCCCGCAATTTGGTCGTAAGCGCCCGCGCCACGCAGGTCCCAACCGTAAAAGTTGAAGAGATTGGTGACCCGCAGACGCAGCGAAGCGTCGCGGTCCGCAACCTCGAACCGATAGCGGGCGCCGAGGTCCACGAGCGTGCGCGCCGGCAGGAAGACGCTGTTGCTGCGCGTCGCGGGGCGCCGGCTGAGATGCGTCACCCCCGCGTCGAGCGAAAGCGCATCCAGGCGCGCCGGGCGCCAGTCGAGGTTCAGCTGTAGAGTCCGTTCCGGCTGGCCCACCGGGCGGGGGCCGACTCTGCCGAGGGTCACGCCCTCGCCTGTGACACGCGGCCGCATGAAAGCGCCGCCGGCCACGATGTCGAGCTGATGAGTCAGCTTGCCCGCCAGCGAGGCCTCGATGCCCTGATGCGCCACGTCTCCCAACAGAGTGAACACCTGCCGCTCGTCGAGGTTGAAGTACGGCTTGCGGACGTCGAACACGCCGGCCACCACTTTCAGTCCTGGTGCCACCGTTCATCGCACGCCCGCGTCCCGCTGGCGGGTGCGGATCGCCGGGAGGGCTTCGTTGCGGTTGGCGGCGTTCTCGGGCGCCACGCCGGACTCTTCGAGGCCGCGCGTATAGCCAGCGTAGATCGCGAACTGCTCACTTAGATAGGCCGCGCCCGCCAGACTGTAGAGCCAGGTCGAGGCTTTCGACCTAACGCGGGGCAGCCCAGGCTGGTCGATGGTCTTGCGATAATCGGTCCTCTGCAGGCCGAGGCTGATCTCGCCCAGTCCCTGCCAGCGGCCTTCATAGGCGAGGCCGCCCGTCCATTGCCGCACTTCATCGAAGATCTGCGGTCCGAAGTCGAACGGCCCCTCTACCGGGGCCACCGGGTCGCCCACCACCGTCGGGCCGAGGTTGAGGATGTCGGAACCGCCGTAGCGCTCGCGCCGGTCGCGGCCGCGAAGGCTAAGATGAACCACATGCAGACGCGGTCCGTCCGTGAACTGGCGACTGACCCGCACCTCGCCGCTGGTTGAGGCGATTTTCGACGGCGGATCGACGATGAAGACCTGGTCTGCTCGACCGTCGGGCTGCAGGTTGAGCAGCAGGTTGGTGGCGGTGCGACGGTCGTCGAACGCCGTTCGGAAGATACCCGTGCGCATCTGCCAGTTCGGCGCCGGACTAGCCTCGGCCTGCACACCGTAGAGGTGGGCTGTGCTCCGGTACTTGGGCTCCTGCGGACCCTCGAAAACCCGCCGAGACCTCCGGGTTGGCAGATAGGCGCCTCCGGGGACGTAGGTCGGTCCGAACTCGTCATCGTAGATGTCCGAGCGGCTCCAGAACGGCTTGATCTCGACTCCCGGCGCCGGACGCCAGTTCGCGAGCAGCCCTTCTACGTGCTGGACCCCCTCGATGGCGTTGTAGAAGGCGTTGCGGTTGAGGCTGAAGCCGCCTGCGACACTCAACGTCTCCCCCAGCGCGGTCTCCCCGTCGATCTCGAGCGCCGCCGTGCCGTAGGTGTCGACCGTCGCATAGGCCGATAGGCCCGCCGCCGCGCCAGGACGCTTCAACGCATGGTCGACCACGCCGGTGGGCGCCGGGAACGGATAGCCTTGCGCCGAGAGGCCCACACGGATGGACGTCGAAAGGCGGATTCGCGGATTCGGGTTCCAGACCGGATCGAAGTACAGGCCATCGATGCGCGCGTTTCCGGCCGCGAAGGCTGAGAAACCCCGAACGGAAGAGGACGTGTAGAGCCCGATGGTCTCGCGGCCGACGCTGTTGCCGAAGGCATCGTCCGCGCTGGTGACGGCGTTTTCGGTGACACGCTGCGCCAGAGCGGCGGTGTTTGCCGCGCCCGCCGCCGCCAGACCCAGCGCCCCGGCCAGCCAGGGACGTCGCGGCCTTCCAGACCCCCCGATCCGTTGTAACTCCAAGCGCAGCATGTGTTGGAGCGCCTCTATTGTCCGCTCAGAGCGCATCGCGCCCGGCCCTGCTCGAGGGAAGTCGGCTCAGGTCCAGAAGGCCTGCCTGCAGGTCGACTAGCAGGACGCACAGTTGATCGCGCGCCGACGGCGCCAGTTCATGATGTGGGCGCTCGCAAGTGTGAGGCTGCCGGCCACCGTGAGCGGACGTTCCCAGCCGCCAGGGTCCAGCGCGCCGATGGCGAGGAGGGCGACGCCCGCCGCCGCCATGAGACGCAACCACGGCGGTGCGCCTCCGCGAGCCGGCCGCAGAAAGACTAGCGCGGCGATGGGCGCCGCCAATGCGACAAGAAGCACGTGCACCCATTCGGCGCCCGTCCAGCCTCCCAAGACCGGCAGCAGCGCAGCGACCAAGGGTAAGGCCAGGCAATGGGCCAGGCAGAGGCCGGATAGGCCAATCGCCGATCCGTTGAGGACGCGGGCGGTTAAACCGGCTCTCACGTTTCAGCCTCCAGACCCTCGCCATAGAAGGGCCACGATCGGATGTGCGCCGGCGCCTCGGGGTCGCAGCAGTCGCAGCCCTGAGCCAGTCCCAGCAGAATCGACTGGAGGCGTTCCGGCGTCGGGCGCGGATCGAGGCGTTCGGGCGCGGCCATCAGGCCGTCTCCAACTGGCGGCCCCAGGCTGGGAACGGGTCGGGCAGCTTCGCCCAGGCTTTCACCCCGCGTTGAACTTCCGCCGGCGTGAGCAAGGCCGCGTCGAGCATGGCGGTGAGGGCGGCCTCGTCCATGTCCTTGCCGATCAGCACCAGCTCCTGGCGGCGGTCGCCATGCGGTTGGCGCCATACACCCGCCAAGGCCGCCCGCGAGTCATGGTCCTGAGGCCGGCGCTCCGGCGGGATCGCCGCCCACCAGTAGCCGCCCCACTCGTGCTCTACGACGGCGCCGGCCTGGCTCCAGGTCCCAACCTGGTTCATCCGGGTCGCCAGCCAGAAGAAGCCCTTGGAGCGCCAGACCCCGGGCCAGGCGCGGTTGAACACCGCCATCAGCCGTTCAGGATGAAACGGCCGCCTCGCGCGATAGACAAAGCTCCCGACGCCATATTCCTCAGTCTCGGGCGTCTTCCCGAACTCCAGCGCCTGGCGCCATCCGGCCGCGCTCTGCGCCTTGAGCATATCGAAGAGGCCGGTCTCGAGGATCTGGTCCAAAGGCGCCATGCCACGCTCGGCGCGCACGATCCGGGCGCCGGGATTGAGGACACGACAGATGCCTTCGACCTCCGCCAGCACCTCCGGCGTCACGAGATCGACCTTGTTCAGCACGATGACATCCGCGAACTCGATCTGGTCAACCAGCAGATTCACCACCGTTCTCCCGTCCGCCTCGCCGAGGCTTTCGCCGCGATCGGCCAGGAACTCGCGGCTTGCGTAGTCGCGGTGGAAGTTGAACGCGTCCACCACCGTCACCAGGGTGTCGAGACGCGCCACGTCGCGCAGCGAGGCGCCCGACTCCTCGATGAAGTCGAAGGTCGCCGCCACCGGCATGGGCTCGGAGATGCCCGTGGATTCGATGAGCAGGTAGTCGAACCGCCCCTCGGCCGCGAGCCGCCGGACTTCCGCCAGCAGGTCCTCGCGCAGGGTGCAGCAGATGCACCCGTTGCTCATCTCAACCAGCCGTTCTTCGGTCCGCGACAGGTCCGCGCCGCCGCCCCGCACGAGCGCGGCGTCCACATTGACCTCGCTCATGTCGTTGACGATGACCGCCACCCGCTTGCCCTCGCGGTTGCGCAGTACGTGGTTGAGCAGTGTGGTCTTGCCAGCCCCCAGGAAGCCGGAAAGCACGGTCACGGGCAACAGAGCCATCGCGGAGATCTCCTGTTGGTTGTTAACCAATAACATGACTGGACGTCCCGATAGATGCAACGTTATATCGTTACAGAACTGTAGTCCGAGCTGCTTGGAGCCCCGTCTTGCCCGACCCCGCCCCACCCTCTCCGACGTCGCTAGCGCAGGCCGTGGCGAAGGTTCACGCCGAGGACGTCGCGCAGGCCCGCGACCTGCTGCTCGCCGGCGTTCAGGCGGCCGACGCCCGCTGGGTGCCACGCAACGCTACCGTGGAGGCCCTTCTGACCCTTGCGCACGAGCTGGCTATGCCCTGCCGGGCGCGCCGCAACGACGCCTGATCCACTCCAGCTTCAGGACACCCCATGCTTTCCAACCAGACGTTCGCCGTCCGACCGCTTCCGACCATCGTCTTTGCGCGCGGCGCCGCCCTTGCTTTGGCCGAACAGACGAAGGCGCTCGGGCTCGACGCCGTCCTCGTCGTTACTGACCGCGGGCTTGCGGCGACCGGCATTGTCGATGCGGTGGCCTCCGCACTAACCGCCGCCGGCGTGAGGGTCGAGACTTTCGATGGCGTGGAGGCCAATCCCACGGATCGCAATGTCGAGTCTGGCGCGGCGCAGTTGGCCGCTATGGGTCGCGCTGGGGTCGTCGCACTGGGCGGCGGCTCGTCGATGGACTGCGGCAAGGCGATCGCGCTGCTGGCGCAGAACGGCGGTGTCCTCGCCGAACTGGCTGCGCGGTCCCCTCAGGCGCCGGGCGCGCCAGTGATCGCGGTGCCGACGACGGCGGGGACCGGCTCGGAGACCAACAGCGCCTGCGTGATCACGAACACAGCTCTGGGCCGCAAGACATATGTGATGCATCCCAGCATCACGCCGGCCTTCGCGATCCTCGATCCGGACCTGACTCTCGGACTGCCGGCCTATCCTACCGCCACTTGCGGTTTCGACGTTCTGACCCACGCCGTGGAAGCTTTCGTCGCCGCCCGGGCCACGCCCTATTCCGACGCCGTGGCTCTTGAAGCGATCCGCCTCGTCGCCGGCAATCTGCGCCGGGTGGTCGAGACGGGGTCGGACGCTGAGGCCCGCGCGCAAATGCTGCTCGCGTCGTGCATGGCCGCCATCGCCTTCAATGTCGCGGGCTTGGGGTCGGCTCACGGCACGGGCCATTCGCTGTCCGCCCGCCTGAACGCCGCCCATGGGCAGACGCTGGCGACAATGCTGCCCCACGTCATGGCCTACAACCTGCCGGTTCGCGACGAGAAATACGCCGAGATCGGACGCATCCTGGCCCCGGATCGGCCGACAACCGGCGGCAACGCCATCGACGCCGTCGTTGCCCTTCGCCGCGACATCGGAATCGAACGATCGATCCGCGACCTGGGCGCCGACGACGCGTTGCTTCCGATTCTGGTCGAGGACGCCACGGCCGACTTCGTTAACCGCGGCAATCCGCGGCCGGTGGACCCCGCGGCGTTAGAAGCCCTCTATCGCGCAGCCTGGTGAGGAATGGCGTTCGATGATCCAGGCCGACGGGTCGTCGAGGGAACCGACCCTGACGTCTTCGCCGCGATCATTGAGCCGGAGGTCGGCGCGGCGGTCTGGACAAGGCCCAGCCCGATCCAGGATCGCGAGTTCCCGGCGTGGGCGCGGCCCGCCAAGGATGAGTTCACGGCCCTGCCACCCTGGCTCAGCGCGGATATGATCGTCCTTCGAGACCAGCTGACGCATCTTGGCCTCGGCCACGCGTGGCGTTTCACCCTCGAGACCGTCACCACGCGCGCCTGCCCGCGGTTTCACCAGGACGCGCTCAAACTCCGGCTGATCACGGCCTATCGTGGTCCAGGAGTCGAACTGGCCACAGCCGATGACCCGGACACCGTGCTGCGCATTCCGACCGGATCCGCAGTCCTGCTCAAGGGTTCGCGCTGGCCAGGCGTCCCCAAGCTCCTCCATAGGTCGCCCCCCGCGCGCCGGTCGCGGCCCCGGTGGCTGTTGGTCATGGATCTGGTGGACTGACGCAGCGACCGCGTCGGCGCCTCACGCCTAGCAGGTCTTGCAGCGGCCGTGCGCTTCGACCGTCAGGCTGGCCGCCTGGAACGCGCTCTGGGCGGCGATGGCGCTCAGCAATTCACCGGTCGGCGCCTCGATTTCTTCCACGGCGCCACAGCAGTCGCAGATCAGGAAGGACGCCACATGACCGTCGTCCTCGCCATGGCACGCGACGTAAGCGTTGATGCTGGGGATCCGATGGGCAAGTCGCAATTCCACGAGCGCGTCGAGCGCGCGGTAGACAGTCGGCGGCGCCGTGGCTGCATCGGCCTTGAAGTTGGCGATCAGATCGTAGGCCTTGACCGGACCATCGGCTTCGAGAAGCAGTTCCAGCGCCCTTTGCCGCAGTGGCGTCCAGCGCAGGCCCGCCGCTTCGCTACGTTCACGCCCCTTCGCGAACGCCGCGGTCAGGGCGGCGCGACTTGGGCGCGCCGTAGGTCGATGATGACAGGGTGCGGGCTTGGCGGCTGACGCGGTCACGAGGCAAGTCTACCGATCATTCGACGCCCCAGGAAGCCGCGCCTTTGAGACAGGGCGGCGAAAACCTCGACGTCGGTGTGAGAGGGCGGCCTCAGAGCTTGATCGGCTATCTTCACGTCAACTGCGTCGGCTTATTGAGCGCCGGGCGCCGTCAGCCTCAACCTCTTCAAGGAACGGCGCTCAGCGGCTCCGGCCGAGTGGAAATCGCTTTTGCGGTCGCGCCACCGCAGGCTGGGAGAGGTGCGCCCAAATTGGAGATGATTTCGTCAGCGACTGACTGAAGGTCTCCACCTGACAGTCCCATTGGCGTCGTCATGATCGCCTGACCACGCTTCGGACGGGCGGCCCAGGCCCTAGGACAGCCTCCACGGCATCGAGCGGAGTCCGAGCTCCCAGATCGGTGCTGGCAGTCGAGCCGCAACCCGTCTCCAGAAAACTCAACCAATGTTTGTCCACGACTGATGGCGGTGGTGACAGTCGGAAGGCAGAAAGTCTCCCGCCATAGCCTGATCCGTCGTGGCTGCAGCGACGCTGCAATGGTCAGATTGGGGCCGCCATCGGTATCCGTCCGCCATGCGGTCGGGCCTCGTCATGGGTTGTATTGCGCGAGCGCTTTGAGCCGACGCCGGCTGGACGCGCCGCATTCACCCCGGCACGGCCACGAACTTTCGCGCTGGAGGATGGCTGGTCATGTCGTGGTCGTGGCCGGTCAGCCGGTCCACCAGCGCCCGAAGCTTATCGAGGTGATCCTCAAGCAAGCCGCGCGGGGTCGTGTCGTGCTCGTTGCAAAGATACGCCGCCGCGGCGACCGCCACGCCATGCTGAGCGCCATTGCCCATGAGCTTGACGGAGGAACCGGCGACGTGGGTGACGCTGATGTGTTTTCCGGCCATCAGCAGGTTGTCGAGGTTGGCCGAGTAAAGGCAACGGAACGGAATTCCGTAGGACTCCTGATCCCGCATATCGAAAATCCAGTCCTTGAGACGGAAGTCGTACTTCCCCTCCCCCGGGCGCCACGCGCAGTGGATACAGAATGAGCCGTCGTTGGCGATCAGCATGTCGTTGAAGCGGGTGTGGTTGCGGATGTCATTCTCTGTGAGAACGTAGTCGCCGCGATAGCGCCGATACTCCCCCTGCCCCGGGACGAAGGCCATCCACTCGAACTCAAGGTTGGCGTAGGCCTCGGGATCCAGGCGTTTGACGTTGGAGAACGTCCCGTAGAGCGCCCGCATCAGGTGATCCCGCACCAACTCGCCTGAGGTGTAGGGATCTAGCCACTGGCCGTACTCCCAATAGTGAGTGGCCGGAAACTGCATCATCCAGGCCTGGCTTGGGTCGACGCTGAATTGAAAGGTGGCGTTGTCCGGGTTCGCCGAGGGGCCCGGGCCATTCTCGAGCCCCGGTTTCACCAGTTGCCCACTCAAGTTGGCGTAGTCCTTGGACACCTCAGTCGCCCAGGGCACGTCTGGAAATGGGACCGGCTGCTCCGCCATCCGGGTACGGAAGAACAACGTGTTGCCGTGATGCATGTTGTCGGCGACCTCGGGCGCGTAAGGCTCATCAAACTCCGAACGCGCCTCCCGTCCGAACATGGTTTCGGCGCCGGTCAGCACACCCAGAATTGCGGCGCCGCTCGCGTCGATGAACGTGCGGCCTCGGAACCGGCGCTCGAGCCCGCCTCGGGCCTGTACGGCGTCGACCGATGTGATGCGGTCGCCATCTTTCGCGGCCGCGATGATGCGGTGCTCTAGAAAAACAGCGGTGGTGGGCTCGGCCTCGAGGAGGGCGAGCGCCATGAGGTCGCCATCGGGCGTGCGCTGCGAAAGCTCCCTGAGCACAGAGCCCTGAGCCCCTCGAGGCATCAGTCCGATTTCCTTGCTTGCATTGCCGCCCAGCACCGGCCGGTCATGTATCAGGGCCACACGCTGGCCCAATCGAGCGGCGGTCAGGGCCGCTGCGCATCCGGATACGCCGCCGCCGACCACGACAACGTCGAACTCGCCCGCATCGAGCGGGACCTCCGGAAGGCCGCGAAGGCGCTTGCGCCACGCCCGGCTCGCTTCGTCGACGGCGTTGGGCGGCGGGGTGTCATCCACGCCAAAGAAGATCGCATCACAACGTCCTTCGAACCCGGTGAGATCATGCAAGGCGAGCCGGACCTCTCCCTTGGGCAGCGCGATGCGCCCTGCGGTCTGCCACGACCAGGCTGGCCCGTTGGCCCCGAATTCAACGTCGAGCCGCGCGCCGTTGATTGAGAGATGAAAGCGCCCGGGCGCGTGGGGCGGGGCCCAATCCTTGGTCCGCACCCAGACCCGGTAGTCGCCCTGGTCCGGAGCCGTGACAGTGGTTGTCGCGTCAGCCACTGGCTTTCCAAGACCATGGGCCAGCAGATACGGCGAGCCCATCTGCGTTTCGAACTGCGAGTCGAGCACCCATCCGCCGTAGGAGTCGAAGTCCTCGGCCTCGACGAGCAAGCCAAGACTGGCGGTGGGCGGGCTGGTGTTCATCGCTTTCGTCCCAAATGGCCTCGGCCGAGCGGCGCGCGTCACGACGCCCGCAATAGCCATCCGGCGAGTCGGTCGGCGGTGCGCGCCGGATGTTCCAGATGCAGGAAGTGTCCGGCGTCGGGCCAGACGTCCAGCGTGACACCGCCTGCGAAGAGGGCCGGCGGCATGGCGGCCCGGAAGACCTCTGGTGTGACACAGCCATCCCGCGCGCCAGAGATCCCCAGGACCGGAACCCGGATCGGCGTCGCACCCAGGGCGGCCGTCTCGGCGGCCGCGGGGTGTGCGGGGTCGAAGGCGACCCGATAGTAGCCAAGGGCCGCCGTCAGGACTCCCGGCGTTCGAAAGACGGTCCGCATCGCCGACAAGGCCGATGCGTGGAGCGACCAATCCGGGGACCAGCGCCGCCAGAGATGTTCGAGGAACGCGAAATCATTCGCCGCCGCGACGCCGTCGGCCAGGGCGCCCGTCTGGAACAGAAAGACATACCAGGAGCGCTCGAGCTGGGCGAAGTCACTGCCGACGACAGCCGCGAATCCCGCCGGGTGGGGAACCGCAAGGGCGGTCAAGGACGCGACCCGCTCGGGCGCGCGGGCCGCGGCGAGGTGGCAAATGCTCGAGCCCCAATCATGTCCGATCAAGTGCGCGCGGGGTTCGTTCAGCGCCTGGATCCAACCGATGACATCTGAACTGAGCGCGGCGGCGCTGTAGTCGCCATCCGGAGGTTGTGATGAGGTCTCATAGCCTCGCGATGTGACGGCGACTGCGCGAAATCCCGCCTGGGCCAGGGCCGGAACAAGGTGAGCCCAGGTGGCGGGCGTGTCCGGAAATCCGTGCAGGCAAAGCACCAACGGCCCCTGGCCCATCTCCCAGGCTGTGAAGGTCAGGTCGTTGGCCGTAAGTGAAATCTGCCTGGCGCCTGGAATCATCGGCTCAGTTCCAGGGCTCGATCAGGATCTTGGCGTGCCGCTCAGGATCGGAGAGGTCCGCGAAGGCTTGAGTGACACCCGCCAATCCGACTTTTCCGGTGATCAGCGGCCGCCAGTTGATGCGGTCGTCGCGGATGAGCGCCAGGGCTTCAGAAAACTCTTCTCCGGAATAGTAGATCACGAACCGAACCAGCAGCTCTTTGGTGATGGCCACTATCGGCACCAGACTCTCGTCGCCGGCGGCGATGCCGGTGACCACGATCTGGCTGTTGGCCGGAGCCTCGAGCACCACCCTGTGCAGCATGCCCCGGGCGCCCGTGTTCTCGAAGATTACCAACGGCGCCCCGGGCGACCGGGCCGCCGCGCGGGCGATCACGCTGTCGCTTGCGGGATCGACCACCTCGTCGGCCCCCATGACGCCTGCCAGCTCACGGCGCCGCGGCGAAAGATCGGATGCGACGATGTGACGGAAGCCGCGCGCCTTCAGCACGGCCGCCAGGGCTAGGCCGATCGGGCCGCAGCCCACCAGGACGATGGTCTCGTCACCGGAAAGCGCGGCCTTGTTGACCGCATGGACGGCGATTCCGACCGGCTCCACCAGAGCTGCGGCCTCGTCAGGCGTCTCATCCGGCACGGGCAACAACAGCGCCTCGGTCAGTTCCATGAACTCGGCGTAGGCGCCGAGAGTCTCTGGGCTGGTTCCCACCAGCACCGGCGCGCCGCCTCGCATCACGAAGGGCATCGACACCACGCGGGTTCCTAGCGGGAGCGCGCGCTGCGTCTCGGGGCCGAAATCGACGACTTCGCAGACAAACTCGTGGCCCAGCACCGGGCCGGCCGCCAGATTCTGCTCCATGGCCTCGGT
>NZ_JBILUK010000259.1:0-4286 GCF_044371015.1 Phenylobacterium sp.
AACGAAAAGGGCGGGCCCTTGCGGACCCGCCCTTCCCGATCCCGGCTCGGCCTTCGGGCTGCGCCCTCCGTTGGCCGGGATGACAGTCCTTAAGGTGGACTAGAAGTCCATGTCGCCCATGCCGCCGGGCATGCCGCCCGGGGCGCCGCCGCCGCCGCCCTTCTTGGGGGCCTCGACGATGGCCGCTTCGGTGGTGATCAGCAGGCCGGCCACGGAAGCCGCGTCCTGCAGGGCCGTGCGCACGACCTTGGCCGGGTCGATGACGCCGGCGGCCACCATGTCGACGTACTGCTCGGTCTGGGCGTTGAAGCCGAAGGTGGCCGAGCTGTTCTCGAGCACCTTGCCGACCACGATCGAACCTTCCACGCCGGCGTTCTCGGCGATCTGGCGGATCGGGGCCTGGAGCGCGCGGCGCACGATGGCGACGCCGGCTTCCTGGTCGTCATTGTCGCCCTTGAAGCCGTCCAGCACCTTCGAAGCCTTCAGCAGCGCGACGCCGCCGCCGGCCACGACGCCCTCTTCCACGGCCGCGCGGGTCGCGTTGAGGGCGTCATCGACGCGGTCCTTCTTTTCCTTCACCTCGACCTCGGTCGAGCCGCCGACCCGGACAACCGCCACGCCGCCGGCCAGCTTGGCCAGACGCTCCTGGAGCTTTTCCTTGTCGTAGTCCGAGGTGGTGTCCTCGATCTGCTTCTTGATCTGAGCGATGCGGCCTTCGATGTCAGCCTTGTCACCCGTGCCGTCGACGATGGTGGTGTTGTCCTTGTCGATGGTGACCTTCTTGGCCTTGCCGAGCATCTCGAGCGTGACGTTCTCAAGTTTGATGCCCAGGTCTTCGCTGATCAGCTGGCCGCCGGTGAGCGTGGCGATGTCTTCCAGCATCGCCTTGCGACGGTCGCCGAAGCCCGGCGCCTTGACGGCCGCGACCCGGAGGCCGCCACGGAGCTTGTTGACCACCAGGGTGGCCAGGGCTTCGCCTTCGACGTCCTCGGCGATGATCAACAGCGGACGGCCCGACTGAACCACCGACTCCAGGACCGGCAGCAGGGGCTGCAGCGTCGAGAGCTTCTTTTCGAACAGCAGGATCAGCGGCTCTTCGAGCTCGGCCTGCATCTTCTCGGCGTTGGTGATGAAGTAGGGCGACAGGTAGCCGCGGTCGAACTGCATGCCCTCGACCACGTCGAGCTCGGTCTCGGCGGTCTTGGCCTCTTCGACGGTGATGACGCCTTCGTTGCCGACCTTTTCCATGGCCCGGGCGATCATCTCGCCGACTTCGGTGTCACCGTTGGCGGAGATGGTGCCGACCTGGGCGATCTCAGCGTTGGTGGTGACCTTCTTGGCCGAGGCCTTGATCTCTTCGACGACCTTGGCGACCGCCTTGTCGACGCCGCGCTTCAGGTCCATCGGATTCATGCCGGCGGCCACAGACTTCAGGCCCTCGGTGACGATGGCCTGGGCCAGCACCGTGGCGGTGGTGGTGCCGTCGCCGGCCTTGTCGTTGGTCTTGGAGGCGACTTCGCGGATCAGCTGGGCGCCGAGGTTCTCGAAGCGGTCGCTGAGCTCGATCTCCTTCGCCACCGAAACGCCGTCCTTGGTGGAGCGCGGGGCGCCGAACGACTTCTCGATGACCACGTTGCGGCCCTTGGGGCCCAGGGTCACCTTCACGGCGTTGGCGAGCACATTGACGCCGCGCAGCATGCGGTCACGGGCGTCGGAGCCGAAATAAACGTCTTTCGCAGCCATGGTTGCGATCTCTCTTTTCTGAATTGTCTAGGGGCTGGGTCGGGTCGCTTAGGAGACGACGCCCAGGATGTCGCTTTCCTTCATGATCAGGAGATCCTGACCGTCGAGCTTGACCTCGGTGCCTGACCACTTGCCGAACAGGATGCGGTCGCCGGCCTTGACGTCGAGCGGAACCAGCTTGCCGCTGTCATCGCGCGCGCCGGGGCCGACGGAAATCACTTCGCCTTCCTGCGGCTTTTCCTTCGCGGTGTCGGGGATGATAATCCCGCCCTTGGTCTTCTCTTCTTCCTCGACGCGCTTGACGAGGACGCGATCTCCCAGGGGACGAAACGCCATGTGTGTTCTCTCTCTTGGTCCGTAAGCGGACGGGTCTGTGCCTTGTGACGATGGCCTTGGGCGGCGCTGTTAGCAGTCACCGAGCCTGAGTGCCAAGGTCGCAGGCCGAGGTAGGCAGGCGGGTCAGCAGAGTCAAGGGCGGCAACGCGGTTCAGCTGAAGTCCGGATACCCCGCGTCGCGTTCACCGATCACTTTCGGCGCCTCGGGCCACGCGATCCCGAACGCCGGATCGTTCCACCTCACACCGGCTTCGTGTCCGGGGCGGAAGGCGGGGGTGATCTGGTAGACGACGTCGGTGTCGGGCTCGAGCGTCAGGAAGCCGTGGGCGACGCCTTCGGGGATCAGCAGCGCATGCATGTTCTCGGCCGAGAGTTCGGCAGAGGTCCAGCCGCGGTAAGTCGGGCTCTCCGGGCGCAGATCGAGCGCCACGTCGAAGACGCGGCCACGTGTGACCCGCACGAGCTTGGTCTCGGCATGGGGCCTAGGCTGGTAGTGCAGGCCGCGCAGGGTGTGGCGCGCGGGGTTGCGCGACAGGCTGGTCTGGGCCGGCGTGAAGGGATGACCGGCGGCCGCGAAATCCTCGGGGCAATGCAGGCGGGCGAAGGCGCCGCGCGCGTCGGCGCGGGGCTCGGCCTCGACGCGGATCACGCCCGGGATCGAGGTCTCCACAAAGCGCACTAGTCGAGCACCTGAACATCGGGCGAGGCGATCACGAAGCGGCCGCCCCAGTCGCGGATGTGGGCCAGCTGGGCGGTGATCTCGTCTTTCAGGTTCCAGGGCAGGATCAGCACGTCGTCGGGCCGGAACTCGCCAATCCGGGCCGGAGCGAAGACCGGGATATGGCTGCCCGGCAGGTAGCGGTTCTGCTTGGCCGGATTGGCGTCGAAGGCGGCGACGATGTCGTCGGAGGTGACGCCGCAATAGTTGAGGAAGGTGTTGCCCTTGGCCGCCGCGCCATAGGCGCAGACCGTGCGGCCCTCATCGCGGGCCCGGGCGATCCAGTCGCGGAAACCGTCGCGGACCTGGGCCACGCGCGCCGCGAACCCGTCGTAGGTCTCGGGCTTGTCGAGCCCGGCGGCGGTCTCATCGGCGCGGCATTGGGCGAGACCTGCGGTGGCGGCGTGGCTCGCCTCGGTGCGGCAGCAGAACAGGCGGAGCGAGCCGCCGTGGGTCGGGAGCCGCTCCACGTCGAAGGCGCGCAGGCCGTGCGCGCCCAGCACCCGCTCCACCGCCAGCAGCGAGAGGTAGGAGTAGTGCTCGTGGTAGATCGTATCGAACTGCACGAGCCGGATGAGGTTCAACAGGTGCGGAAACTCGAACGTGAGCACGCCTTCGGGCTTGAGGGTCGGGGCGAAGCCGGCGACGAACGCGTTAAGGTCCGGCACGTGGGCCAGCACGTTATTGGCGGCCATCAGGTCGGCGCGGTCGCCGCGCGCCGCCAGAGCGGCGCCGGTCTCGCCGTTGAAGAACACAAC
Organism: Phenylobacterium sp.; assembly: GCF_044371015.1. Taxonomy (GTDB): domain Bacteria; phylum Pseudomonadota; class Alphaproteobacteria; order Caulobacterales; family Caulobacteraceae; genus Phenylobacterium. Next base: position 3,556 of record NZ_JBILUK010000259.1, read on the forward strand.
GTCGGTGCGGATGCCCTTGGCGCGCGCGGCCTCGGCGGTATTGGCGGTGGGCTCGATCCCCAGCACCGGCACGCCGGCCGCCTGGAAGTGCTGCAGCAGGTAGCCGTCGTTCGACGCCACCTCGACCACCAGCGAGTCTGCACCGAGGCCAAAGCGCGCGATCATCGCCTCGGCGTAGCGGCGCGCGTGTTCGACCCAGCCCGTCGAGAAAGAGGAGAAGTAGGCATACCCCTCGTCGAAGATGGCCTCGGCCGGCACCTCGTGGTCGGCCTGCACCAGGAAGCATGTGTCGCAGACCATCGTGCGCAGCGGAAACACCGGCTCATGGCCCGCCGCGAGTTGCTCAGCGGTGAGATAGCTGTTGGCCAGCGGCTGGTGACCGAGGTCCAGGAACGTGCGGCTCAAGGGCGCGCGGCAGGAACGGCAGAGGCTCATGGGCGGGCCTCGTAATCCGCGATCTGGGCCAGACACAAGGCGCGCGCGTCTTCGCCCCGGGCCTGGCGGGCGTACCAGTCCATGGTGAGGCGCACCGCCTCTGGCGCATCGAGGCGGCTTTCGAAGCCCAGCACGGTCTTGGCGAGCGAGGCGTCGATGCCCAGCGCCTTGGCCTCCAGCGACGCCGGGTCGGGCGTGTGGGTCCATGGCCGCCCGCCCAGCGCCGTGACACCGAGCGTGGCCAGTTCGCCGACGCTCACCTCCGCGCCGCCGGGCCTCGGGCCGAAGTTCAGCGC
>NZ_JBILUK010000260.1:0-4285 GCF_044371015.1 Phenylobacterium sp.
GAAAGCCGCGAGAAGATCTCCGCCGCCATCGCCGCCGAGCGCGGCGCGGTGCTGGTTCCGGCGTTCGATGACCCGCACATTATCGCCGGCCAGGGCACAGCGGGGCTGGAGCTGGTGACCCAGGCGCGGGCGCTGGGCGCTGAGCTGGGCACGGTGATGGCCCCCTGCAGCGGCGGCGGCCTGCTCGCCGGGACCGCCCTGGCGGTCAAGGCGCTTTCGCCGGCCACCGCCCTGATGGGCGCCGAGCCCGAAGGCTACGACGATACGCTGAAGTCGCTCCAGGCCGGCGAACGGCGGCCGATGACGCTGACTAGGCGCACGCTGTGCGATGCGCTGGAGACGCCCTGCCCCGGCGAACTCACCTTCCCGATCCTCGCAAGGACCGTGGCCGACGTCGGCGTGGTCACCGACGCCGAGGTGGCGGAGGCCGTGCGCGTGGCCTTCTCGACACTGAAGCTGGTGGTCGAACCCGGCGGCGCGGCGGCGCTGGCGGCGCTCCTGGCCGGCAAGGTGCAGCCCCATGGCGACACCGTTGGGGTGATCCTCTCGGGCGGGAACATCGACCCCGAGCTCTTCGCGCGCATCCTGCGGCAAGAGATCTGAGCCCTGGTAAGCGGGTGTAAGGGGTTGACTTCCTAAGGGGTGGTCGGAACAACCCGCCGACTGAAAAATCCCGCAGGAGCTCCCCGCCCATGGCTGTCCGTGTCGCCATCAACGGCTTTGGCCGCATCGGCCGCAATGTGCTGCGTTCGATCGTCGAAAACGGCCGTCGCGACGTGGAGGTTGTCGCGATCAACGACCTTGGCCCCGTCGAGACCAATGCGCACCTGCTGCGCTACGACAGCGTCCACGGCCGCTTCCCGGCCGAGGTCGTGACCGGCCCAGACAGCATCACTGTCACGGGCTATCCGGCCATCAAGGTCACCGCCGAGCGCGACCCGGCCAAACTGCCGCACAAGGCTCTGGGCGTGGATATCGCGCTCGAGTGTACGGGCATCTTTACGTCGCGCGAAAAGGCCGCCGCCCACCTGGAAGCCGGCGCCAAGCGGGTGATCGTCTCGGCGCCCTGCGACAACGCCGACAAGACGATCGTCTATGGCGTCAACCACGGGACGCTGACCAAGGACGACATGGTCATCTCCAACGCCTCGTGCACCACCAATTGCCTGGCGCCGGTGGCCCACGTGCTGCAGGAGCTCTGCGGCATCGAGCGTGGCTACATGACCACGATCCACTCCTACACCGGCGACCAGCCGACGCTGGATACGCTGCACAAGGACCTCTACCGCGGCCGCGCCGCAGCCATGAGCATGATCCCGACCTCGACCGGCGCGGCCAAGGCGCTGGGCCTGGTGATCCCGGCGCTGGCCGGCAAGCTCGACGGCTCCTCGATCCGCGTGCCGACGCCCAACGTCTCGGTGGTGGATCTGAAGTTCGTGCCGACCCGCAAGGTGACGGCCGAGGAGATCAACGCCGCCATTTCCGCCGCCGCCAATGGCGCGCTGAAGGGCGTGCTGGGCGTCACCAATGACCCGCTTGTCTCGATCGACTTCAACCACAACCCGGCGTCGTCGACCGTGGCGCTGCCCCAGACCCAGGTGATCGACGGCGGCCTCTGCCGCGTGCTCAGCTGGTACGACAACGAGTGGGGCTTCTCCACGCGGATGAGCGACACGGCGGTCGCGTTCGCGAAACTGATCTGAACCCGCCGTCCGCGATGTCTCCCCGCGCCGTCATCCCGGCCGGAGCGCAGCGGAGAGCCGGGACCCAGCAACCGCAACGCTTGGTGCGACTGGGTCCCGGATCGGCCTTCGGCCGTCCGGGATGACAGTGTTGGGAATTCCTCGGTGAGCCAGACCTTCCAGACCCTCGACACCGCTGACCTCGCCGGCAAACGCGCCCTGGTCCGCGTCGACCTGAACGTGCCGATGGAAGATGGCCAGGTCACGGACGACACCCGTCTGCGCGCCGCCAGGCCGACCGTGGACAAGCTGGCGTCCGGCGGGGCCAAGACGATCCTGCTGGCGCACTTCGACCGGCCCAAGGGCAAGGTGGTGCCCTCGATGAGCCTGCGTCCGGTCGTCGAGGCTCTGGCGGCGGCTCTGGGCCGCCCCGTGGCGTTCGCGGACGACTGCATCGGACCCAAGGCGCGCGCGGCGGTCGCGGCCATGGCCCCCGGCGACGTGCTGCTGCTGGAAAACGTCCGCTTTCACGCGGGCGAAGAGGCCAATGATCGGACCTTCGCCGACGCCCTTGCGGCCAACGGCGACCTCTATGTCAACGACGCCTTCTCCGCCGCCCACCGCGCGCATGCCTCGACCGAAGCGCTGGCCCGGCGGCTTCCGGCCTATGCGGGCGAGCAGATGCGGCTCGAACTGGATGCGCTGGAACAGGCGCTGGGACACCCCGAACGTCCCGTTTTGGGAATTGTCGGCGGCTCCAAGGTCTCGACCAAGCTCGACCTGCTGACCAACCTGGTCACCCGGCTGGACAAGCTGGCCATCGGTGGCGGGATGGCCAACACGTTCCTGTACGCCCAGGGCCATGATGTCGGCGCGTCCTATTGCGAGAAGGACCTGGCCGAAACGGCGCGGGAGATCATCCGGCTGGCCGGCCAGAACAACTGCAAGCTTTTCCTGCCCATCGATATCGTGGTCGCCGAGAAGCTGGCGCCTGGCGCGCCGGCGCGGGTGCGGCATGTCGGCTCGATCGACGATGAGGAGCGTATCCTCGACGCCGGGCCCGAGACCGTCGAACGCCTTTGCCGGGCGATGAACAATTCCAAGACCCTGATCTGGAACGGCCCCCTGGGGGTGTTCGAGATACCCCCCTTCGACAAGGGCACCATGGCGGCCGCCCGCCACGCGGCGAAACTGGCCAAGGCCGGAGATCTGGTGGCTGTGGCCGGCGGGGGTGATACTGTGGCGGCGTTGAACGCCGCCGGCGTCTCGGAGGACTTCTCGTTCGTATCCACCGCGGGCGGCGCGTTTCTTGAATGGATGGAAGGAAAGGTGCTGCCGGGGGTGGCGGCCTTGCACCGCTAAAGGACAGGTGAGACCCTAAAGCATGGCCCGCATCACGCTTCGACAGCTTCTCGATCACGCCGCCGAGCACGGCTACGGTGTGCCCGCCTTCAACATCAACAATATGGAGCAGGCGCTGGCGATCATGGAGGCCGCCGAGGCCACCAATTCGCCGGTGATCATGCAGGCGTCGCGCGGCGCCCGCTCCTACGCCAACGATATCGTGCTGAAGCACCTGATCGACGCCATGGCCGAGATGTATCCGGCCATCCCGATCTGCATGCACCAGGATCACGGCAACAACGAAGCCACCTGCGCCACGGCGATCCAGTACGGATTCACCAGCGTGATGATGGACGGCTCGCTGAAGGCGGACGGCAAGACCCCCGCCGACTACGACTACAATGTCCGCGTCACCCGCAATGTGGTCGACATGGCCCACTGGGTCGGCGCCTCGGTCGAAGGCGAGTTGGGAGTGCTCGGCAGCCTCGAGACCGGCATGGGCGAAAAAGAGGACGGCCACGGCTTCGAGGGCAAGCTCGGCCATGACCAGCTGCTGACCGATCCGGACCAGGCCGTCGACTTCGTGAAGGCCACCGAGGTCGATGCGCTCGCCATCGCCATGGGCACCAGCCACGGAGCCTACAAGTTCACCCGCCAGCCCGACGGCGACGTCCTGGCCATGAATGTGATTGAGGAGATCCACCGCCGCCTGCCCAACACCCATCTGGTGATGCACGGCAGCTCGTCGGTGCCGCAGGATCTGCAGGACCTGATCAACAAGTACGGCGGCGAGATGCCTCAGACCTGGGGCGTGCCGGTTGAAGAGATCCAGCGCGGCATCAAGCACGGCGTGCGCAAGATCAACATCGACACCGACAACCGCATGGCCATTACCGCGGCGATCCGGAAAGTGTTCGTCGAGAAGCCCGGCGAGTTCGACCCCCGCGGCTATCTGAAGCCGGCCAAGGAGGCCATGCGCAAGGTCTGCATCCAGCGCTTCGAAGAGTTCGGGACGGCCGGCCACGCCGACAAGATCACGCCCATTCCGCTCTCGGCCATGGCCAAGCGCTATGCCGGCGGCGAACTTGCGCCCAAGGTCGGCATCACCCGGGCGGCGGCCGAGTAAAGCCTACCTTCAGGCCGTCCGGGTTCCCCAGGCGAGCCAGATCGCGACCAGGGCCAGGGCGACGGCGAAGCCGCGCTCGACCCTGCGTCTGCGCGACGCCGGTCCATTGTCCAGAAGGGCGGCGGCCTGTCCG
>NZ_JBILUK010000261.1:0-4206 GCF_044371015.1 Phenylobacterium sp.
GCGCGTTGTCGCGACACAGGGGGCGTGTTCCAACTTAGTTTCATATAATTCTCCGCACTTGTGGCTCAAATGCAGTATCCTATACCTGTTAAGCTACACTGTGCTGAGTGGAATTCGGGTTTCCATGCGGCTATAGATCGGGCGCCGGGAAAGACATGGGCGTAAACCCTCTTTTCACTTGGACCGGATATGTCTACACGTTCGGTCATAAGCGACTGGGGAGTTGCTCGGGTAATGCTGAAACGGACGAGGACCCTCGTGGGAACTCTGACCGCTGCGGCCGTCATGGCGTTCGCGCCGGCGGGAGCGGTGGCGGACGCCTACTGGCAGTGCGTCCCGTTCGCGCGCCTGATCTCGGGCATCCAGATCTTCGGCGACGCGCGTACCTGGTGGCAACAAGCCACCGGGCGATACGAGACCGGCGTCCAACCCCAGGCGGGCGCCGTGCTTTGTTTCAAGCCGACGGCCCGCATGCGTCTCGGTCACGTGGCGGTGGTGAGCCAGGTGCTGACCGATCGCGTCGTGCAGATCACCCACGCCAACTGGAGCCCGATCGGCGGCTCGCGCGGCCAGGTGGAAAAAGACGTGACCGTGGTGGATGTGTCCGCCGAGGGCGACTGGAGCCAGGTCAAGGTCTGGTACGATCCGAACCGCGACCTTGGCGGTTCAACCTACGCCGTGCATGGCTTCATCTATCCCGACGCCACCGCCCGGGTGATGGCGGCTTCGGGCATGAGCCGCCTGCAGAACGGCGCGATCGCGGTCGCGCAATCCGCAGCCTCGCAGATGGCCAGCGCGGTTCGCCCGGGCCAGGGCGCCATGAGCGTGTTGAGCCAGGCGGCCGACTCCACGGACGCTATCGCGGCCCTGATCTCGGCGGCTCTGCGCGGGGACAGCTCCAGCTCGCGCTGAGCCAGACACCCCTCTAGACCCTCTTGGCCCGTTGACGTCGCCCCGCAGCCGGGGTCGATAGGGGCAGGAGGGCGGTTCGCGATGCTCCAGGTTCTTCGACGCGGCGATGATGCGTTCCGTCGAGAAGCGGGCGGACCCGGCTGGTGGCCGGGCGAGGCCGTCGTATGGATCGACCTCCTCAAGCCGAGTCGCGCTGAAGAGCTCGCGGTTGAAGCCTCGCTCGGCGTCGACCTGCCGACTCCCGCCGAAATGGCGGCGCTGGAACCCTCGAGCCGTCTCTACCAGGAACGCGGCGCGACCTTCATGACCGCGCGGCTCCTGGCGCGCAGCCATGAGGACGCCCCGTTTGCGACGCCGGTGACCTTCGTCCTGGTGGGCGGCCGTCTGGTGACGCTCCGCTACGAAGAGCTGAGGGCCTTCAACGTATTCTCGGGGCGGGCGACCGCGGCCGACGAGGCCCGCGGCGCCACGGCGCTGTTGGGTTTGCTGGACGCCGTCGTCGAGCGACTGGCTCACGTCCTCGACGATACGGCGGCCCGCGTGGAAACGGCGTCGACCGCGATCTTCAATCGACCCCGCGCCGGTGACTTCCGACCAACCCTGACAGGCCTCGCCCAGGCCCAGTCTCTCAATGCGCTGATCCGCGACAGCTTGGTCAGCCTAGGACGCCTGCTGAGCTACGCGGCGCTGGCGCCCGAAATCGCAGAATCGCCAGGCGATGCAGCCCATCTCGTCAGCCTGCAACACGACGTTCAGTCGCTGATCGAGCATGCCGGCCAGCAGGCGGCCCACGTCACCTTCTTGCTGGACGCGGCTCTGGGCCTGATCAACATCGAGCAGAACGGCATCATCAAGTTCTTCTCTGTGGTGGCGGTGGTGTTCATGCCGCCGACCCTGATCGCCTCCATCTATGGCATGAATTTCCGGGTCATGCCTGAGCTGGCCTGGGCTGCGGGCTATCCCATGGCCATCGGCCTGATGCTGGTGGCGGCGATCCTGCCGGTGCTCTGGTTCCGCTATCGCGGCTGGCTGTAAGCTGACCGCGGCAACATCAGCTTAAGGATAGGACGGAACCCATCCTTAAGCGCATCGACCGCACCCTGCCCGCGGTCGACCCATGTCGTTTCAAGCACAACAGCACCATACGGCCCTGGACGCCCGGGCGCTGCGCGACGCGTTGAGCGCGCATCGGCGCTATCTCGCCAGCCGCGTGGGCGGCCGTCGACTGAACCTGACCTATGCCGACCTGACCCACTGTTCGCTTGAAACCGTGGACCTGCGTGACGCCGACCTGACGGGTGCGAAGTTGACCGGCGCATCACTGGCCCGCTCCAATCTCGGGCGGGCCGTGCTGTTCGGCGCGGATCTGCGCGATGCGGACTTGCGGCAGGCCAATCTGCGTCGGGCCGACCTGCGCGGGGCCTGCCTCCGAGGCGCCAACCTCGCGGGCGCGGAACTGGCGGGCTGCGACCTGCGCGAAGGGCGGATCGCCCTGCAGGACAAGCTCGATGGCTTCCGCATCCTCCGGCACGAACACCGGCCCGGCGAACTGAACTTCGCGGTGCTGTCGGGAGCCAACCTTCGCGGCGCTCAGATGAACGGCGCTGTCGCCATGACCTCGGACTTCTCAGACGCCAATCTCTGCGATGTGGTGCTGGCTGGAGCCCAGCTCACGCGCGCCGTGCTGGACGGAGCCGATCTCTCCGGGGCGGATCTGGGTGGAGCGGATCTCTCGGGCGCCTCCCTGCGGCGGGCCGTGCTGCGGGGCGTGAACCTGACCAACGCCAGGCTCGACAAGACCGACTTCACAGGGGTGTTGCGCGCGCCGCCTGTGATCACCCGGGTCGATGACCGGCCGCTGACCGACGTGCTGGCCGACTATGAGGCCTATTGCGAAAGCGACGGCCGGGCGGGACGCATCATGCGGCTGGAGGGCGTGGATTTCCGTCCGTTGAAGTCCCTGCGCGGACGGCGCCTGTCCGGTGTCCAGGCGCCGCGGTCGGTGTTCCAGGGGATGGATCTGGAGGGCGTGCAGATGCAGGGCGCGGATCTGTCCGGAGCTGATTTCCGCGGCGCCAGCCTGCGTGAGGCCGACCTGCGCGGCGCCCGGCTGACCGGAGCTCAGATGGGAAGGGTCGACCTGCGCGGCGCCCGGCTCGATCCTCTGCGCCTGGATGCCGCCCGTTCCGTCCGCACCGACCTGACGCGAGCCTCGCTTCGCGGCGCGGACCTGAGGGGCGCCGCCGCGCGACGGGCGCGGTTCCTGGACGCCGAACTTGAAGGGGCCCGGACCGTCGGCTGCGACATGACCGGCGCCGAACTCGACGCCTGACAGAGGCGCGACCTCGGCCTGGCGTTGTCCTGCAGCTCCGCCTTGCAGGTGCGCTTGCAAGCCTTGCTGCGGCCGGATGGTTCCGCTTCGTCACCGACATTGTCCGCGCCGGGCAGCGTCTATAGGTTGGCCGATCAAGCAATCGGGATTGGGGCGACGGGCATGGATCAGGTCGAAAAACGCACGTTCTCGGACGAAGAAGCGCTGGCCTTCCATCGCTATCCGACGCCGGGGAAGATCGGCGTCCACGCGACCAAGCCGATGAGCACCCAGCGCGACCTGAGCCTCGCCTACTCTCCGGGCGTCGCCGTCCCGGTTCTGGCCATCGCGAAGGATCCGGAAGCGGTCTACGAATACACCTCGAAGGGCAACCTGGTGGCGGTGATCTCCAACGGCACCGCAATCCTGGGCCTGGGGAATCTCGGCGCAGCCGCCTCCAAGCCGGTGATGGAAGGCAAGGGCGTGCTGTTCAAGCGTTTCGCCGATGTCGACGCCATCGACGTGGAGATGAGCTGCACCGATCCCGACGAGATCATCACCGTCGTGAAGAACATCGGCGTCACCTATGGCGGCATCAATCTGGAGGACATCAAGAGCCCGGATTGCTTCCGCATCGAGACCGAGCTCCAGGAGCTGCTCGACATTCCGGTGTTCCATGACGACCAGCACGGCACGGCGATCATCTGCTCGGCGGGCCTGATCAACGCCTGCGAGATCACCGGCCGCAAGCTGGCTGACGTCAAGGTCGTGCTGAACGGCCCGGGCGCGGCAGGCATCGCCACGCTGGGCCTGATGAAGGCCATGGGCGTGCGCCACGAGAACGTCATCGCGGTCGACCGCAAGGGGGTGCTCTGGCGCGGGCGGCCGGAAGACATGAACCAGTGGAAGTCGGCCCACGCCATCGACACTGACAAACGCACGCTGGCCGATGCGCTGAAAGGCGCGGATGTCTTCATCGGCGT
>NZ_JBILUK010000062.1:0-14996 GCF_044371015.1 Phenylobacterium sp.
CGGCATGTACCGGGGCGACTACCGGCGGAAATTCACCCTCGCGGAATACGGTTTCCGCCTGCCCTCCTGCATCGACAACCGCCCGCTCAAGTTCGAGGAGTGGGAGGCGATGCGCCCCGACAGCGTGTTCGTCTCGGCCACCCCCGGCCCCTGGGAAATGGAGCGCACCGGCGGGGTCTTCGCCGAACAGGTCATCCGCCCCACGGGCCTGATCGACCCCCCGGTGGAGGTGAAACCGGTCGCCGCCAACGGGTTCTCTCAGGTCGACGACGTGATCGACCAGGTGCGCCAGACCGCCCAACGCGGCTATCGCAGCCTGATCACCGTCCTGACCAAGAAAATGGCCGAGGATCTGACCGAGTACATGCACGAGCAGGGCCTGCGCGTGCGCTACATGCACTCGGATGTCGACACCATGGAGCGAATCGAGATCATCCGCGATCTGCGCCTGGGCGCCTTCGACGCCCTGGTCGGCATCAACCTGCTGCGCGAGGGTCTGGACATCCCCGAGTGCGGCCTGGTCGCCATCCTCGACGCCGACAAGGAAGGCTTCCTGCGCTCGGAGACCAGCCTGATCCAGACGATTGGCCGCGCCGCCCGCAACGTCGACGGCCGCGTCATCCTCTATGCCGACCAGATCACCGGCTCCATGGAACGCGCGATGGCCGAAACCAAGCGCCGCCGCGAAAAGCAGGAAGCCTACAACCTCGATCACGGCATCACCCCGGAGAGCGTGAAGAGCCAGATCAAGGACCTGCTCGCCAGCCCCTACGAGAAGGACCGTGTCACCGTTCCCGTCGGCGTCGCCGAGGGCGCGACGCCATTCCTGGGCGACAACTTCAAGACGACCCTCAAAGACCTCGAAAACCGCATGCGCGAAGCCGCCGCCAACCTCGAGTTCGAAACCGCTGCCCGCCTCCGCGACGAGATCAAACGCCTGAAGCTACTCGACCTGGAGTTCGCCGCGGATGTCCTGGCCGGTGATGGCGAAGTCGAGCCTAAGTCCACCGCCAAGTCCCTGAGAGCCGAAGCGCGGGCGGAGCGCGAGGAAAGCTTCCGGAAACGCCGCGGACGGCGTTGATCACCGCCCTTCAGGGGTCTCATTGGGCCGCCCCTCCTCCATCCATTCATCCTGAACGCCGGCAACTGGCCCCGTTCATGCGGGAGACAGCGCGTCCGTGCAGGATCGGGAATTGCAACCCGTCGGCCGGACGCCGAGGTCCAAGCATGAGGTTCGTGAAGATGTCCCCCCAACTTGCTGTCGTCGCCGACAATAGCGCCCAGACCTTCCAGCCCGCGGACACCGTCGCCGAGCGCGTGCGGCGGCTCCAGACGGAGGCCCGGTCGCTGGCCCGCGACCACGTCGCCTCGATGATCGCCGCCATGGCCGATCTGGAGCGTCTGTCCGACGAGATCGCCAGGGGCGGCGAAGCCTATCCGGCCGGGGTGCGCGAAGCCGCGCGTCAGCTCGCCGAGGAGCTGGGCGCGCGCGGCCCCACACTGAGCGTGATCGCGACGCGGACCTAGAGGTTCGGCCTCAGCTCGCCAGGCGGCGCACGGCGTCTTCCAGCTTGGCGGTGATGGCGCTGACGCTCTTTTGCTGGCGCGGCATTCGGTTGAACGCGTCCAGCGCCGCGACCTTGTAGGCCTCGGCCAGGGTCGGATAGTTGAAGGTGTTCTCGACGAAGTAGTCGAGCGTGCCCTCCAGGTTCAGCACCGCCTGACCAATATGGATCAGCTCGGTGGCGCCCTCGCCGACCACGTGGACGCCCAGCAATCGCCGCGTCTCCAGTGAGAACAGCATCTTCAGGAAGCCTGAGCCGATCCCCATGATGTGGCCGCGGCTGGTCTCGCGGAACCAGGCCACGCCGACCTCGTAGGGCACGCCGCGCTCGCGGGCCTGCTCTTCCGTCATGCCGATGGTGGAGATTTCCGGCACCGAATAGATGCCATAGGGGAAGAACTCCGGCGGCGCCTGGGCCGGCTGGCCAAAGGCGTGGCAGGCCGCGATCCGGCCCTGCTCCATCGAGGTCGAGGCGAGGCTCGGAAAGCCCACGATATCGCCGGCCGCATAGATGTGCGGCGTCGCGGTCTGGAACGTGGCCGGATCGACGGTGAGACGCCCTCGCGGATCGGTCCCCAGTCCGCAGATATCAAGATTGAGCCCATCGGTCGCGCCTTCGCGACCGGCCGAGAACAGCACCATGTCCGATCGAATCTGGCGACCGTCGGCCAGGCTGACAAGGCAACTCTCCGGTCCCTCGACGATGGCGGAGGTCACCTTGGCGTTGAACCGCACCGAGACGCCCCGGTCGCGCAGATCGTGCACGAATTCGTCGGCCAATTCCCGATCCAGGAACGGCAGCATGCCCGCATTGGGCTCCACCAGAGTCACCTTCACGTCCAGGGCGCTGAAGATCGAGGCGTACTCCACGCCGATCACGCTGGCTCCCACAACCACCAGCTGGCGCGGGATGCGGCGCAGGTCGAGAATCTCATCGCTGTCGACGATGTTCTGGCCGTCGAAGCCGATATGGTCCGGTCGATAGGGCCGGGTGCCCACCGCGATCACGAAGCGTTCGGCGGAGTAGACCCGGGGGCCGTTGGCCTCGGCCACCTCGACGGTGTGGCTGTCGATAAAGCGCGCGGCGCCGATCACTTTGTCGACCCGATTGCGGTTGAACTGGTGCTCCAGCACCTCGACTTCGTGATCGAGCGTGATGTGGAGACGCCGGCGCAGATCTTCGGCGCAGATGTCCTGCTTGGCGCGGTAGGCGCGGCCGTAGAAGCCGCGCTCGCGCCAGCCCGAGAGGTTCAGAACCGTCTCCCGGAGCGTCTTGGACGGGATCGTGCCGGTATGCACCGAGACCCCGCCGACGCGGCGTCCACGTTCAATCACAAGCACGCGCTTGCGGAACTTGGCGGCCTGAACCGCCGCGCGGCGTCCGGCCGGGCCGGATCCGATGACGATCAGGTCATAGGGAACAGGCGTGATGTCGATGGTCGACGTGGACTTCGTCTTGGGCACCTTGGCGCTCCTGCTTCTGCGGGCAGGGGCAGCCATAAAGAACGCGGGTTAAGGTTAGCCTTCGGAAACCCTGCCGAGGCCTTAACCCTGCTGCAGCGCGCAGGCCGCGGCTCAGTACCGCTGTTCTACCGCCGCAACGCCCCACTTCGGAGGCGGTGCGTCATAGGCGCGGAAGCGGGCGACCGCTTCCTCGGTGCTCTCGGCGTAGATCAGCATGTCGACGTAAGGCTGGGCGATGAAACCCTTGTCCGCCATCTGCTGGATCGTGGCCCGCATCAGGTCGTAGTAGCCGCTCACATTCACGAACCCGCACGGCTTGGCGTGGAAGCCCAGCAACGCCCAGGTCCACTGCTCAAAGATTTCTTCAAAGGTGCCGGGTCCGCCTGGCAGACATAGGAAGGCGTCGCCGAGTTCGGCCATCGACCACTTCCGCTCATGCATCGAATTGACCACGCGGAGCTCGGTCAGTCCGGTGTGGGCGATCTCCTGGTTGACCAGATCGGCTGGCATCACCCCGACTACCTTGCCGCCCGCCGCAAGCGCCGCATCGGCGACCGCACCCATCAGCCCCACCTTGCCGCCGCCATAGACCAGCGTCAGACCCTCACGCGCAAGCAGTGTCCCGCAGGCGATCGCCGCCTCCATGAAGGCTGGTTCGGTTCCCTGCGAAGAGCCGCAGAAGACGCAGACGCTGCGCATGAGATGGCCGGCCAGGGGATGTTGCGAAAGGGTCGCTCCCTTAGGCTGATTGCGGCTGGCTGTCACGAGCGCTGGTCTTGCAGCAAATCCACGGCTACAACGTGTTCACGGCTCGTCAGGGCGATTAGCCGGGCGCCGAACTATGGGCGGCGCTTGATTTCTATCTCGGTTGGAATTCGACGCATGGCGAGCGGTACGGTCAAGTGGTTCAACACGGCTAAGGGCTTTGGTTTCATCCAGCCTGACGATGGCGGAGCAGACGTTTTCGTCCACATCTCCGCCCTCAATCAGGCAGGCCTCGATAGCCTGAACGAAGGCGACAAGGTCGACTACGAAATGGAGCAGGATCGTCGCTCCGGCAAACTGGCGGCGACCACGATCGTGGTCACGGCCCAGGGCACGCCCCAGCCGCGTCGCTCAGGCGGTGGCTTCGGCGGCGGTGACCGCGGCGGCTACGGCGGCGGCAGTGATCGCGGCGGCTACGGCGGCGGTGGCGGTTATGGCGGCGGCGGATACGGTGATCGCGGCGGCGGCTACGGCGGCGGCCGGGATCGCGGCTTCGGCGGCGGCGGTGGCGGCGGCGCCCGTCCGCGCGGCGTCGTGGCCGGGTCGGGCTCCGGCGAGGTGAAGTGGTTCAACCCCACCAAGGGCTTTGGTTTCATCAAGCCCGAGGGCGGTGGTCAGGACATCTTCGTCCACATCTCGGCGGTCGAGCAGGCCGGCCTGTCGGGCCTCAACGAGGGCCAGCGGGTCAATTTCGACCTTGAGCAGGACAGCCGCAGCGGCAAGACCTCGGCGACCAACCTCAAGGTCTCAGGCTAAAGCTCACTTCAGGGGATTGGGCCGGGCGGTGACCCGGCCCGGAACCTCGACCGAATAGGGTCCGAACCGGGCATCCGGCGACATGTAGTCGGTGGAAATGTATTGCGCGCCCGACCTAAAGGCCGCGGCCTGCGTCGTCGGGTCGTTGGCGCGGGCTTCCTTCGTATCGGCATCGGCGCGGGTCCGGACCAGGATCCCAGACCGGACCGCATTGCCGATCCGCTCGGCTTGGGCCTTTGGATCGTTGAGCGTGATGTAGCCTGCGGCCGGCGAACTCTCGTCGATATTCACGAAGGCGACCCGCCCTTCCAGTACGCGGCGGGCGCCCCGATAGCGCGCTACCTGGTCCGGCGGCGCGTCCAGAGCAAACAACACCCGCCCTCGCGCCATCTTCAGCGTCGGCCACCCGCCGGCCGCGACAGCCTCGCGCAGGGTCGCACGCCGACCCTGGACCTGATCCGGCGTGATCAGCTCAGCCTCAGGAAACACGCCGCGGATCTCGGTGTCGACCGAGTCCATGGCCGCCGCGTCGAACACCGGCGCCTTCACCGCGCCCGGCAGGTTCAATCCGCCTTCCTTGAGATTGAGCAGGATCAGGATCGGCAGGTGGTCCGGATGGGCCCGCGACCAGGCCCGGATCTCCGCCAGGCAGCCGCGGAACAATGGGCAGCTCGACCGATAGTCCACCGAGACCTCGTGGATCACCTTCAGGCCCGGCGCCTTGAGCGGCGCAAAGTCGTAGGGTTCGGCCTTGGCGCCCGCCATCCTGTAGCCCAGCGGCGTCGCATACAGCCCCGGCTGCGGGTCATAGGCCAGATCTAGCTCTAGCTGTCGCGCACCGGCATCGAGCTGACGAGCCAGCGGCGGATGGGCATAGTCGATGGCGTCGGCTTCCTTCGGGTTGGCCGACCGGATCATCGCCAGCTCATTGGGTGCGACCGCCAGCTTGTAGGAGTTATGCGTCCCCACCGTCTGAATGGCCGTCATGGGAAGCGCGTCCACCACTTCACGCGTACAATCGGGCGCGCCCGACGGCCGCTCCAGATCACAGTTTGGCGAGAGGGCGGCGGCGAGCAGGGCGGCGAGGATCATGTCGCCATGCTCTCACAAGATGCATGACAGTCGCCACCCCGTTGCGTTCCAAGTCGCCATGACGTCACATCCCGCCACATCGAGGGGAGATCATTCAGGATGCCGATCGCTGCGGCCAGGGTGTATTCTGAGGGCCATCGCCTGAGGCACCTTCGCCTGCACGATCCGGAGGACCGCCCGGTTCAAGGCCGACAGTTCGCCTGGATCGGCTTGGTTGATCCCGACGCAAGCGAGGTCGCCGCCCTTCAGGCCCGCTTCAACCTGCATCCGCTGGCCGTGGAGGATGCGCTCTGCGAGCATCCGCTGCCCAAGGTCAGCGTCTATGGCGACCAGGTCTTCGTCGCGGCCCGGACCGCGCGGCTCGAAGGCGAGGAGATCGTCTATGGCGAGACCTGCGCCTTCCTCTGCCGTAACCACATCATCACCATTCGCCGTGGATCGGATCGGGCTCACACCGTGGTGCGCCGCAATCTGGAGGACTCGCCGGCGGTGATGCAGCACGGCATCGCCTATGTGCTTTATGCGGTGCTGGATTTCATCGTCGACGGCTATCAGCCCATCGTCGACGAGATCGAGGAAGAGGTGCTGGCCATCGAACGCCGCGCGCTCGACGCCTTCCTCAGCCGCGATGACGTGACCCATCTCTTTAATCTGCGCCAGGCCCTGACCCGCTTCCGGCGTGTCCTGGGGCCCATGGAAGAGGTCTGCGCGCGCCTTGAGCATCTGCGCCTGCCGTTCCTCGACTCGCAGGTGCAGCCCTATTTCCGCGACGTGGGCGACCACGTGCGCCGCGTCTCCAACGCCATCGAGGGGCTGCGCGACGTGCTGTCCTCAGTCTTTGAAGTGGCCAATCTGTTCGAACAGCAGCGCCAGAGCGCCATCACCCGCCAGCTGGCGGCCTGGGCCGGCATCCTGGCCGTGCCAACCGCTGTCTTCGGCCTCTACGGCATGAACTTCCAGGTGATGCCGGAACTAACCTGGCGCTACGGCTACCTGGCGGTGGTGGGGGCCACGGCCGCCGTTTGCGTCGGCCTCTGGATGAGCTTCCGTCGCGCGCGCTGGCTATAGCGGCCGGGAGGGGTTAGACGCCCCGCCCATGTCGGACGACCCTATCCAGATCATCGCTCGCGGCCCCCGCGCCGTCGCCGAAGCCGCAGCCGCCGAGCTGGAGGCCGATCCCCGAACCGAAGCGACCACCTTCTCGATCCTGGAGGAGGACGAGGACCGGGACGTCTGGCGCATCGACGCCTTTCCGGTTGAAGCCGACGAGGCCGCCGCCATCGGCGAGGTGTTGAACAGTCATGCTTCGCTCATCGTCACCCGGGAGGTGCTGGCTGACGCGGACTGGCTCGCCCTGGCGCTTTCGGGCCTGCCTCCGGTCCGCGCAGGGCGCTTCTTCGTCTACGGGGCCCATGACCGGGGTCTGGCGCCGGCCAGCACGATCAACCTGCGCATCGAGGCCGGTGCGGCGTTCGGCACCGGCCACCACGGCACCACGGTGGGCTGCCTGCTGGCCTATCATGATCTCCTGAAACGCCGCCGGTTCGCCCGTGTGCTCGACGTGGGCTGCGGCACTGGGGTGCTGGCCATCGCCGCCGCGCGCACGGGATCCAAGGTCGCGGTCGGGACCGACATCGACCGGGTATCAGTTCGCATCGCCAACGAGAACGCGACGCTCAACGCCGCCCACGCCCGCTTCGTCCACGCCGGCGGGCTCGACCACCGGCTAGTCCGTGGCGCTGGGCCCTACGACCTGGTGTTCGCCAACATCCTGGCGCCGCCCCTGGTGGCGCTGTCGGGCGACATCGGTCGCGCATTGAAGCCCGGTGGCTTCGCGGTTCTGTCCGGGTTGCTGCGCACCCAGGAGCGCCGCGTGCTGGCGGCCTACACCTCCAAGGGCTTCCGACTGGTGCGCCGCATCCATCGCGACGCCTGGGCGGCGCTGGTGGTTCAGAAGCCTTAGCCGGCTAACCGCAACAACGCGATCAGTCGCGCGCGAGTCTCGCCGTCGGCGATCCCGTCCACCCGGTCCTGACGCCAGTGCCGCTGAAACGCGCGCACGGTCGTGGCCGTCGCGGCATCGAACACACCCGACGGCGGCAGGTCATAGCCGAGCCGCGTTAGTCCCGCCTGCAGTGCAAAGACCGCCGCGCCCGCTTCGCCCTCGCCGACCGGCGCGCCGGGCGCCGCCGGCGGCTCCGCCCACAAGCCATGACCAGCCTCGGCGAGCCGCTTCCAGGGAAATAGTTCGCCAGGATCCTCCTTGCGGTCGGGCGCCACGTCGGAGTGGCCGACAATGTCGCGATCCTCGATGGTCCAGCGGGTGCGGATATCGCCGATCAGTTCGATCACCGCCCCGATCTGAACATCGGGAAAGCCGCGATAGCCCCATTCGTGTCCCGGATTGACGATCTCGATGCCGATGGAGTCGCTGTTGACGCCTTTTCGCCCGCGCCAGACAGAGACGCCGGCATGCCAGGCGCGGCGCTCCTCCTCGACTAGCCGGAAGATGCGGCCATCCTCCTCCACCAGATAGTGCGCGGAAACCTTGGCCTCGGCGTCGCACAACCGCGACAGCGCCGCCTCGCCGGTCTGCATGCCGGTGTAGTGCAGCACGATCATCGACGGCGGCGATATGCGGGCGTCGAAATTCGGCGAAGGCGTCTCGATCAGGGTCATCGCACCCGGTTCCTCACGGCCATCAAGAGCGCCAGGACCTGATTCCGCCGAAGCGCCACGATCAAGACCCCGGTCATGGCGACAGCGGCGCCCAGGGCCATGCGCGGCCCGAATGGATCGCCCAGCAGGGCGACGCCGAGGCCAATGGTCATAAGGGGCGTCATCAGCGTGAGGGCCGCAATCAGGTTGGCCTCATACTTCTGCAGCAGCATCACATAGCTGGTGTGCGCGCCCAGCGAGACGATGAAGGCCGAGAACAGCAGGGCCGCCACAAACGGCCAGCCGGCGGCCAGCGCCAGGTCAATCTGGCCGGGCTCGAGCCAGGCCGACAGCGCCGCCAGCGGAAACAGCGAGGACAGCCCCACCCAGGCCTGAAACGTCAGTGGACGCAGTCCTTCGATCTGCTTGGTCATCACCGCCCCCAGCGACGACATGAAGGTCGCCAGGGCCACCAGCAGCAGACCCGTCGACACCGTCAGGCCGGCCGGGTCCCAGATCACCATCAGGACGCCCGCGAACGAGAGCGCGATGCCCAGGCCGCGCCAGGGCGTGATGCGCTCGCCCAGCATCAGCACGGACAGCAGCGTCGTCATCGGCAGCCCAAGCTGAAACACCACCGCCACGGACGAGGGCGTCGAGGTCTGCAGGCCCACGAACATCAGACCGAAATTTCCGCCGCCCATCAGCAGGGCGGTGATCACCAGTCGCGAGATCGGCCGGGGCGCGGGCGCCAGGAAGGGGATCAGCACAACCGTCAGGATCGCGAACCGCGCGGCCGCATAGAACAGCGGCGGCACGTCCATGCCGCTGATCACGTGCTTGGACACGAGATTGTTGATGGCCCAGACCAGGCACATCAGAACGAGCAACGCGAAGTGGCGGGGGGCCATTCCCGCCGGTTAGGCCGCGTCTCGCGAAAGTGGAAGCCGCTTTCGCAAGACCCGCTGACCTTCGCCCCCTAGGCCGCCTGACCGAGGCTGAGCGCCTCATAGCGCGCCAGGTGATGGTCGACGGTGCCGAACACCATCTCGATCATGGTCGCGCGCTTGAAGTAATGGCCCACCGCCATCTCATCGGTCATGCCCATGCCGCCGTGCAGCTGGATGGCGTTCTGGCCGACAAAGCGGCAGGCCTTGCCGATCTGCACCTTGGCCGCTGCGATCGCCTTGGCGCGTTCCGCGTCGTCGGTCACCTTGATGTTGGCCATGTAGGTCATCGAGATCGACTGCTCGACGTTGATGAACATGTCGACCATGCGGTGCTGCAGCACCTGGAATGAAGAGATCGGCACGCCGAACTGCTTGCGCTGCTTGGTGTACTCCAGGGTCTTCTCGTGCAGTTGGCGCAGCACGCCGCAGGCCTCGGCGCAGGTGGCGGCGATGGCCTCGTCCACCACCTTCTCGATCAGCGGCAGGCCGTTGTCGGCTGTGCCGATCAGGGCGTCGGCGCCCAGCGAGACATTCTCGAAATAGACTTCCGAGGCGCGATTGCCGTCAACAGTCGGGTAGTCCCGCGTCGAGACGCCCTTGGCGTCCTTGGCCACCAGGAACACCGAGATGCCGCCGGCGTCGCGTTCGCCGCCCGAGGTCCGGACCGTGACGATCAGGTGCGTGGCGAAGGGCGCGCCCACCACCACCGCCTTGTGGCCGTTCAGCGTCCAGCCGGCGCCGTCCTTCTTGGCCGTGGTCGCAACCGAGGCCAGATTGTAGCGGCTGGTCGGCTCGGCCTGGGCGAAGGCCATGCGCACATCGCCGCCGATGATCCCGCCGATCAGGTCGGCCGCCGCGGCGTGGCCCGAATGCTTCAGGAATCCGCCGCCGATCACCACCGTGCCGAGATAGGGTTCGACGACCAGCGCCTTACCGAACTCTTCCATGACGATCATGTTGTCGATCGGCCCGCCGCCGAGGCCGCCCAGCTCTTCCGAAAACGGCGCCCCCAGGATGCCCAACTCCTCGGCGAAGGCCTTCCAGACCTCCGGCCGCCAGCCCGGCTCCTTGGAGACCGCCGCCCGGCGCTTGTCGAAGTCGTAGTGGTCCGCGAGATAGGCCGCGACCGTGTCGCGAAGCATCGACTGTTCTTCGGTGAAGCTGAAATCCATCGCCCTTAGGTTCCCTCTTTCCGCTCCTCCCGGCCAAGGCCGGGATCCAGCCCGCCCGACCGGTTCATGAGCGGCCCATCCATTCCCAAGTCCCGCCTCGATACCGGCCTTGGCCGGGATGAGCGGGTGTGAAATTCCTTAGAGCCCCAAAACCGCCTTGGCGATGATGTTCCGCTGGATCTCGTTGGAACCGCCGTAGATCGAGGTCTTGCGGCCGTTGAACATCTCGCCCGCGAGGCCCTCGGCATAGTCCGGACCCACCGTCACGTTCGAGCCGCGCAGCCCCTCCAGGAACGGCGCGCCGTAGTGGCTGACCGCCTCCAGCGCCAGTTCCTGCAGCCGCTGCTGGATCTCGGTGCCCTTGATCTTGAGGATCGAGCTCTCCGGCCCCGGCCCCTTGCCGCTCGACTCACCTGCAAGGGTGCGCAGTTCGGTGAACTCCAGCGCCGTCAGGTCGATCTCCAGTTCGGCGACCTTGCGGCGGAAGAAAGCGTCCGACAGCAGCGACCCGCCGACGTCCGAACGCTCGGTGCCGGCGATGGTGCGCAGCTTTTCCAGATTGCGCTTCGAACGCGCCACGCCGGCGATGCCGCTGCGCTCATGGGCCAGCAGCGCCTTGGCGCAGGTCCAGCCCTGGTTCTCGTGGAAGATGCGGTTCTCGACCGGCACCTTCACATTGTCGAGGAACACGTCGTTGACCTCGTGTCCGCCTTCCAGGGTGATGATCGGCCGCACCGTGATGCCCGGCGTCTTCATGTCGATCAGCAGGAACGAGATGCCCGCCTGCGGCTTGGCGTCCGGATCGGTCCGGACCAGGAAGAAGCCCCAGTCGGCGAACTGGCCGAGCGTGGTCCAGGTCTTCTGGCCGTTGACCAGATAGTATTCCTTGCCGTCGTCGCCGGTGAACCGCTCGGCCTTGGTCTTGAGGCTCGCCAGGTCCGAGCCCGCGCCCGGCTCGGAATAGCCCTGACACCACCAGGTGATCCCGTTGTAGATGTCCGGCAGAAAGCGCTTCTTCTGCTCGTCGGTGCCGAAGGTGTAGAGCACCGGCGCCAGCATCGACATGCCGAACGGCAGGATGCCCAGGCAGTCGGCCCGTGCGGTCTCTTCCGACCAGATGTACTTCTGTGTGGGGGTCCAGCCCGTTCCGCCCAGCTCCTTCGGCCAGCCCGGCGCCACCCAGCCCTTCTTGGCCAGCACCTTGTGCCAGGAGAGATACTCCTCCTTGCTCAGCGACCGACCCTCGTCCTGCGCGCGGCGCAGGTCGGCGGGATAGTTGTCACGGATGAAGCTGCGCACCTCTTCGCGGAAGGCGTTCTCTTCGGCGGTGAATTCAAGGTTCATGCGCATCCTCCGGGCGGGCGTGGCTTACGCCGTACAGCGTGGGGTCGGCATATACGCACGAGGGGCCGAGAGCGAAAGATGACGCTAACGTCAGCGTCAACGCACGTCTCGCATTGCGGCGAGTCCCCGACCGATCGCGAGCCCGGCGCTTCCAATGATGCGGTCGCAGGCAGCCAAATCGGGTGGGCTGCCTGGGGCTGCAGGCGCATTACGGGCTGACACGAGGCGCGCATCGATCTCGGTCGGCTTCAGCCCCTCCGAGATAAGCTTCATTTCATAGACAACCCGCCACGCAGCGAAACGGCCGCGGTTCTCGTCGGAACTCGGCCCCGCCTCTAAAGCCGAGAACGAAAACGCGTAGCATCGCGTCACCTGAGCCCACGTCGGCGGTCCACCGGACCCGGAGTCTTGCGGCGGCAGCTTAAACTGCATGGGAATTCGAACCGTCCCACCCTCAACCGGGGCTCCATCCCGCAACATCGGTCGCATCCGGAACGATGTAGAAAGCGCCAACGCCGCCTGGCCAAACTCATGGCCGGCGGGACGCTCGTCCAAAACGGTGCAGTCGACTAGGAACCCCGCCGCCGAGACCTTGCAGCTGATCGCCGCCGAGCCTTCGATCTGCGCCGCCGCCGCGGCGCGCGGATAGTACCGCGCGATCTCACTACCCGAGGGCCTGCGGATCCAGTCCGGATTGGTGATCAGCGAGGGCGCAGTTCCCGCCGCTTGCAACATCACCGCCGCCGCCAAGCCCAGCATCTCGCGTCCTCCCGACGGGCCCACCCTAAGGTTGAACCCGGCCCAGGCGCCACCCAAGAAAAACGCGCCGCTCCCGAAGGAACGACGCGTCGGCAGAACCGAGAAGTTGGGCTTGGGATGCTATTGCTTGCTGACGTCAGCGCCGCCTTGCTTCGCCACGGTGGCGGCGCCGCCGAGATAGGTCTGGCAGGGGCCGGAGAGTTCGGCGCTCAGGCGAGCGCGGCGGTCCTCGCTCCTGGCCTCTCGGCGGGCGCGGTCAAATTCATCTTCAGCCCGCTGGGCGATGTAGTCCGGTCGGCCGATGCGCTGGGCCTTGAGGAAGCCGTTGAGCCCGTCGACCTCGGCGGCCGAAAGCGTGGTCGCCAGTCCCTTGCAGCGGTTGGCCTTCAGATAGTCCACGTCCGAAACGCGCTCTGAGGCGAAGGCCGGCGCGGTGAAACCGGCGATCAGGATTGCGATGAGAGCGGTCTTCATGGGCGATCTCCCGTTGTTCATGCGGGATAACTGCCGACCGCCAGCGCCATCTTCAAATGAACAAGCAGCAATGATCAGTATAAGCGGATTAAATATCTGTCATGGGACGTCAGAGTTACAATGGTACATGACATCTCTTGCACCAGACCAACAACGACGGCAGAACAGAGCGATGTCGACGACACCCCCCGCTCCCCCTTCCGCGCCAATCAAGACGCCCTGCATCAAGGTATGCGTGGTCGACGGGGAGAGCGGTCTCTGCATGGGCTGCTATCGCCGTCTCTCCGAGGTCGCCCAGTGGGCGCGGCTCACTGACGCCGAGCGCGAGACCATTCTGGCCGAGCTCACCGACCGACGCGCTCTGATCCGGCCCGAAAAACTTGCTATGTTTTCGTGAGGTTGCAGGCTTAACGCGCCCGAAACCCTGTCCGTTCACGGGCCGCAAACCGCTCTCGATCTAGTCTCGCCAACCATAGAGACAGGCCAGAACGGCCGCGAACTACGGGTGGTGGTGGTGTCTTCCTTTTACAAGTTGGCGGCCGTGGCCGTCCTCTCGGCGGCGGCTAGCGCGGCGGCGATGACCGCCATCGCCGCCCCTCAGACCCTGCGGCTCGCCCGCCTCGACGCCCAGGGCTTCGCCGCCGGTCCGGCCGCGGCCCCCGCCGGCGCGATCACCAAGGCGTCGGACGGTCACTTCTGGGCCGAGGCCGACGTCGGCGCGGTCGCCCCCTCCGCCCAGAGGGTGCGGTTCCTGGTCGACACCGGCGCCACCGCGGTGGCGCTGACGCCGGAAGACGCGGCGCGTCTCGGCTTCAAACCCCAGGAGCTCAAGTACGGCTACAACATCACCACGGCCGGCGGCGGCTCGCGCGCCGCGGCGGTGACTCTGAGTTCGGTGTCGATCAACGGCGCCCGCATCGAGAACGTGCAGGCCCTGGTGGTCGCCGAAGGCCTCGACGTCTCGCTACTGGGGATGAGCTATCTAGGCCGCCTGACCCGCTTCGAGGCCACCCGCCAGACGCTCCGCTTCGAGCCCTGATGATCGTTCGGCCGCCTCTCGGATCGCGGCATAGGCGGCGTCGATCACCTCCAGGCCCGCGCCGGGCTTGACGCTCTCCACCGTGAGGATCCGCCGCCAGGTCCGGGCGCCCGGCACGGCATGGAACAGGCCCAGCATGTGGCGTGTCATGGCCGCCAGGTGCGTGCCCCGCGACAGCTCCGACGCCACATAGTTACGCCATTCCGCCAGCGCCTCACCCAGGTCGATCACGTTTCCCGCGCCGAAAATCCGGGCGTCCGCCTCCGCCAGCAGACCCGGCGTGTGATAGGCCGCGCGGCCCAGCATCACCCCGTCAACGTGGTCCAGATGCTCCAGCGCCTCGCCCAGCGAGCCGATCCCGCCATTAATCTCGACAGTGAGGTGCGGCCGCTCCCGTTTCAGCCGCCAGACCAGAGGGTAGTCGAGTGGCGGCACGTCGCGGTTCTGCTTGGGTGACAGGCCCTTCAGCCAAGCCTTGCGTGCATGGACGATGAACCGGCCCACCCCGGCTGCGGCGCAGGCGTCCACCAGGGTGAACAGGCTGTCCTCCGGGTCCTGTTCGTCCACGCCGATGCGGCACTTCACGGTCACCGGAACGCTGACCGCGGCGCCCATCGCCGCCATGCATTTGGCCACCAGTTGGGGCTCGCGCATAAGGCAGGCGCCGAACCGCCCCGACTGCACCCGGTCCGACGGGCAGCCGACATTCAGGTTGATCTCGTCATAGCCCGCCTCGGCGCCGATCCGCGCCGCCTGGGCCAGATCGGCCGGGTCCGAACCGCCCAGCTGCAGCGCCACCGGATGTTCGGCCGGCGAAAAGGCCAACAGCCGCGCCCGGTCCCCGTGCAGCACGGCGCCGGTCGTCAGCATCTCGGTGTAGAGCCGGGTGCGACGGGTCAAGGCGCGATGAAACGCCCGGCAATGCCGGTCGGTCCAATCCATCATGGGCGCCACGGATA
>NZ_JBILUK010000063.1:0-14976 GCF_044371015.1 Phenylobacterium sp.
ATCGTCAGACCGCCAGCCTTCGAAATCTGCGCCAGTGCGGTCGAGAACGCCACGGCGTGGCCGTCGTAGGTCACGAGGATGCCCGGAACTACGCCCGGCGCGGGCAGCGCTAGAGGGTCGAAAGCCTGATAGGCGACACTCGCGGTCCGAGCCGGTGGGCCCTTGAAGGTGACCGTGTCACCCGCGCTCAGAGACCGCGCTTCTTGGGCTGTGATCAATTCAAACGCATACGCCGGCACGATTCAGGGCTCCGAGTTGGGTTGCGGGCCGGGCTGATGGCGCACCAAATTTGTCCGGACAAGTTACGCTTCTGTAAGGCCCGTGATCCGCAAACTTGACGCTGTCGCGGGAACACGCGACCCCTCCCGGGCAAATGCGTCGCCTGTTCGCCTTTCTCTCAGACCTCGACGCCCGCGCCTGGCGGATGCTTGTCGTCTCGTTCCTGCTGATCGGTGGCGTGGGCCTGGTGTTCGTGCTGGGTGCGCCGCTGATGGGTGTCGACAGTGAACGTACGGTGGAGGGCTGGCTGACGGCGGCGCACGGACCCTGGGCGCTTCCGGTCGCGATCGGAGCTTTTGCGTTGCTGGCGTTCGTCGGGACGCCGCAGATCGTGCTGATTGCGGCGGCGGTCGTGGCGTTCGGGCCATGGACGGGCGCGGTCTACAGCTGGATCGGCACCTTGGTGTCGGCTCTGGTGGGGTTCCAGATCGGCCGCGCTGCCGGCGCGCGGACTTTGGATCGCTTCTCCGGGCCGGCGGTGAAGCGATTCATGACTCTGGTCGGCGAGAACGGGTTCATGGCCAGCCTTGTGGTCCGGCTGGTGCCTTCGGCGCCATTCATTGTGGTTAACATGGCCGCTGGCGTGACGCCGATGCGGGCCCGGGATTTCGCCGCGGGTACGGCGCTGGGGATCGTGCCGAAGATCGCCCTGACGGCGTTCGCCGGGGCGTCCATCTTCCAGTTGATGCGCGGCGAGATTGGCAAAAACGGCTTGATCGTGGTCGGCGTAGCGGTCGTTTGGCTGACTCTGGGTTGGTTTGCGCGGCGATGGCTTCAGGGTCGTCGGCGACAGGAAGACAAGGATCAGGACGCGGCATGATCAAGCTCTACTATGCGCCAGGATCGGTTTCGCTGGCGTCGCATATCGCACTCGAGGAGGCGGGCGCCGTCTACGGGGCGGTGTTGATGGACGCGAGCGCCAGAGCCGCCGGCGGCGGGCGCGACTATCTGGCGATCAACCCTAAGGGCCGGGTGCCGGCGCTGGCGACCGACCATGGCGTGCTGACCGAGACTCTGGCGATCCTGGCCTGGATCGCGGCGGAGTATCCCCAGGCGCAGCTGATGCCCGCCGATTCCTGGCGTTTCGCCCAGGCCCAGGCGTTCAACAGCTATCTAGCCACCACCGTCCACGTTGCGCATGCCCATCGCTATCGCGGATATCGCTGGGCCACCGAGGAGAACTCGTTCGAGGATATGCGCCGCAAGGTGCCGGCCTCGATGACCGACTGCTTCGCGCTGATCGAGCGGGAGCTTTTGGCCGGACCTTGGGTGATGGGAGATCAGTTCACCGTCTGTGACGGTTATCTTTTCACCACAGCCGACTGGGCGGAGGGCGATGGGGTCGATATGACCCTGCTGCCGCGGGTGATGGAACATCGCGAACGCGTTCGCGCGCGGCCCGCCGTGCGCAAGGTTCTTGCGCAGATCAGCGCCTAGGCGCGTCGTCGCGCAATAGGCTTGCCCCGATGTGGCCGATTCTGTAGAGACGAGGGCATGCGTACGCGGCTCGACAGCCTGCTTCTTGTCTCGCTGGGGCTTAGCCGCCCCTGGGCGCCTCTCTAGGCACGCGCACGTTCGCGGCCGGGCGACCAGGGGGTTTTCCACAAACCTACGCCCGACAAACCCCAATTCCGCGAGACCATTCCATGACCCAAGCGACCCCTGACAGCGTCCCGGCTGCGGCTGACCGCGTCATCATCTTTGACACCACCATGCGTGACGGCGAGCAGTCGCCCGGCGCTTCGATGAGCCACGACGAGAAGCTGGAACTGGCCAAGATTCTCGAAGACATGAAGGTCGACGTGATCGAGGCGGGCTTCCCGATCGCGTCGAACGGCGATTTCGAGGCCGTCCGCGCAATCTCTCAGATCGTCACCGAGAGCACCATCTGCGGTCTGGCACGTGCGGGCATGGTCGACATCGAGCGCTGCGCGGAGGCCATAAGGCCGGCCAAGCGCGGCCGCATCCATACTTTCCTGTCCACCAGTCCTAGTCACCGCGACCACATCCTGCACGCCAGCCAGGAAGACATCCTGGAGATGATCACCAAGTCGGTTACGCATGCGCGCAACCTCTGCGGTGATGTGGAATGGTCGGCCCAGGATGCGACCCGCACCGAGCCGGACTTCCTGCGTCGCTGCGTGGATGCAGCCATCCGGGCTGGCGCCGGCACGATCAACCTGCCGGATACGGTAGGCTACAGCTATCCCTCCGAATACGGAGAGATGTTCCGCGATATCATCGAGAACGTCGACAATGCCGACAAGGTGATCTTCTCCACCCACTGCCACAACGACCTGGGCCTAGCCGTCGCGAACAGCCTGGCCGGTCTTCAGGGCGGGGCGCGACAGGTCGAGTGCGCGATCAACGGCATTGGGGAGCGGGCGGGGAATGCTGCGCTCGAAGAGATCGTCATGGCGCTGAAGGTGCGCGGCGATCACCTGCGTTTCCACACCGGGATTGAGACTCCGCACATCACCCGCGCCAGCCGTTATGTGTCGGCGATTACCGGTTTTCCGGTCCAGTTTAACAAGGCGATCGTGGGCAAGAACGCCTTCGCGCACGAGAGCGGCATCCATCAGGACGGGATGCTGAAGGACCGCGGCACCTACGAGATCATGCAGCCCGAGGATGTGGGGCAGGGCTCATCCAGTCTGGTGATGGGCAAGCATGCGGGTCGGGCTGGATTCCGCGCAAAGCTGAAGGACCTGGGCTATGAACTGGGTCAGAATGCGCTCAACGAGGCCTTCCAGCGGTTCAAGGACCTGGCCGACAAGAAGAAGCACGTCTTCGACGACGACATCATCGCGCTGGTGGATGATGCGCTGGCCTCTGGGACCGACAAGATCCAGGTCAAACACTTGCGGGTGATCGCCGGTACCGAGGGTCCGCAGGAGGCGTTCCTGACCGTGACCATCGAGGGCGTCGAGAAGAGCGCAAACGCAACCGGTGACGGACCGGTGGATGCCGTGTTCAACGCCATCCAGGCGGTCGTGCCACATGCGGCGATCCTGCGCCTGTTCCAGGTGCACGCGGTGACCGAGGGCACTGACGCTCAAGCGCAGGTCTCGGTGCGGCTGGAGGAGGACGGCCGGATCGCCACCGGCGCGGCGGCCGACACCGATACCCTCACAGCCTCGGCCAAGGCCTATGTGAATGCGTTGAATAACCTCTTCGCACGCAAGGAAAAGACCGCCCCGCAAGCGCGCGTCGCCAGCGGCTTCTAAGGGCGGGCCAGGCGCCCGCTCTACGACGCTTCCACCTTCGCCAAGGCTGCGGTGGACGGGTCGCGCGGTCCCCCCTCTCCCAATGGGGGAGGACTCGCGACTTCGTACGCCCCATCGGGAGGGGTGGCCGCGTCGTGGGCGGCGGGGGCTGACACCCAAGGTCGAGGGACCTTCCAGTGCTTTGGATACTGCTGACGCTAACGGCCGCGCCACTGCAGGTGGCGCGCAACGCCATGCAGCGCTCCCTGGTCGGCGACGCTGGGCCTTGGGGCGCGACGCTTGTGCGGTTCCTGTTCGGCTTGCCGTTTTCGATCGCGATGCTGGCGGTCGTCTGGGCTATGACGCCAGACGCAAACCCGTCGTTTTCTCAGGCCTTCTGGACAGGTGCGCTGTTCGGCGCCGTGGCCCAAGTGGCGGCGACGGGTGCGCTGCTGATGGCCATGGGGCGGTCAGGTTTCGCGGTGGCGACCCTGTTCCAGCAGGCCTCGCTGCCAATGACGGCCCTATTGGGCTGGTGGGCGCTGGGCGACGCCCTCAGCCCTGCCGCCTGGGCGGGCGTGCTCGCGGCAAGCGCGGGCCTTGTGGTCCTCTCCTGGCCAAGGAAGGGCGAGGCGCGCGCGGCGGTGGCCGGCGCCTTACTGGGTCTGGTTGCGGCGGCCTTCTATGCCGTTGCGTTCAACGGCTATCGTCAGGCGGGACAGGCGCTCGACCCGGCGAACCCGCTGGTGTCGGCGATCATCACCTTGGCGACCGCACAGGCGATGCAGTCGGCGACTTTGGGCGGGCTTCTGGCGCTGACCCGGCCGCAGGCGCTCAAGGCGGTGGTTGGATCCTGGCGGTCGTCGCTGGCCGCGGGCTTTTTCGGGTCTGCGGCCTCGGCCTGCTGGTTCGGCGCGTTGGCGCTGGCGCCCGCAGCTCAGGTGCGGGCCGTCGGGTTGGTCGAGGGGCCGGTGGCGGCGCTGGTGGGCCGGCGTCTCTTCCGAGAGCGGCTGAGCCTACGTCAATGGCTGGGTGGCGCCATGACGACGCTGGGTGTCCTGGCGTGCGTGCTGGCATAGGGCGGGTCGAAGGGGCAAGTTCGCTCCATGATTGATCGCAGACAGATGATCGGCGGCCTATCCGCCGCCGTACTGGTGACGCCGGCCCGGGCGCAGTCGGGCTGGTCGCCCAGAGCCGACATCCCTTGGTCCTCGCAGGAAGTCTATGGAACAGTCTGGCGCGGCCGCGCGGTGATCGCGGGCGGCATGGCGCCGGGGCTCCAGGGCCTGCGGGCAGGGATCAATCCGCTGGATCGGACCGGCCTATACTCTCCACGCGCCGACTCCTGGACCGAGGGCCCGAGACTGCCCGCGCCTCGGCATCATCCGGTGCTGGCGACTTCGCGGGACCAGGTGTTCGCCTTCGGCGGTTTTGCCGTGACCGAGGCCGGCGGTTGGGTGGCGACGACCGACACACTGGTGATGGATGACGCGGCGTGGCGACCGGCCTCGCCGATGCCCAGGCTGCAATGCGAGACCGTGGCGGTCGCGCTTGGCGACAGGGTGCATCTGGCTTCCGGCCGTGCGCCGCGCGGTGATCGGAACCTGGCCTGGGGCGACCAGGGCGACATCGACCTGCATCAGGTATTTGATCCTGTCGCCGGCCGGTGGATGACGGCGCGCCCTTGCCCGCTGGCCCGCAACAGCGCCACCGGGGCCGAGATCGGGGGCAAGTTCTATCTGGCCGGAGGCCGGCGCGTAGGAGAGGGCAACTCTGCCCAGCTGGATGTCTATGACCCCAAGACCGACCGTTGGGACACGCTTCGGCCGATGCCGCGCGCCGCCGGCGGCTTGGCGGGCGCGGCGCTGGGTGGGCGGCTTTATGTGTTCGGCGGCGAGGGCGGACCGGGTGTTATCGCGGATTGTTGGTCCTACGACCCCAAGACGGATACGTGGCGTGCGGAGACGCGCATGCGCACCCCGAGGCATGGCCTCTGTGGCGTTGCCGGAGGCGGCCGGATCTATGCGATCGGCGGCGGTGCGAAGGAGTCGGGTGGGCAGGTCACTGCGGTGGTGGAAGTGCTCCGGCCCTAGCGGCGCGACAACGGAGCCGGCGGCGGCTAGAAGCCTGGAGATGCGTCCCATCTTCAGAGTTCTGACGGTCCTGGCGCTCGCCCTTGGCCTCACCGGCGCGGCGGCGGCAGGCGAGGTCAAGGTTGCGGTGGCGGCCAACTTCGCCGAGCCGGCGCGCGAGATCGCGCGGATCTTCGAGCGCCGCACCGACCACCAGGTGATCCTAAGCTTCGGCTCATCGGGTCAGTTCTATGCTCAGATCGCCAATGGCGCACCGTTCGGCGTGTTCCTCAGCGCCGATGCGGCGCGCCCGCTTGAGGCCGAGGCCGCCGGTCTCGCAGTGCGCGGGAGCCGGTTCACCTACGCTGTGGGGCGGCTGGTTCTCTTCAGCCGCGCGCCGAGTGTCGTCGATGCCGAGGGGCGGGTGCTGACGACCGGTCGGTTCGACAAGCTGGCGATTGCCGACCCCAAGACCGCCCCCTACGGCCTCGCCGCCCAGCAGACGATGCAGCGTATGGGCCTGGAGGCCGCGCTCCGGCCAAAGCTGGTCCAGGGCGCTTCGATCACCCAGACGTTCCAGTTCGTCCAGAGCGGAGCGGCGGAACTTGGTTTCGTGGCGCTTTCGCAAGTCGCCGATAACGCCGGCGGATCCCGGTGGTTGGTTCCATCTCGGCTGCACGCGCCCATTGTTCAACAGGCGGTACTACTCACGGCCGCCAAGGATAATCCCGCGGCGCGCGCCTTCCTTGCGTTCTTAGGAACGCCCGAGGCCCGCGCGGTGATCCGGCGCTTTGGCTACGAGACGCCTTGACGCCGCTGCTTGATATCGTCTGGCTGACGCTGAAACTGGCGGCGACCACGACCGTGGCGCTGCTGATCATCGCCACGCCGCTGGCCTGGTGGTTGGCGCGTTCGCGCGGCTGGTGGGTAGAAGCAGTAGCGGCGGTCGTGGCCCTGCCGATTGTGCTGCCTCCGACGGTCCTGGGATTCTACCTGCTGCTGGCTATGGGCCCCGACAGTCCGTTGATGGCGCCGCTGCAGGCGTTGGGCGTCAGAACCCTGGCCTTCACCTTTGAAGGGTTGGTGATCGGCTCGATCGTCTACTCGCTGCCGTTCGCCGTCCAGCCGCTGCGCAACGCCTTCGAAGCCATGGGGCCGAGACCGATGGAGGCGGCGGCGACCCTGGGCGCGGGCCCGTTCGATGCATTCTTCAGCGTCGCTGCCCCTCTGGCCCGGCCGGGCTTCGTGGTAGCCGCCGTGCTGGCCTTTGCGCACACTCTGGGCGAGTTCGGAGTGGTGCTGATGATCGGCGGGGGCGTTCCAGGCGAGACCGAGGTGTTGTCGATCGAGATGTTCCGGCTGGTCGAGGCGCTGGAGTGGGAGAAGGCGCATCTGCTGGCGGGCGGCCTGGTGATCTTCGCCTTTGTGACTGTCCTCGGACTGCTGGTGTTCGACCGGCGCACCCGAAGGGTCGGGCGATGATCCGAGCGAGCTTTCAAGGCCGGCTGGGCGCGTTCGCGCTGGACGCGACCTTCTCAGTCCCAGACCAGGGTGTGACCGTCCTGTTTGGCCCCTCCGGCTCGGGCAAGACGACCATCCTACGATGTCTGGCCGGTCTCGCGCGGCTTGACGGGCGGCTGGAGGTGTCAGGGGAGGTCTGGCAGGACGCCGGCCACTTCACGCCCGTTCATCGCCGTCGCGTGGGCTACGTGTTTCAGGACGCGGCCCTTTTCGATCACATGAGCGTGCGGGGGAACCTGCTGTATGGGCGCCGACGCGCGGGTCTGGGCCCGGACGCCACGTTTGATCATCTGGTCGAGCTCCTCGGTCTGAACGGCCTGCTCGAGCGTACCGTGGGCAAGCTCTCCGGGGGAGAGCGTCAGCGGGTGGCGATCGGTCGGGCGCTGCTGGCGGCGCCCCGGCTGTTGCTGATGGACGAGCCGCTCGCCAGTCTGGATGGCGATCGCAAGGACGAGGTGATCCCATACCTCGAAGCGCTGAAGCGCGAGGCTAGCATACCTGTAATCTACGTGACCCACGACGTCGCCGAGGCTGCCCGGCTGGCCGATCGAACACTCTGGATCAACGACGGCCGCGTTGTCGAACGGAGCGATAACCCGGCGTCGCCGAAGGCCCCGGACGCGCGCAAATTGCAGGCGCGGCTTGCTGAGGTCGGGGCTTCGGCGCTGGTCGCCGAGCTGGTCCGGGCGGGTGCGCCAGACGCCGTGGCGACGTTGGCGGTCGAGGCCCTGGCCGCGCGCGCGAGTTGATACGCGGCCAGGTCGAGCACGGTCCTTTGCATTATGCCTTGAACTGGCCCCATCCTCGGGGCAGAGGGACGCTCAAAGCCCCGCCAGACAAGATGCAGCGACTCGACGCATTCTCCCCAAATTCGTCGAGCCTCTGAGCAATCGCCCGGCGGTGCGACTCGTCAGCCCCCATGCCCTAGGGCCAAACATGTTCTCGTCTCTCTTCGGCGCCATCTCGAACGACATCGCCATCGACCTCGGCACCGCCAACACACTGATCTACATGAAGGGCAAGGGCATCGTGCTCAACGAGCCCTCGGTCGTCGCGCTGCGTAATGTGGGCGGCCGCAAAGTTGTCCACGCGGTCGGCATAGAAGCCAAGCAGATGCTGGGCCGTACGCCCGGCCACATGGAAGCCATTCGACCGATGCGCGATGGAGTGATCGCAGACTTCGAAGTCGCGGAGGAAATGATCAAGTACTTCATCCGCAAGGTTCACAACCGCAAAGGCTTCGTGAATCCCAAGGTGATCGTGTGCGTGCCCTCAGGCGCGACGGCGGTGGAGCGCCGGGCGATCAACGACAGCTGCCTGAACGCTGGAGGCCGCCGCGTCGGCCTGATCGACGAGCCGATGGCCGCAGCGATCGGCGCGGGGCTGCCGATTCACGAGCCGACCGGTTCGATGGTGGTGGATATTGGCGGTGGCACAACCGAGGTGGCCGTATTGTCGCTCTCGGGCATCGTCTATTCGCGCTCGGTCCGGGTCGGCGGCGACAAGATGGATGAGGCGATCATCAGCTATATGCGCCGCAACCATAACCTGCTGATTGGTGAAACCACTGCCGAACGGATCAAGAAGGAGATCGGCACCGCTCGCGCGCCGGCCGACGGCGAGGGACTGTCCATCGACGTCAAGGGCCGCGACCTGATGCAGGGTGTGCCACGAGAGGTGAGAGTCTCTGAGAAGCAGGCGTCCGACGCCTTGGCCGAGCCGGTCAGCCAAATTGTCGAGGCGGTCAAGATGGCCCTGGAAGCAACGCCGCCGGAGCTGGCGTCGGATATCGCCGACAAGGGGATTATGCTGACGGGCGGCGGCGCACTGCTGCGCGGGCTGGACGTAGAGATCCGCGATCACACCGGCCTGCCGGTGACGGTAGCTGATGATCCGCTGTCGTGCGTGGCGCTGGGCTGCGGCAAGGTGCTCGAACATCCCAAGTGGATGAAGGGCGTTTTGGAAGCCACCCTGGCGTAGGACCGTAGCATTGCTCGGATGAGCGGAGACCACGATGTCCTTGAGGGACAATCCGCTAGGCGAGCTTCGAGTGCCGCTGACCTGGACGGCGGGCATCGTGTTCGTGATCGTCATGATCGTGTCGGTGGCGATCTTGCTGTCGGACCGACGCGAGGCGTTTGACACAGACTCGAATGGGAACCCGCGGACGCTGACCGATCGCTTGCTTGCACCGGTTGGTGATGTGCTCTCGGCGCCCGGTCGAGTGACCGGCGACGGGGTGCGGGGAATACGGGGCTATTTCTTCGCGGTCTCGGAAAACCAGCGACTCCGGGCGGAGTTGGAGACCATGGCGCAATGGCGCAACGAGGCGATTGCGCTGCGCGACGTCAATGAGCGGTATCGCGCTATCCTTGGACTAAAGACCGACCCTCCGATCGCCATGGCGACTGCGCGCATCGTGACCGATAGTCGCGGTCCCTTCGCCAACTCCCGGCTGGCCAACGCCGGCGCCGAACTGGGTGTCAGGCCAGGCAACCCCGTCATGAGCGAAAATGGATTGGTGGGGCGGGTTGTTGGCGTGACTGCGGGGGCGAGCCGGGTCTTGATGCTGACCGATCCTGCTTCGCGGACACCGGTGATGGTCGACCGCACCAACTCCCGCGCCATTCTGACTGGCGATGGCGGGCCAAATCCGCGCCTGGAGTACCTGCGCGGCCAGGACCCAGTCCGGGTTGGCGATCGGGTCGTGACGTCGGGAGACGGGGGCGTATTTCCACGCGGTTTGCCCGTGGGTGTCGCGGTACGCGGGCTCGATGGGCAGTGGCGCGTGGTGCTGGCCGCAGACAAGGCGCCCGTGGACTTCGTGCGGATCCTGAAGTTCCAGGACTTTACGCAACTGGTCGACATTCCCGCCCTGACCCCGGCCGGCGCGCCGCCGCCGACACCCGGCGCGACGACCCTGCCGCCGGCGTCGCCCACCGCTGCGCCTGTTTCGACCGCTCCTGCGACGCTTCCGGCTCGGCCATGAGCACGACCGCGCGTGGTCTGCCGCCCTGGCTCTGGCTCGGCGTTCCGGCGCTCTTGGCGATCACGGCGAGCCTCTTGTTTGCAATCCCGATCCGGTTCTGGGGAGTCGGCCTGCCGGAGCCAGTGTTCGCCTTGCCGCTTGCCTTTGCCTGGGCAGTGATCCGGCCATCAATGCTGGGGCCGGTGATCGTGATGATCCTGGGTCTGTTCCTGGATCTGCTGTGGGGGACCCCGATGGGATTCTGGGCGGTCTGCCTTCTGTTACCCCACGGTGTGGTTCTGGGCTTCCGCGCCTTTCTGGCCGGGCAGAGCCGCGCCATGATGTGGATCTGGTACGGCGCAGGGACGATGCTCTCGCTCGGCGCCGGTTATCTCTTCACGCTGCTGGCCACCCGCAGCGCGCCGGACCCCGTAACGCTCACTTGGCAATTCCTCGCCACAGTTGTTCTGTTTCCTGTGGCCGACGTCCTCATCCAACGTTTCGAGGACGCCGATGTTCGGTTCCGTTGAGTTGAGTTCATGACGCAGCCCGCCATCTTTTTTGAAGAGGTCAATGAGCGGCAGGGCGTGTTCCATCGCCGCTCGATACTGTTGGGCGCTTTCGCCGGCTTGGGGCTCACCGCCCTGGCCGCGAGGCTCGCTTACCTGCAGCTCTTCGAGACTCAACACTATGAGCAGCTGGCGACTTCCAACCAGTTTAACTTCAAGCTCGCACCGGCGCCTCGCGGGGTTATCGTCGATCGCAACGGCGCGGTGCTGGCCGCCAATCGTCCCAACTTCCGCCTTCTGGTGGCGCGCGACACCGGTATCGACGCCGAGGCGACAATCAAGACCCTGGCCAACTTCGTCCCGATGGACGACGCACGCCAGCGCAGGCTGCTGCGGGAAGTCTCCAATGCGCCCAAGCGCGCGCCGGTATCGGTGATGGAAGATATGAGCTGGGAGCAATTCTCAGCCATCAATGTCCGCGCGCCTGAGTTGCCCGGCGTGACCGCCGACATGGGCGAGGTGCGAGTCTATCCTCACGGGGGCGCCTTCGCCCATGTGATCGG
Source organism: Phenylobacterium sp. (assembly GCF_044371015.1). Lineage (GTDB taxonomy): Bacteria > Pseudomonadota > Alphaproteobacteria > Caulobacterales > Caulobacteraceae > Phenylobacterium. The sequence goes on from NZ_JBILUK010000063.1 coordinate 11,119, forward strand.
TTACGTGGCCAAGGTTAACCGGGAGGATATCGAGGCCACCGGCCCCAACGCCGAACCGATCATGCTTCACCCGGGCTTCCGGATCGGGAAGCAGGGCGTCGAGAAGGCGTTGGACCTGGAGCTGCGCGGGCGGCCTGGGGCTCGCAAGGTGGAAGTCGACGCCAACGGCCGCGAAGTGGCTCACGACGACGGCGGCGACGTTCCGGCGTTTCCGGGACAGGAGATTCAACTTACCCTGGACGTCGACATCCAAAACCGGGCGCTGGAGGTGTTCGGCGAGGAGAGCGGCGGGGCGGTAATGGTCGACTGCCGCACAGGCGATGTGCTGTGCATGACCTCGGCGCCATCGTTCGACGCCAATCGTTTCGTTCGCGGATTGACCGGCGCGGAGTATCGGGCCCTCGCGAGCTACGAGCGCAAGCCTCTGCTCGACAAGTGTCTTTCGGGTCTCTATCCGCCCGGTTCAACCTTCAAGATGATGACGGCGCTGGCGATCCTCGATGCCGGGATCGATCCCGAGGCCCGTGTGGTCTGCGGCGGCGGCATGCAGTTCGGCGGGCGCTTCTTCCACTGCCATAAGCGAGGTGGCCACGGCTCGCAGAACCTCAACGACGCCATCAAGAACTCCTGCGACACTTACTTTTACGCGATGTCGCTGCGGGTGGGGCCGGACCGTATCGCCAAAGCCGCCCGGGCCTTCGGCCTGGGCCAGACCTTCGACCTCGGCATTCCGGGGCAGAAGAAGGGCACTGTGCCGGACCCGGCCTGGAAGAAGCGCTATTTCAAGACCGAGGCCATGCAGCCCTGGTGGCCAGGGGAAAATCTGTCTTACGCGATTGGTCAGGGCTATCTGCAGGTGAACTGCCTGCAGCTGGCCGTGATGACCGCGCGCCTCGCGAACCGCGAATACAAGGCGCTGAACCCGCGGCTGATCAAGTCTGTAGGCGGCAAGGAGCGGCCACGCGGTTCCGATGTGGCGAGCCTTCCCTATCCGACCGACCATATCGATCGGGTTCGCGCCGGCATGGCGGCGGTGACGGACGTCGGCGGCACCGCCTTCCGGGCGAGCCAGCTGGGACTGGGCGACATCCTGATGGCCGGCAAGACCGGCACCGCCCAGGTGCGAAACTATGCCAAGGGCGGCCATCGCGGGAAGGGCGGGCCCTGGCACCTGCGCGACCATGGCCTGTTCGTCGCCTTCGCGCCGCTGGACGCCCCACGTTACGCGCTGGCCGTGATCGTGCAGCATGGCATGGGCGGCTCGACCGCTGCCGCGCCCCGAGCGCGCGAGATCATGCGCACGGCTCTGCTGAAGGATCCGGAGATTTTGGCGCGGATCGAGAAGCCGCTGCCGATGCCGGAGATGACCCCCGATCTGGAACAGGACCTGGCGCCGACCCAGCCCACCCTGGCTCCGTCGGGCGCCGCCCCGACGCCGGCTTCCGCCCCCCGTCCATCGGCGCGGCCGGGGCGTCCGGCATGACGGTCTCGGCCCTGACTCGTCCCGGTGAACGCGACCGGCTGATCGTCAAGTTCTCCGAGATCGACTGGTTGTTCGTGCTGGTTCTGGCGCTGATCGCCGGCGCCGGCTCGCTGATGCTGTTCTCGATCGCCGGGTCGTCCTGGGAGCCGTGGGCGGCCAACCACGCCATCCGGTTCGGCATCTGCATCGTGCTGATGCTGGCGCTGGCCATGGTTGATCTGCGCATCTGGTTTGCACTGGCCTATCCGATCTATGGCCTGGGCCTGCTGCTGCTGGTCGCCGTGGAACTGGTGGGCGATGTCCGATTGGGGGCTCAGCGGTGGCTGTCGATCGGCAGCTTCAGCTTCCAGCCCTCGGAGGTGATGAAGCTCGGTATCGTGCTGGCCCTGGCTCGCCTCTACCACGGCGCTTCGGCCGAGAAGGCGCGGTTGTCATGGTGGTTGCTGATCCCGGCGGCGATGACGTTCGCGCCGGTGCTGCTCGTGGCGCATCAGCCTGATCTCGGCACAGCCATGCTGATCCTGATGACCGGCGCGGCGATCATCGTCCTGGCGGGGCTGTCCTGGAAGATCATCGGCGCGGCGGTGGCGGCGTTTCTGGCCATTGTGCCGCCGTTCGTACTGTTCGTGATGCACGACTATCAGCGCCAGCGAGTGCTGACCTTCCTGGACCCCGAGAGCGATCCTTCAGGCTCGGGCTATCACATCCTGCAGTCGATGATCGCGCTGGGTTCCGGTGGCCTTCTGGGCAAGGGCTACGGCCTGGGCTCGCAGAGCCAGCTCAACTTCCTGCCGGAGAAGCAGACCGACTTCATCTTTGCGGCGCTGGCGGAGGAGTTCGGCTTCGTGGGATGTTTGGCGGTGCTGATCCTCTACGCGGTGGCGATCTTCATGGCGCTTCGGACCGCCTTCGTCAGCCACAGCCACTTCGGGCGCCTGGCGGCCTCTGGCGTGACGGTCACTTTTGCGGCCTATGTGATGATCAACGGCGCGATGGTGATGGGCCTGGCGCCGGTGGTGGGCGTGCCGATGCCGATGCTCAGCTGGGGCGGCACGGTGATGCTGACGGTGATGATCGGTTTCGGACTCGTCCAGTCGGTGTGGGTCCACCGCTACTCCGAGGTGACGAGCGGCAAGGGCAGCTTCGTATAGGCCCGGCGGGCGCTTCAGTTCGCCACGCCCAGGGCGAGGATGTGCTTGACGATCACGCAGCCGGACTTGGCGAGCGGGATCATGGTGGCGGTGGTGTTGGAGTCGGTCGGGTCTTCGTAGACCTGAAGGCCGCTGAGCTCCGTATAGGGCTTCCAGTCCTTGAAGGCGTCTTCCCGGGCCTTGTCGCAGGGCAGGGCGGGCAAGGTGATGGTCTGGGTCAGGGTGAGGTCGCAGGTCCCGGACGCGGTCCTGACGGCGGCGAAGGTGGCGACGCCGTGACCGTCGGTGAAGGTTTCCGACGTGATCGCCGTCATCATCTCGTCGTTGGGCTTGGTGGTCGACCAGGTGGAGAGGAATCCGTAGGCGTCGTCATCCTCGTGAACGAACACCACGAAGCGTTCCAGCGCCCGGGCGCAATCCTTGAAGCCGGCGTTGTAGCCGCCCAGCACGGCCCGGGCCTTCGGCGGCTCCTGAGCCTGGGCGGGCGCCGCAAGGGCCAGGGCGATCAGGCCGATGATCATGGGGCGCATCGCCGTCCTCCGTTCGGATCTCATAGGCGGAGGGCCGCGTCCGAGGCGCGCACCAGGGCGTCGACGATGCCCGGCTCGGTCGAGGCGTGGCCCGCGTCCCAGATCACCTCCATCCGCGCCTGCGGCCAGGCGGACTTTAGACGCCAGGCGCTTTCCAGCGGCGTCACAACGTCGAAGCGGCCCTGGACGATCCAGCCCGGGATGTCCTTCAGCACATGGGCGTTTCGGACGATCCAGTCGGGCTCCGACAGGAAGCCGCCGTTGACGAAGTAGTGGCACTCGATCCGAGCGAAGGCGATGGCGAAGTCGATCTCGTTGAATTTCGAGGGTCGCGCCTCGGGGCCGCGGATGGAGATGGTGTCGCCCTCCCACTGGCTCCAGGCGGCGGCGGCCTCGGCCTGCACGGCGCGGTCCGGGTGGGTCAGCCGGCGGTGATAGGCGGCCATCAGGTCGCCGCGCTCCGCCTCGGGGATCGGCGCCAGGAAGCGCGCCCAGGCGTCGGGGAACAGCATCGAGGCGCCGTCCTGGTAGAACCAGCGGAGCTCGCGCGGGGTGACCATGAAGATCCCGCGCAGGATCAGGCTCTCGACCCGCTCGGGGTGCTTGATCGCGTAGGCGAGCGCCAGGGTCGAGCCCCACGAGCCGCCGAACACGCACCACTTCTCGACGCCCAGATGCTCGCGCAGGCGCTCGA
>NZ_JBILUK010000263.1:0-4166 GCF_044371015.1 Phenylobacterium sp.
CATCCCCACCTTCGTCCTCGAAGCCGCCCTGCGACCGACCCTCGTCTGCGGGGTCGACGAGGCGGGCCGCGGCCCCTGGGCCGGGCCGGTTTCCGCCGCCGCCGTGATCCTCGATCCCGCCGACATCCCAGTGGGCCTCAACGACTCCAAGCAACTTACCGAACGCCGCCGCGGCGCCCTGGAGGTCGAGATCAAGGCCCGCGCCCGCGCCTGGTCCGTGGCCTTCGCCGAGGTGGAGGAGATCGAGGCGCTCAACATCCTGGCCGCCACGGGTCTGGCCATGCGACGCGCGGTTCAGGCGCTCTCGCCCGCGCCGGGGCTCGCCCTGATCGACGGCAACTACCCCTTCGACGTCGGCCTGCCGGTGAAAACCCTCATCGGCGGCGACGGTCTCTCGCTCTCCATCGCCGCCGCCTCCATACTGGCCAAGACGGCGCGCGACCGGCTGATGATCGAGCTCGACGCGCGCTATCCGGCCTACGGCTTCGCCCGCCACAAGGGCTACCACGCCGCCGAGCACGTCGCCGCCCTCGCCGCCCACGGCCCCTGCCCCGCCCACCGCATGGGATGGAAGCCGATCCGCGACCTTCTCGCCGCCCGGGCTGCATCACCGCTGCACAGCCGCGCTTGACGCTCTCCGCGCCCTCCGCCACGGCGGACGCACATCCCTTCAGCCGATTGAGTCGCCCATGGCCGCCCCGCTTTCCGGACACCACGTCGCCGTGCTGATGGGCGGGCTCTCCTCCGAGCGCGAGGTGAGCCTCGTTTCGGGCGCGGCCTGCGCGGACGCGCTGGAGCGCCTCGGCGCCAAGGTCTCCCGCGTCGACGCCGGCCGCGATGTCGCCGCCGTGCTGACCCGCATCAAGCCCGATGTCTGCTTCAATGCGCTGCACGGCGCCTGGGGCGAGGACGGCTGCGTCCAGGGCGTTCTGGAGACGCTCGGCGTGCCCTACACGCACTGCGGCGTGCTGGCCTCGGCGCTGGCCATGGACAAGGCCAAGTCCAAGGCCGTGCTGGCCGCCGCCGGCGTCACGGTGCCGGGCGGCGGGCTCTTCAACCGCCATGTGGCCGCCGCCGGCCACGTCATGGCGCCGCCCTATGTGGTCAAGCCCAACGCCGAGGGCTCTTCCGTCGGCGTGTTCCTGGTGTTTGAGGGCGCCAACAGCCCGCCACAGGAGATCGTCGCGCCCGCCTGGACCTATGGCGAAGAGGTGATGATTGAGCCCTACATCCGCGGGCTGGAACTCGCCGTCGGGGTGATGGACGGTCGCGCCATGAACGTTACCGAAATAATTCCACGCACCGGCTTCTATGACTACGAAGCCAAGTACGGCGAGGGCGGCTCGGAACACGTCGTTCCGGCCCGAATTCCGGCGCATGTCGCGGAAAAAGCAAAGGAACTCTCCGAACGCGCCCACGCCGCCCTGGGTTGCCGAGGCGTTACCCGGTCGGACCTGCGTTATGACGACATTAACGACGTTCTGGTCCTCTTGGAGGTGAACACTCAGCCTGGGATGACCCCCACCTCGCTCGTACCCGAGCAGGCGGCGGCGGGCGGGGTGAGCTTCGACGACCTGGTGCTTTGGATCACGGAGGACGCCTACGCCAATGCGGGGGGGAACGCGGGGAGCGTCGCAAACCAAGGCCAAGACGGCCGCTAAGCCCGCCCCTCGCGCCCGCGCGGCCGAGGCCGATCGCGTGCGTTTATCCCCCGCCCGTGTCCTGATGCTGTCGGGCGGTGTCCTCACCCTGGCGCTTGCAGCGGTGCTGCTCACAGGCGGACGCGGCGCCCATGTCGTCCAGATGGTCCAGACCGGCGTCGACGGTCACTTCGGCCAGGCCGGCTTCCAGGTTCGCGCGGTGCATGTGGAAGGCGCCTCGCCGATGGCCCGCGCCGACATCATCCGCGCCGCAGGCGTCCATGATGGCCAGCCGCTGCTGGGCCTCGATCTCGCCGAAGTCCGCGCCCGGGTGGAAAAGGTCGGCTGGGTCCAGGAAGCCCATGTCGTGCGGCTGCTGCCCGACACGCTAGTGCTCTCGGTCAAGGAACGCCGTCAGCTCGCCGTCTGGCAGCACAGGGGCCGCACGGTGGTCATCGACGCTGACGGACGGCCGATCCCTGAGGCTGACCCCGGCCGCTTCTCCGCCCTGCCGCTCGTCGTCGGCGCCGGCGGCGACCAGCACGCGGGCGAGATCCTGCCGATCCTGGTCCAGCGTCCGCGCCTGATGGCCCGGATGGAGGCGCTGGTGCGCGTCGACGACCGCCGATGGGATCTGCGCTTGAAGGATGGCGGCCTGATCCAGCTGCCGGCCGCCGACGAAGAAGCCGCCCTGATGCGTCTGGAGACGCTGGATCTGCGCTCCCGCATCCTCGACCTCGGCTTTGAGCGCATCGACCTGCGCAACCCCGACACCATCGCTGTCCGCCCGCGCGCCCCCGCGCCGCTGACCGCCCCCGCCGAAACGCCCGCCCCAACCCCCGCCGAAGACGCCTGACGAGACCGAACGACGATGCTGAAGACCGCTGAGCGCCTACCCGCTGAGAAGACCGCCCGCAAGGATGGGCGCGACGGGTTGAAGGCCGCGCTGGCGCCGCCCAAGATCATCGCCGCCGTCGACCTCGGCGCCTCCAAGGTCGCCTGTTTCATCATGAAGCCCGACGGCGTGCGTCGCGGCGACCGCACCCTCACCACCTGCGGCGTCGGCTATGTCCAGTCGCGCGGCGTGCGCGGCGGCTCGATCGTCAATCTCGACGAGGCCTCTGAAGCCATCGCCCAGGCCGTCGAGCGCGCCGAGACCGTGGCCGGCGTCAACGTCCAGGGCGTGGTCGTGGCCACGGCGGGCGGCCAGCTCACCGGCTCCCGCGTCCAGGGCCGCGTCTCCATCGGCGCCCGGCCGATCGGCGACAACGACCTCGTCCGCGCCATCCAGAACGCATTGGCCCAGATCAAGCTGCCGGGTCGGCGGGCGATCCACATCCTGCCGGTGGCCTGGGCCGTCGACGGCCAGGGCGGCGTGCGCGATCCGCGGGCCATGTACGGCCGGACCCTCGGCGTCGAGCTCCTGGTCGTTTCCGTGGCCGAGACCGTGTTCAACACCCTGGGCGCCTGCGTCGAGCGCGCGCACCTCCAGCTCGAAGGCGTTGTCGCTGCCCCCTTCGTCTCGGCCCTGGCCGCCCTGGAAGAAGACGAACTCGATCTGGGCAGCGTCTGCATCGACATGGGCGGCGGCTCCACCTCGGCCTCGGTGTTCCGCGCCGGCTCCCTGGTGCATGTCGAGACCGTGCCGGTTGGCGGCCATCACGTGACCCAGGACATCGCCCGCGGCCTCTCGACCTCGATCGCCGGCGCCGAGCGCATCAAGACGTTGCACGGCTCGGCCATCGCCTCGGCGAACGAAGACCGCGAGATGATCGAAGCTCCGCCGCGCGGCGATGATCCCGGCGCCGGCCCGGTCGTGGCGCCGCGCAGCCTGCTCAAGGGCATCATCGCCCCGCGCGTCGAAGAAACCCTGGAACTGCTTCGCGATCGCCTCAAGGCCGCCGGCGCGCCGATTGAACCGGGCGCGGGCCTGGTGCTCACCGGCGGCGCCAGCCAGCTGGCCGGCGTCCGCGAGGTGGCCGTCCGCGTCTTCGACCGCCCCGTGCGTCTGGGTCGCCCCCGCCGCGTGCCGCATCTCGCCGACGCCGCCTCGGGGCCCGCCTTCACCGCCTGCGCCGGCATCCTTCACCGGTCGGCTTTCGGCCCCCGCGAAGCGGTTTCCACCCGCCAGCTCTCCAGCGCCAAGCTTCGCCGCGAACCCCTTGAGGTCGGGGCCAATCCCGTGGCGAAAGCCGCCGCGTGGCTGCGCGAGAACCTGTAGGCGCGCCTACGCCTCCGCCCAGCTCCGCGCGTCCTGCAGCGCCCGCGTCATCCGCCGCAGTCCCGCCAGCATGATCAGCGCGGCCAGCGGGATGATCACCACGCCGAACACCGCCAGGGAGCGGTTGAGCGCCCCGTCGTCGCCGAAGCCGTAGTCGGTGATCGCCGCCACCACCGTGGGGCCTAGCCCCATGCCGAGCAGGTTGGTGGCCAGGAGGTAAACCGCCAGCGCCTGACCGCGCATCCGGTTGGGGGTGATCAGCTGGATATAGCCCCCGCCGATCCCGCCCTGGAACGCCGAGAAGA
>NZ_JBILUK010000070.1:0-13832 GCF_044371015.1 Phenylobacterium sp.
CCTTGATGAACTGCCGCAACTCTGGAGCATTCTGACCGGCGAGATGAGTTTCGTCGGTCCCCGGCCGGCGCTGCACAATCAGGACGACCTGATCGCGCTGCGGACGTCGGAAGGGGTCCACCGGTTGCGGCCCGGGCTGACCGGCTGGGCGCAGGTGAACGGCCGCGATGACCTCCCCATTCCCGAAAAGGTCCGGCTGGACAGGGCCTATCTGGAACGGATGTCGTTCGGGCTCGATCTGCGCATCCTGGCGGCGACGGCGCGCGCGGCGCTCACCGGGCGGGGCGTCAGTCATTGACGGGCGCGCCACGCTCCTCTCAATCTCAATGCAGGCAAGCAATTGGAGAGGCGAAGCCATGGCGGCGAACTGGAAGATCACGACGGCTGCGGCCGTGTCCCTGGCTGCGGTCTCTTGGATGGGCGCGGGCCTGGCGCAGGCGCAATCCGCCCTGCCCAAGAACGCCAGCGCTGCGACCAAGGCCGCCTACGCCCGGCATGAGAACTTCGAAAAGCTGGGCGCCGCGTTCAAGGCGGTCATCGACGAAACCCGCAAGGATGCGCCGAACGCCACCCTGGTCCGGTCGAACACGCGGACCATGACCCAGCTCGTGACGGCGATCCCGACCTGGTTCCCGCGCGGCAGCGGCGTCGAGGCGTGGCCGAAGAGCGAGGCCAAGGCGAACATCTGGACCGATGCGGCGGGCTTCACGGCGGCCGCTACGGCGTCGCGCAACGAAGTGAATAAGCTGAACGCCCTCGCTGTCGCAGGGGATTGGGCCGGTGTGCGCAACCAGATCCGGGCGACAGGCGGCACGTGCAAGGGCTGTCACGACACGTATCGGCTTGAGAAGAAGTCCTGATGCCCATGGCGGAGACGCCGGAATCCACATCCCAAGCTCTTAGGCCCGTTCGGGTCTGGGATGGCGCGGTGCGGCTGTCCCACTGGCTTATCGTCGCGCTCGTCGCGTTCTCCTGGTGGTCCGCCGGGGAAAATCTGACCTGGCATCGCTGGAGCGGTTACGCCGTGATCGGGCTGCTTGTGTTTCGTGTCTGGTGGGGCTTCACGGGTGGCGGAGCCGCACGCTTTACGAGCTTCCTGAGGGGTCCCGCGACCCTACTCTCCTACTTGAGGACGGTCGGCCGCCGGGACGTGTCCACGACGCCGGGCCACAATCCGCTCGGCGCGATCAGCGTTGTCGCGCTGCTGCTGGTCCTGGCGGCCCAGGTCGGAACGGGTCTTTTCGTGGTCGATGTCGACGCCTTCGACGGCGGGCCGATGTCGGACCGAGTGAGCTTTGAGACCGGCCGCGCGATCGCCGAAATTCACGAGACGATCTTCCGCGTGCTGCAGGCGCTGGTCGCGCTGCATGTGGTCGCGGTGGTCTATTACCTTGTCTGGAAGCGCACCGACCTGATCACGCCGATGATCACCGGCGTGAAGAAACTCGCCACCGACCCCGGGTTCGCCCCGGCGCGGCTGTGGGCGTTCGTGGTCGGCGTCGGGATCGCCGGCGCGGTCGCCTGGGCGCTGTCGAAGGGCCTGCGCTTCTAGCTGCGCTGGGCGGCGTCGCGCAGGCAGTTGAGCCAGGCGTCTTCACGCATCTTCTCGGCGGCGCGCAGGGCCACCTCGGCGTCGCGGACGCCGGCGTCGTGCTTGCGCCACTCCGAGACGGCCTCCTCGCGCGCCGTCCGTGCGGCTTCCAGCGTGGTGTACCGGGCCAGCACCGCGCGGGTGGAATAGTTGACCGGCGGTCCCACCGTCTCGCGGTCCGGGTAGAAGCCGGTGATCGAGTCCGAGGTCTCGCTGTCGATATGGAACACATCGGCCCAGCCCGCGTGATGGCGCATCAGGGCCCAGGGTCGTTCGATCCGGTCGCTCACCGATAGGTCTCCGTCGATAGTCGTCACCCTGCCTTTAGCGCGGGCCGGCGGCGGCTCCAACGGGGGAATGGACTTCCCTTGCGTGGCGTCAGCGTGCGATGCCGCGCCGCGAGTAATGCAGGGGCGTTCGGTGAGCGTGATCGTGATCGGCGGGCAGTTCAAAGGGCCGCCCAATTCCGGCAATGGCGGCTATGTCTGCGGCCTGCTGGCGCGTGAGGCGGAGGGGCCCGCGACAGCGGTGCTGAAGGCGCGGATTCCATTGGATGTCGAGCTGGCCCTTGAGCGGGATGGCGAGGGCGCGCAGCTGGCCGACCTGGACGGCGGCCTGATCGCCGAGAGCGGCCCTGGTCGGTTCGATCTGCCGGAGCCGCCGCCCTCGCCGGGGCTGGAGGCGGCGCGGGCGGCGAGCGCGCGCTACATCGGCCACAGCCAGCGCGCCCATCCGATCTGTTTCACCTGCGGCACGGAACGCGACGAGGGCGACGGCCTGAGAGTCTTCCCGGGCCAGCTCGAAGGTGCGGCGACCGGTGTGATGGCCTGCGACTGGACGCCCCACGCGGCGTTCGCCGAGGCCGACGGCGCGGTTCCGCCGGAAGTGATATGGGCGGCGCTGGACTGTCCGGGGTTTTTCGCCTGGGTGGAAAAGGAGGGTCGCCACGGCGCGCTCCTGGGCACCATGACCGGCGAAGTGCTGCGTCGGCCGCGCGCCGGCGAGCCGTGTGTCGTCGTCGCCTGGCCGCTCGAGCGCGAGGGACGCAAGGAAACCTCGGGCGTCGCGCTCTATGACCAAGGCGGCGCTTTGCTGGCGCGCGCCCACCAGGTTTGGATCATGATGGGTCCGCGTCCGGCGGCGGCGTAGGAGGACGACGGATGCGCGCGGCTTCGGTGGCGGACTGGCGCGAGCTGGCCAGGCGGAGACTGCCGCACATCTTCTTCGAATACATCGACGGCGGGTCCTACGCCGAGGAAACGCTGCGCCGGAACGTGGCCGACCTGGAGGCCATCGCGCTGCGCCAGCGGGTGATGCGCGACATGAGCACGCTGGATCTCTCCGTCACCACGCTGGGCCAGACGCTCGCGATGCCGGTCGGACTGGCCCCGGTCGGCATGGCGGGGATGTACGCCCGCCGCGGCGAGGCCCAGGCGGCGCGGGCGGCGGCGGCGGCCGGCGTGCCCTTCGCGCTCTCGACCGTCGGCGTCTGCTCCATCGAGGAGGTCGCGGCGACCGGCGCGCCGCCCTGGTTCCAGCTCTACATGCTGAAGGACCGGGGTTTCATGCGCGACCTGCTGGCCAGGGCTCAGGAGGCCGGTTCGCCGGTGCTGCTGTTCACCGTCGACCTGCCGACGCCGGGCTCGCGGTATCGGGACGTGCGTTCGGGTTTCACGGGGTCCGGACCGCTGGAGGCGGCGCTGGCCCAGCTGCGCGACGGGGTCACCCATCCAGCCTGGACCTGGGACGTGTTCGTAAACGGACGGCCGCACACCCTGGGAAACGTCGAAGCGGCGGTGACCCAGAAGGGCCGGGTGACCGACTTCCTGAGCTGGATCGCCCGTAACTTCGACAAGTCGGTGACCTGGAAGGACATCGAGTTCGTGCGCGACGTCTGGAAGGGTCCCATCGTCATGAAGGGCGTGCTTGACGCCGACGATGCGCGCGATGCGGTGAATGCGGGCGCCGATGGGGTGATCGTCTCCAACCACGGCGGGCGACAGCTCGACGGCGTGGCGTCGGCGATCTCGGCCCTGCCGCGCATCGCCGACGCTGTGGGCGGCGACATCGAGGTCTTTATGGACGGCGGCGTGCGGTCGGGCCTCGATGTGCTGAAGGCCCTGGCGCTGGGGGCCAGGGCCTGTTTCGTCGGTCGACCCTGGGCCTGGGCGCTGGGCGGCGGCGGCGAGGCCGGCGTGGCGCGGATGCTGGCGACGCTCCGTTCCGAGCTGACCGTCGCGATGATCCTGACCGGCTGCGCCAACGCACGCGACGCCGGGCGCGAGCTGCTCGACCTGACGCACTCGCCTCTGAGGTGAGCGGCTTCCCCCTGTGGGGTGAAGTCGATTGTGCGGCGCCGCATGCTCTGATGATCTCGCCCCGACTCGAAGTCGCCAGAAGGCCGGACGGATGCGTGACGACAGAACGCTCGCCTATTCCCTCAGCCGCGAGGCCGACACTTGGCGCTGGAGCGTCTATGACGAGGACGGCGTGACCGTCGCCGACGGCGTGGGCCGGAGTCTGGAAGCTGCGCAGAGCGCCGTGAACCGCCTCGTGTTCGCCGGCGAGGCGTCCCGGGCCGCCTGACCCGCATTGCCTGAAGAGGCTGCGGCGCCTAGCTAGACTGCATGGCGCTTCCCAATCCCCTTCGCGCGCTCTGGCGCTTCCTGCGGCGGTTCGAGGCGCGGGTGCTGTTGGGCGTGATCGGGGTCGCCGGCGCGCTTTGGCTGTTCTGGCTGATCGGCGGGGTGGTCAGCGCGGGTGGCGCAGACGCCTGGGACCGGTCGGTGATCCTGGCCCTGCGCGAGCCCGGAAACATCGCCGAACCGCGCGGATCGGGCACGCTCCAGGAGGCGGTCCGCGACATCACCGCGCTGGGCGGCACCACCATGGTGATCCTGGCGACGCTGACCGGCGTACTGGCGTTCCTGTTTCATAGGTTGCCACGTCACGCCCTGGTGCTGGCGGGCGCGGTGCTGGCGGCGTGGCTCTCCAAGGAGGGCCTGAAGGCGTTCTACGATCGCCCGCGTCCCGACCTCGTGCCGCACGGCTCGTTCGTCTACTCGGCCAGCTTCCCGAGCGGTCACACCACCCTGTCCACCGCCACCTTTCTGACCCTGGCCATGCTGATCGCCAGCCTGGAGGAACGCCGTCGCTCGAAGGCGCTGGTCTATGCGATCGCGGTGTTCGTGCTGGTGGGCGTGGGCATGAGCCGGGTCTATCTGGGCGTCCACTGGCCCAGCGACGTGCTGGGCGGCTGGGTGCTGGGTGCGGCCTGGGCGCTCCTGGCCTGGCTGGCGTTGCGGTATCTGGGCGGACGCACGCGCGGCGGGTAGGAGGGGGCATGAGCGCCAACCTCTATGACCTGCTCGCCAGCCGCTTTCCCGCCGACCGGAGCCGGCCGTGCTTCCTGCTGTCTGGCGGCGCCGCGATCTCCTATGGCGAGCTGGAGGCCGGCGCCGCGCACGTCGCGGGGCGTCTCGCGGCCGAGGGTGTGGCGCCCGGCGACCGGGTGATGCTGCAGGCCGAGAAGTCGCCCGAGAGCATCATGATCTATCTGGGCGTGCTGAAAGCGGGCGCCGTCTATGTGCCGCTGAACAGCGCCTACACGCCCGCTGAGGTGGCGGACTTCCGCGCCGACGCCGAGCCCCGCGTGATCATCGATGATCCGCCCCTCTGGGTGGCCGAGGCGCGGGCGCACTCGCTGATGACCGGGAGCGCGCCTCGGGCGTCGGGCGACCTCGCTTCGCTGATCTACACCTCCGGCACCACCGGGCGCTCCAAGGGCGCAATGCTGAGCCACGGCGCCCTGGCGGACAATGCGCTCGCCCTGCACGCCGCGTGGGGCTTCACGCCGGCGGATGTGCTGCTGCACGCCCTGCCGATCTTCCACGTGCACGGCCTGTTCGTGGCGCTGCACTGCGCCTTGCTCTCCGGCGCGCCGATGGTCTGGCTTGCGAAGTTCGACGACGCCCAGGTTCTGGCCGGTCTGGATCGCGCCACGGTGATGATGGGGGTGCCGACCTTCTACACGCGCCTCCTGGCCAATCCCGGCTTCACCCGGCGCCGCGCGGAGCGTCTGCGCCTGTTCGTCTGTGGATCCGCGCCGCTGCTGCCCTCGACCTTCGCCGAGTTCGAGGCGCGGACCGGACAACGTATCCTGGAACGCTATGGGATGAGCGAGGCGGTGATCATCACCACCAATCCGCTGGCGGGTGAGCGGATCGCGGGCTCGGTGGGCTATCCGCTGCCCGGCGTCGATCTGCGGGTCGATGAGGCGGGCGAGATCCAGATTCGCGGGCCGAGCGTCTTTTCCGCCTACTGGCGGGCGCCGGAGAAGTCGGCGGAGTCGTTCACGCCGGACGGCTACTTCCGGACCGGCGACGTCGGTCGGATCGATCCCGACGGTCGGGTCTGGATCTCGGGCCGGGCCAAGGACCTGATCATCTCCGGCGGCTACAACGTCTATCCCAAGGAAGTGGAGCTGGTGCTCGACGAGTTGCCCGGTGTGGTCGAGAGCGCGGTGATCGGTTGTCCGCATCCGGACTTCGGCGAGGGCGTGGTGGCGGTGGTGATCGGCCAGGGCGACGAGGCCGCGATGATCACCGAGACACGCCGGTCATTGGCCGCCTACAAGGCGCCAAAGCGCGTGGTGTTCGTCGGCGAGCTGCCGCGCAACGCCATGGGCAAGGTGATGAAGAACCGGCTGCGGGAGACCTATGCCGGCATCTTCGGGGGAGGATGACATGAGAGCGCTCGGGATCGCCGCATGGGCGGCGCTGGCTCTGGCGGCGGCCGGCCCCTCTGCCGCCCACACAGCGGTGAAATCAGTGTCGATCGCCGAAGGCGCCAGGCTCAAGGCCGCGCCGCCCAGCGTCACGATCACCATGGGGCGTCCGGTCGGCGTCGGCGGAGTCACCTTGACCAATTCGGGCGGGCGGGACGTGCCGCTCGCCTACAAGCCTTCACGCGCCATGGCCGCCGCGTTCTCTGTGCCGCTGCCGCGGCTGACGCCGGACACCTATCGGCTGAACTGGCGGGTGATCGCCGAGGATGGCCATGTGATGACGGGCGGAGTCGCGTTCACGGTAACCGGCGCGCGCTGACCGCGTGACGACCGATCCGCTCATCATCTGGGCGTTCGCCCTGCGCCTGGCGTTGAACGCGGCGACGCTGCTCGCCATCGGTCTGGCCGCCGCCGCCGCCATGGGTGTGATCCGCCCGGACGAACGGCGCGGCTGGCGGGGCGCGGTCCGGACGCTGGCGGCCCTTGTGATCGTGTTGGCCGGACTGCGCGGACTGCTTGGCGCCGTGCAACTGAACGGCGGTCTGGAGGGCGCGCTATCGCCCGACCTGCTTGGCATGGTCGGGCGGTTTCAGGGTCCCAGCCTTTGCGCCCTGATCGCAGGCGCCGCCTTGACGGCCTTGGGCGGGCGATTGGCCCCGATCCTCGGCGCAATCATGTTGGCGTCCGGCTACGGCCTGATCGGACACACCCGCGCCCTCGAAGCGCCCGGTCCGGCTCCGCTTGTTGCGGCGCTCCACGTCATGATCGCCGGCGTCTGGCTCGCCGCGCCGCTGGTGCTCTGGCCTCGCGCAGGGGTGTCGGATGCGCGCCTGGCCGAACGGCTGACGCGGTTCGGAGCCTTGGCGCGGTGGCTTGTCCCGTTGCTGTTCATCGGCGGCGGCTGGCTGGCGCTCAGGCTCGCAGGCGGGTTCGAGCCCCTTGTCGGGTCGACCTATGGCCGATTGCTTTTGGCGAAGCTGGGCGCGGCCGGGATCGCGCTTGCGCTCGGGGCGGCCAATGCGTTTCTGGTGACCCGCGCCGTGGCGGAAGATGGTCTGCGAGGCCGACGTCTTCTGAAGCTGACACTGGGGCTCGACGCCCTATTGTTCACGGCGGCGCTGATGGCGATTTCAGCGGCCACCAGCTTCGTCGGACCGCCGGGATAGGGACAGGGGGAGATCATAACGATGCGGATTGGATACCTCGCGGCGCTGGTCGCGCTCGCCCTCTCGGCTCCGGCCGCCGCGCATGTGGTGTTCGATCAGGAGACGGCGCCGGCCGGCCAGTTGGCCACCTTGGGCCTGCGCGTCATGCACGGCTGCGGCGGCAAGCCCACCACCAAGGTCATCATCGACCTGCCCCCTGGCATGATGCGGGTGACGCCCCGGATGATCCCGGGCTGGAAGGTGTCGGTCGGCACGCGCCCGCTCGACAAGCCGGTGATGCTGCACGGCTTCGAGGTGAAGGTGGCGCCGGCCCAGATCACCTGGGAGGGCGGCTCGCTGCCTGACGCCGCCTATGAGGTGTTCGAGTTTCGCGGCATGATGCCCGACCGGCCCGAGACCACCCTGGTGTTTCCGACGGTCCAGAACTGCCCCGGCGGCGGGGTCGAGACCTGGACCCAGGTCGCCAAACCGGGCGAAGATCCGCTCAAACTGGAAACCCCCGCGCCGACCGTTCGCCTCATCAAGGCCGCACCCACGGCGCACTGACCTCATCGTCGCATTCACGGGAAACGAGACACATGGACCTGCAACTCAAAGGCAAGGCGGCGGTGGTCACCGGCGCCACGCGCGGCATCGGGCGCGCCATCGCCGAAGCCTTCGCCGACGAAGGCGCCAACGTCGCCATCTGCGCCCGCGACGCGGCCCAGGTGGCCGCGACGGTCAAGGCGCTGGAGGCCAAGGGCGTCAGGGCGTTCGGCCAGGTGGTGGACATCGCCGATGGGGCAGCCCTGAAGGCGTTCATCAACGCGGCGGCCCAGGCCCTCGGCGGGCTCGACATCGCCGTTTCCAACGCCAGCGCCCTGGTGCAGGGCAATGACGAAGCCTCGTGGCGCGCGATGTTCGAGATCGACATCCTGGGCGCCGTGCGGGTGCTCGAGGCGGCGCGGCCGCATCTGGAGACGGCGGGCCGCGAGCGCGGCGACGCCTGCTTCCTGATCACCTCGTCGATCTCGGCGGCCGAGGCCGACACGCCCTCAAGCTACGGCGCGATGAAGGCCGCCCAGATCCATTTCGCCAAGGGCGTGGCCCGCGAAGGCGCGCCGAAGAAGGTGCGCTGCAACGTGGTCTCGCCCGGCACCGTGTTTTTCGAGGACGGCGTCTGGGGCAAGGTGAAGGCGGGTATGCCCGCCTTCTTCGAGCAGATGCTCCAGCGCAACCCGACCGGCCGCATGGCGACGCCGGAGGAAGTGGCGGCGGCGACGGTGTTCCTGGCCAGCCCCAGGTCAGCCTTCACCACCGGCGTGAACCTGGTGGTGGACGGGGCGATCTCTCGGCGGGCGAACTTCTAGCGGCGATCCGGCCTCGGGCGGTCATAGTCGCGCATGTCGCCCTGCAGCATCTGGCGCATGCGGGCGATGAACACCGGCCCGGCGGCCATGGCCACGCCCAGGACGTCGGCGGTCACCTTGATCGGCGAAATCAGGTCGCCTTCGAGGCAGGGCGCGAGCGTGCTTGCCAGCACGACCCAGGCGGCGACCAGCGGGATGTCGCTGCGCCGGACATAGGGCATCAGCGCGTAGGCCAGCGTGACCCCGCCATAGAACAGCACCACCCGGGCGAAGAATCCTTCGGCGGCCGGCGTCAGCGAAAGCGCGAACACCGTCGCCGCGAGCATCACCGCCAGCGGGAGATAGAAGGGCCGGCGCAGGACCGGGAAGGCGAGGAGATTGAGCGGGGCGGTCAGCATGATGGCCGAAACCTAGCCCCGCGCGCCTCACTTCACGCTTAACCGACGTGGTTAGGGAAGCGTGAGCGCTACGCCCGCGGGTCGCATGCCAAATCCCACCATCGTCATCCCCCGGCTTGTCCGGGGGATGACGCTCTCGGGTGGAGAATGGAACGATACTCACCCCGCCGCCTCTTGCGCCCGCGCCCGTGACCGGCTTTGAACGCGCGCCATGAGCGCCGCCTTCTTTGACTTGAAATCCACCCACAACCCGCACCGCTGGTACCTGGCCGTCGAACCCGGCATCTGCGTCGGCGCGGTGGGCAGCGAGTTCATGTTCGGCGGGGTCGGGCTGGCCTCGTCGGTGGCGGCGATGGAGCGGACGACCGGGCGGCCGGTGGTCTGGGCCACGGCGCAGTATCTCTCCTACGCGCGCGCCGGCGAGGTGGTGGACCTCGATGTCTGGACGCCGACCCAGGGCAAGTACAACACCCAGGCCCGGGTGATCGGACATGTGGGCGACAAGGAGATCCTGACCGTCAACGCCGCCTTGGGCGCGCGTCCGAGCGAGCTGAGCGGCCAGTGGGTCACGCCGCCCGACGTGCCGCCGCCGGAGGATTGCGCGGCCGGAGATCACTGGCGCGGCCGCGAGGCGGGGCTGCACAGCCGCGTGGATGTCCGCATCGCCCGTGGGCGCTATGGGGCGGACCGGGTCGGCAAGCCGCAGGCGGACGGGCGCTCGGCTTTGTGGGCCCGGCCGCGCGAGGGGCAGGCGATCGACGCTTCGATGCTGGCGGTGTTCGCCGACTTCGTGCCCCAGGGCGTGGGCGCGGCGCTGGGCTTGAACGCCGGCGGCAACAGCCTGGACAACACGCTGCGCATCCGCCGGATCGTGCCCACCGACTGGGTGCTTTGCGACATCCAGATCACCGGGGTGCATGGCGGCTTCGCGCATGGGCTGATGTCGCTGTTCGCCCAGGACGGGGAGTTGATGGCCACGGCCAGCCAGTCGCTGATCCTGCGGGTGCGGGAACGGCCGGAAGACCGTTGAGCCTGATCCGCATCGAGGATCCGGACGACCCCCGGATCGCCGCCTTTCGCGACATCCGCGAGCGTGACCTTGTCGGGCGCCAGGGCCGGTTCATCGCCGAGGGACGGGTGGTTCTTGAGAAGCTGATCGACGCGGATCCGGCCGCGGTGGTCGCGATCCTGGTCAGTGCGGCCAAGGCGCCCGGCCTGGCCGACGTGCTGGCGCGGGCGCCCGTCGGCGCGCCGGTCTATGTGGCGGAACCGACGGTGATGGACCGGATCGCTGGGTTCCCGATCCATCGCGGCGTGCTGGCTCTGGGACGGCGGCGGGACCGCGATGCGGACGCCTTGCTGGCCGGTCTCCCGGCCCGGGCGCTCGTGGTCGGGCTGGTGGGGATCGCCAATCACGACAACATGGGCGGGCTGTTCCGCAATGCGGCGGCGTTCGGCGCCGCGGCGGTGCTGCTCGATCCGACCTGCTGTGATCCGCTCTATCGCAAGGCGATCCGGGTCAGCGTGGGCGCGGCCCTGACCCTGCCGTTCGCGCGGGCGGCCAGCGACACGGAGATGCTGATTCGGCTGGCGGACGCTGGGTTCGACACCTGGGGGCTGTCCCCCGCCGGCGCGGTGGAGATCGATGCGATTCCCGGGTCGGTGCGGATGGCGGCGGTGTTCGGAGCCGAGGGCCCGGGGCTGGCGCCGGCGCTGATGGCCAGGATGCGGACCGCGCGGATCGACATGGCTGGCGATCTGGACTCCCTGAACGTCGCCACTGCGGCGGGCGTCGCCCTGCACAGAATCTCCCGGCTGCAGTCGGTCGCGACGTGATCAGGCCCTGGCGCCGACGCGGGCGATCCAGGTTGTGAACGCCGCGCCCCATGCGGTCAGGAAGCCGCGCGTTCCGTCATTGATCAGCCGGCCCTCCGGGTCGAACAGGGCCAGCGCGTTGCCGATCGCCGCCTCGGGCGCCGGCATGATCGGCGCGCCCAGGATGGTCAGCGACTGACGGAGCTGGTGGTTGGCCGCGACGCCGCCTGCGGCGCCGAAGGCGGCGGTGATCACGCCCACCGGCTTTCCGGTCCAGACCGCCTTGCCGTAGGGGCGCGAGCCCACATCGACGGCGTTCTTCAGCACGCTGGGCAGGCCGCGATTATATTCGGGGGTCACCAGCACCACCGCATCGGCTGCAGCGATCTGCTCGCGGAACCGCACCCAGGGGGCCGGCGGCTCGGTCTCGAGATCCTGGTCGAAGTGGACGAGATCGCCGATCTCCACGAACTCGAACTTGAGCCCCGGCGTCAGCTCAGCCAACGCCCTGGCGATCTTGCGGTTGACGGAGTCCTTGCGCAGCGAGCCGACGATCAGGGCGACGGTGGGGGGCGTGGGCATGGGTCTCGACTCCGTGACGCTCAGGCGAACGCGATCCAGCGCCCGGCCGCCGCTGTTGTGACCCAAACCAGCAGCGTCGCATAGGCCATCGCCTTGACGGCCCAGCCTCCGGCGGACCCGCGGCCGGCGCTGATGATCTGCACCGCCGCAGCACCCAGGATCCAGGCCGCGAAGGCCAGGAAGAAGCCCTTGTGCGTGGGATCGAGACGCGCGTAGTCGTCGGCCGGGATCAGCAACTGTGTGACCGCCAGCTGGCTGGCGATCAGCACCGCGAGCCCCGCCCCGTAGACGATGCGCGTCAGGCCGCGGGTTACGAACAGCACCATGAGGCCCATGGCGGTGACCACGTGCCACAGGCCCGGATTGACCAGCTGGGCCGTGGCGAACACGCCCAGGGCGAGGCCGAAAAGCCCGAGCCCCAGCGCCGCGAATGCTGCGGTCATCGGACGAATGCGGCCATCCTCCCGCGCGGCCGGCAGGGCCACGCCGTAGGTGAGCACCAGCGCCGCAGCCAGGCCCAGCATCTTGGCGGTGAAGGCTTCCGAGGTGAACAGTCGCTCGGGGTTCGACGTTCCGATCAGGACACCGGTGAACAGGATGCCGATGACGCCGAGATTGAGCCAGGGCAGCACCTGGCGGCGCACCACGGAGGGTGGATCGTCGGTGAGGCCATAGCCGATCAGGCGCAGGTTCAGCAGGATGCTGGCGCCGCCCAGCAGTGCCATGGACAGCAGGTGCCCCACTTCCCACTGGGCGAAATACGGCTTGATCCAGACGCCGGGAAAAACATCGTCGAGCCGGCCGACCCATTCGGCGGCGGCTGGGAAGAAGTCCTGCGGGCTCATTGTGGGGCGACCTCCGAGAGATCGACCGCGCCGTACTCAGACGTGGCGCAGGACTGGGCGACATTGGCCCAGTGCGGCAGGGCCTTGCCGCACTCGTACCAGTCGTAGGCGATGAAGCGGCCGACGGCGATCACGCAGATCCAGGCCGTCAGAGAGACCGCCGCAGAGGCGCGGACCTTGGAGGGCGGTCGAGGCGCGGCGTCCCAGGCCGCGCGGTCACGCTGGACGCGGAAGTGAAAGATCAGAATGTTGATCACCGCCACGGCGAGGAAGATCAGTTTCAGTCGGAACCAGAGATTATGATAATATAACAACGGTTTGGCGTAGAACAACGCCACGCCGGTGATGACCATCAGGACGAAGCCCGCAACGGTGAGCGGCAGCACCCGGTCGCTGATCACCGAGACCGGCGTGGTCTTGAACGCGACCCCCAGCAGGCGCAGGTCGACCAGGAAGATGGTGCCGGCGAACAGCATCAGCGACAGCACATGCGTGCCCTCGGTGATGCTCCACAGGTTGAGCGAACTGGCGAACGCCTCGCTCCACGACGGATCGTACTCGCCCGGCCCCTTGCCGGGCACGGTGGCCAGCCAGACCAGGACATCCCGGATCACGCTTGTCTCCCCCCGATAATCTACGGCGCTTCTAGCGGCCCCGACGCGCATCGCCATTGCGGACCTGCGTCAGCCCGGAAATGCACGCCGGTGAAAGCTAGAGCGCCGCAATGCGGGTGGGAAGGTCCCACGTCCCTTCGCTCTTGATTTCAGAGGCGAGGCGAGGGCGGATGCGTCCATGAGCCGAGGGCCACACATCAAGGTCGCCGGGGCGGGGGTGCTGGGGCTCGCTGTGGCCTTGCGCCTGGCCGACGCCGGCGCGCGGGTCACGGTGTTCGATCTGGGCGGCGCCAACGCCTCATCGGTGGCGGCGGGCATGCTGGCGCCGGTGTTCGAGGCGGTGCTGGACGAGGGCGCGCGGCCGCATTTCGACCTGATGTTGGCGGCGCGCGACCTGTGGCCGGGGTTCGCTCAGCGGGCCGATATCGCGCTGGATCGCACCGGCGCGATGGCGGCGGGAGAAGCGGGCTGGCTTGCCGGCGTGGAGGCGCGGATCTCCGCCCTGGGCGTTCCGGTCGCGCGGATCGAGGGCGCGGGGATCAATCTTTTGTCGCCGGGTTTGGCCGCCGAGACGGCCGTTCTCTGCCGGGAAGACTGGCGCGTGGATGCGCCGCCCGCCCTGGCGCGTCTCAGGGCGGCTTGCGCCGAAGCGGGCGTGGCGTTCGTCACCGGGCCCGCCGACGCTA
>NZ_JBILUK010000064.1:0-14884 GCF_044371015.1 Phenylobacterium sp.
CCGGCCGGGCCTTAGCCCATGACCGCGCGCCACTCAGCCAGGGCGGCTGAGCGTCTTTGGCGGTAGAGGTCTCGGCTGATGAGGTGGCGTTCCTGATTGAAGAGGTTGTGGACCGTGCCGTGGACGGTGGCGAATTTCTGGAGCGTCTTCATCCTGCGAAACCGCTCCATCGCCCGTTCTCGGCGTCGGAATGGTTGGTGTGAATTCTCGACCCGGTTGTTCAACCAGCGTCCGGTCTCCTGGCGACCGGCGGCGCCAATGGCCTTCAGCGCCGCGCCGTAGGAGCGCAGACCGTCGGTGACGATGGCGCGGGGCCGGCCGTGGCGTTTCATCGCTTTCTTGATGAATTTCAGCGCCGCAGCCTTGTCGCGGGTCGTGGTGACAAAGGATTCCAGCACCTCGCCCTCGTGATCGACGGCGCGCCAGAGGTAGCGCATCTCGCCGTTGATCTTCACGTAGACCTCGTCGAGATGCCAACGCCAGTGGGTGTGGCTCCGCATCCCGTCGACCCGCTTCTTGCGGATCTCGGCGGCGAACATCGGGCCGAACCTGGTCCACCATAGGCGCACGGTCTCGTGGCAGATATCGACGCCGCGCTCGAACAGCAGGTCCTCGACGTTGCGTAGCGACAGCGGGTAGCGGACGTACATCATGACCACCAGCCGGATCACCTCCGGCGAAGAGTCGAACCAGCGGAACGGATCGTGGGTCTTTTTCTGGCGGGCCATTTCGCCCGCCTAAACCCTACCTCTTACTGGCCGGTGCATTTGAGCTGACAATGCCGCTGCGGGCGATCGCACGGGCCTGGAGCTGGCGGCGCAAGCTGGAGGCCGGGCAGGTGAGCACCAATCTGGACCTGGCCCGTACCGAGGACGTATCCGACCGGTACATCGGCCGGATGATCAAGCTGGCCTATCTGGCCCCGGCAGTTCTCGAGAAACTGCTGCTGCAGCGGTGCCCACTGGCGGTGTCGGTCAAGGACCTGACGGCCATTGCCGACCTGCCGTGGGCCGAGCAGGTTGCCGCCGCCTTCGGCTCGTCAGGTGGATAGAGCCTGACACTTGCCCCCGGATGAACGCCCAAAAGCGGACCTACCGAAGTTCTGAGAAGGGTGGAAACCGGACCATAGTACCGGCTCCTTCGCGTCCACGATTGGCCATGAACTGCGATACATGTACCGTGCGATTATCGGACCATCGAAGGGTTTACGGTCAATCAGGTGACGACAGACGATCAGGCCAATCGCGCGCTACGCCCTGCAGTCATTCTGTGGGCGTTTTCCGGCCTCATTGGCATCCCTGCCGCGGTCTATTTCGACCTGCTGGGTGGCTGGCGCTGGCCACCGTACAATGCAATCTACGATCAGATGATCGTGAGCGTATATTTCGCGCTGGGTGTTTGTGCGGCGCGTGCCGTCAAAAACCCCATTCGACACGGCAGTTTCCTTTGGTTTGTAGCGATCTCGAGTTTCACGCACGGCCTCGTAATGCTGTTTCACGCACTACATGACCCAGCACACCTTCATCACCTATTCGGCGATGTTTGGATTCTGGCTGGCGGTGTTTCCTTGGCTTGGCCTTTGTGGCGGTCAAGGCGGGCCGATGATGGCGTTTGACGACCTCTCAGGGGGCGATAGTGCCCCCTTTGGGTCGTTTCTCCCCGTTGGGTTCGAGCCAGAGATCGGACCTTGGCCCGGCAGTCCACAAGAGGCCTCCAACGACAGGTGACATCCCCTAGATGAAGTCCGGCGCGAAGCGGATGTTGCGCCGCTCCAGGCCCTTCACGACCACATCGACGCCGCCGGACTTGATCATCCACTCCAGCCGGTGATCCCGGTACTCGCGCTTGAACAGCCCTTTCTCCACCAGCTCGGCGACATTGGGCATGGCCGAGGCCCGCGCCGAGGCGGCGACCTCCTCGACGCAGCTCGCCACCGAAGGTCGCGCATTGGCCCGCGCCAGCCAGGCCGCCAGTTTCGAACCCACAGGCGGCGGATGGCCATGGCCGACCGAGCCGTTGAGATAGGGAACCACCGACAGGTCTCCCCAGCCGAATGTCTCGCCGTTGAACCAGGTTCGATCCCCGAGTTGACCCTCCAGCCAGCTGTGGAAGCCGTCCGTCTGGCGTTTGGCCTCAGCGAACAGCGCCTCAGCGGCGGCGCCCTCGGCGCGGCGGAACCAGCGGATCTCCGAGAGGCCCCAGTTGATCGCCTCGTAGTGGGTGTCCATCACCTCTTCGAGCAAGCGCACCCGCGCGCGATCCGCCGCCCCGGGCGGCAGCATGGGCGGGGTCGGGTAGGCGTCCTCCAGATACTCCAGGATGATCGTGGAATCGAAGATCCGCGCCTCGCCGTCGGTCAGCGCCGGCACCTCGGCGCGCGGGCTGAAATCGGTGAACTCGGCGGCCGCGCCGCCGGCGCCCAGGCCGCCCGGCTGGGTCAGCTCAAAGGCCAGCCCCTTCTCGCGGAGCGCGATCTTCACCTTCTGCGCGTAGGGCGAGAGCGGGTGCTCATAGACGGTGATCATCGGCTCAGCCCTCACGGCGTTGGTAGACGGGCCGGCGCTTCTCCAGGAACGCCGTCACGCCCTCCTGGAAGTCGCCGTCGGAGCTGGCGAGGATCTGGTTGCGATCCTCCATGGCGATGGCCGCCTCCAGGCCCTGAGCGTCGATGGCGTGGTTCAGCGCCTCCTTGGTGAGCCGAAGACCCAGCGGCGTGGCGTGCAGCATGTCGTCGACAAAGCCCCTGGCCTCCGCCTCCAGCTCGCCCGGCTCCACAATCCGGCTGACCAGCCCCAGCTGATAGGCCCGCTCGGCGTCGATGAACCGGCCGGTCAGCATGTATTCCGCCGCCACCGATGAGCCCACCATGCGCGGCAGGAAGTAGCTCACCCCAATGTCACAGGCGGAGAGGCCGATGCGGATGAAGGCGGCGTTCATGCGCATGCGGGGCGTGGCGATGCGCACATCCGAGGCCAGGGCCAGGGCGAATCCGCCGCCCGCCGCCGCGCCGTCGACGCAGGCGATGATCGGCTGAGGACAACGCCGCATGGCGATGACGATCTCGCTGATCTCCCGCTGTCGGGTGAGCCCGGCGCCGATGGAACGGCCGCCTTGGGGATCGCCCCGTTCCTTGAGATCGAGGCCCGCGCAGAACGCCTGCCCGGCGCCCTTGAGAACCACGACCCGCACGTCACGCCGCCAGTAGAGGTCGACAAAGAACTCGCGCAGCTCCTTCACCAGGTTGCGCGAAAGCGCGTTCAGCCGCTCGGGCCGGTTCATGGTCGCCCAGACGACGTCGCCGTCCTGCTTGAGTTCCAGATCCGCCATGCTCAGAGCCCCTTCAGCCAATCGAGCAGCAGCGCGGTCACCTCGGCCGGGCGCTCTTGCTGGGTCCAGTGTCCGCAGCCGGGCAGCACGTGCACGCCGCGCAGGTCGGTCGCGAAGTTGCGCATCATCGCGCCCGGGTCAGCGATGCGGCCGAAGCCGTTGAACGCCGGGTCCTTGTCGCCGCCGATCAGCAGGGTCGGCATCGTGAGCTTTCGGTCCTTGAACTGCTGGAGCCATTCGTAGTCGCGCTCGTGGTTGCGATAGCGGCTGATCGGCCCCCGGAAGCCGGAGCGCTCGAATTCTTCCACGTAGTAGTCGAGGTCCGCCGCGCTCAGCCAGTCGGGGAAGACGCCCGGATCGACCAAGCCCTCCAGCAGGGACGCATCGACGCCCTTGATCGGCCAGCTGCCCTTGGGCGCCTCGCCGGCGATGCCGAAATAGAACTTGCGCAGGAAGTCGCGCACGTCCTTCTCCGCCTCCTCCTCCGGCGGCCCCACCTTCTGGAACCAGGCCTGGTAGAAGAACAGGCCCTTGTCGGTGAAGGCCTCCTTGAAGATGTCCGTGAAGGGTCGCGCCGGCGCCCCGGTGAACGCCACCGACAGCCCGGCCACCGCCGAGATCCGGTCCGGCCGAGAGAAGGCGGTGTTCCAGACGATGGGGGCGCCCCAGTCGTGGCCCATCAGGATCACGGGCGCATCGGGCGAAAGCGCGTCGGCCACCCCGATCACGTCTCCGGTCAGCGCCTCCATGCTGTAGGCGTCGATCGGATAGGGCTTGTCCGAGCCGCCATAGCCGCGCACGTCCAGCGCCGCGACCCGGTATCCGGCCGCCGCCACCGGCCCGATCTGATGCCGCCAGGAGTACCAGCTCTCCGGAAAGCCGTGGACCATGATGACCACCGGCCCCGTCTCACCCTCCACGGCCGTGCGCAGCCGCGCGCGTCCGGTATCGATTCGTGTGAAGGTCGGCATGGGCGTACGGCTCCGGGTTTGGACCGACGGCATGTTCGGGCCTGCGGGCCCGCTGGCAAGACTGACCGTGCGGCAGGGACCAGACCTCCCCCTCCGTCACCGTTGACCTCCCCCGCCGCCGGGCGAACAGTCGAAGGCCAAGGGAGGAAGCGCCGATGGTCTCGCTGGTCGAAACGGGCGCGGGGTTCGAGCATGTCGTCATCTCGCTCGAAGACCACGTCGCCACGATCACTCTGAACCGGCCGCATCGGCGCAATGCGCTGAACTATCCGGCCTATGATGAGCTGGAGCGCAGCCTGCGCACGGCCGCCGCCGATCCGGAGGTGCGGTGCGTGATCGTCACCGGCGCCGACCCGGCCTTCTGTTCCGGGGACGACGTGGGCGAGATCATGGCCGGGCCACGGCCGGTTTCGCGGGCGCCCATGCCGGTCACCTTCACGGCCACGCCCGCGGCCATGGCGGCGCTGGAGCTCGACAAGCCGCTGATCGCGGCGGTCAACGGCGCGGCTGTGGGCTGGGGCATGGAGCTGGCGCTGTTCGCCGATATCCGCATCGCCTCGGAGACGGCCAAGTTCGGCGAACTGTTCGTCAAGCGCGGGCTGGTCTGCGACGTGGGCGGATTCTACCGCCTGCCCGCCATCGTCGGCCCCGCCAAGGCCGCCGAACTGCTGTTCACCGGCGACGTGATCGACGCCGCCGAGGCGCTGCGGATCGGGCTGGTCACCCAGGTCACGCCGCACGCCGAGCTTATGCCCGCCGCCCGGGCGCTGGCGGCCCGCATCGCGGCCAATCCGCCGCTGGCCGTGCGTCACTTGAAGGCCGGTCTGTCGAAGTACGCCTATGGCGATCCACGCGAGATCGGGGCCTGGGCCATCGAGAAGATCCGCCTTCTGATGCAGACCGAAGATCACAAGGAAGGCGTCGCCAGCTTCCTCGAAAAGCGCGCGCCCACGTTCCAGGGAAGATGAGCATGACCAGCCGATCCGTCGCGGGTTCCGTCGTCATTGTCACCGGCGCGGCCAGCGGCATGGGCCGCGCCACCGCCGAGGTCTTCGCCGCCGAGGGCGCGCATGTGGCCGCCATCGACATCACAGAGGGCGCGCTGAACGAGGTGGTGGCGGGCATCCGGGCCCGGGGCGGCAGCGCCGAGGCCTACGTCCTCGATCTGGCCGACGGCGACGCGATCCGGTCTATCGTCGGCGCTATCGCCGCGCGCTTCGGCGGCGTCGACGCGATCGTCAACAATGCGGGGATATCCGCCTTCTCCCCGATCGACTCTGAGTCCTATGACCAAGTCTGGGATCGCGCCTTCTCGATCCTGATCACCGCTCAGCAGCGGTTGATCCGCGCCGCCCTGCCGCATCTCCGCAAGTCGGCCGCCCCGCGGATCGTCAACATCGCCTCCACCGAGGCGCTGGGCGCCACCAGCCGCGACAGTCCCTACGCGGCCGCCAAGGCCGCTGTCACGGGGCTGACCCGGGCGCTGGCGGTGGAGCTGGGTCCCGAAGGCATCACCGTGAACTGCATCTGCCCGGGGCCGATCCTGACCGGCATGACGGCCGGCGTGCCCGACGCCGACAAGCAGGTCTACGCCAAGCGCCGCACGGCGCTGCGCCGCTACGGCCGCCCGGAAGAAGTGGCGCACATCACGCTGAGCCTGTGCCTGCCCGCCGCCTCCTACATCACCGGCGCAACCATCCCGGTTGATGGCGGCCTTATGGCCCGGAACGCCTGACCTTCCAGCCGGCCTACCCCACCCCTCCCCAGCGCTTCGCGTCGGGGAGAGGCTATTCCGCCTTTCGGCCGAAGCCGGGCAAGCGCTGCAGCCAGCTCTTCTTGGCTTTCGACGGCGGCGTGGATGTCTGGGCGACGGGGGCGACCGCCGCCGGTTCCGGGACCACCTCCGCCGTCTGCAGGCCCTGGTCCTGATCGCACCGGACGTCCCGGGTCGGTGTCTCCGACACTGTCACGCTCAGCACCGGCATGCCGCCGGGCTTGGATGTCGCCACCACGGCCACAAAGGACCGGCGGCTGGGGATGTTGCAGTAGGTCTCACGTGAGGCCAGGAGGCCGGGCTCCCAGCGCGTGCGGGCGGGAGAGAAGAGGTCCGACCGACGCTTGATCGCCGCCAGCACCGCCTCGCGGATCACCACAGGTTCACCGCCCGTCACCCGCACGGTGCAGCTTACCGGGTCCGCGCCGCGCCGGATGGTCACCGCCTCGCCTTCGATGTCGTCAACCGGCGCGCCTTCGATCACGGCGGCCAGGCACGCGCCGGTCGCCGAGCGAGCCTCCTGGGCGGGGTCCGCCGCCGCGAGGTTGGGAAGCGCCAGCAACGCACCGGCCAGGATCAGAAGTCTCATCCGCGCCTGATCCCCCGTCATCGCGGCGACCATGTGGCGATCACGGCAATCGCTGCGGCGTCGGCACGTAGGTCTTGTGGCAGCCATTGCAGGCGTCATAGAGCCGTCCGCCGATTTCGAAGGCCTGCTCGGCGTTGCGCGCCCGGGACGCGGCCTCGCCTTCGGCTCCGGTCGACACCATCAGCGCGGCGAACTCGTTCCAGCAGCCCGGTCGACTGACCCCGGGCTCGGCCATGGCGCGGCCGGCCGCCTGCAGGGTCCGCGCACCGGCCTCGGCCGCAATCCACCGCGCCTCAGCGGCGGCCGACGCCTCGCCCTCAGGCGGATCGTTGCCGCCCGCCCAGAACGCCAGAGCGCCGGGATTCACCTCGGCGGCCATCAGCGCCTTCATCGCCGGATCCGGCGCCGCCAACGCCGCGCCGGAGAGCGCGGCCAGGGCGATCGCAATCAACAGCCGCATGGGCCGGCGATCAGAGTCCGCCGGCGGGCGTCGGCGCGGCCTGAGCGGCGGCCGGGGCCCGTCGCCGCGGCATCAACTTGAGCGCGGCGTCCAGCTCCTTGCGATCCACGCCACCGTCCTTGTCGGCGTCGACCATGGCGAAGAACGGCTTCAACCGTTCACCCATCTGCCCTTTAAGCTCAGTGACCTGCAACTTGGCGTCCATGCTGTCGTCCATCACCCCCATCATCAGGCCCGACTGCATCAGGCGATCGAGTTCCGGCTTGGGCTTGGCCACCGTCTCCTCGGTCCAGCGATAGTGGAGGTAGAGCGCCAGCATCTCCTCAGACGATTGCTCGCCCCAGCGGATCTCGCGCTTGGGGTCCGGATTCTGGGGGTTGCGGGTGGAGTTGTCGAAAGTCCAGCGTGTGATGATCCGCGAGCCCGCCGGCACGGTCAGGGGCTCTTTCAGGAAGTACTCGTACTGCCATTCGAACTCGTAACGCGGCAGGGCCAGCAGCATGCGCTCCCGGCCGTCAGGAAACAGGACCGAGACGTTCACCGAGCCGCCACGATGATGCGCGTGCGGCGTCAGGCCGTAGAGTACCATCTCGCGCGGCACATCGATATAGGCGCGCTCGGCGTGCCACTCCTCGCCGGGCGGGATCACGATGGAGAAGTCGAAGATGCCGAAGGTGCGCAGGATGTACTTCGGCTCCTGGCCCTTGGGGTAGAAGTAGATGCCCATCTGGGTCTCTTCCACGGTCTCGCGACCATAGGGCGTGTAGTGGTTCTGGAAGGCCACGCCGCCCGACGGCGGGATCCAGACGCCGGTGTCGTGCGGCTGCAGGTTCGATCCCCGCCCAGGGCCATAGCCGCCCAGCGAGGCGCCCCACTCCGATTCAGACGCCATGCCGCCGGCGCTGCGGTCGCCCGCAACCACGCCGGTCAGGATGTGGTGCACCACCTGGCGGTCGGTGACGCGGAAGGTCGTGGCCTTCATCCATCGGCCCTCGGGCATCGGGTTGGGCACAACCGGGCGCGAATAGTCGAGCACGCCGGATGCCGGGATCTTCACAGGCGGGATCGTGACGATCACGTCCGGCTTGCCCAGCGGCCAGTCGGGCGCCTGGAAGGTGATCTTGGCCAGAGGATCTTCGCCCCGTCCGCGCGGTGCGCCGGCCTCCACCCAGTGGACCAGGGTCTTGATCTCGGCGGAGGTCAGCCGCTCGTCGTGCTGGAAGGCGCCCACCGTCTCGTCGGCGAGAAAGGGCGGCATGCGGCGGGTGCGCAGAACCTCGCGGATCATGGGCGAAAAGCCCTTCACCTGCTCATAGGTGTTGAGCGGCATGGGCGCGACGCCGCCGGGCTGATGGCAGGTGGCGCACTTGGCCTGGATGATCGGAGCGACGGTCTTCACATAGCTGATGCGGTCATGCGCCCGGCCGCGCTCCGGGAACGCGATAACCCCGCCGGTCGCGATGCGGGTCGGCGTCGTCGGCGTGCGACCTACGGCCACGGCGGCGATCGCGGTGGCCGCCCAGGGTTCGCCCCTGGGCCCGGTCAGCGCCCCGCGCCAGGCCACGGTCCAACTGCGCGGATCGACGACAATCACCTCGCCCGCCCGGGTGACGCCCAGCTGCTCGCCCGCCAGTTGCTGATAGTCGAACAGCACCGGAAGGTTCAGGCCCAGAGCCTTGATCTGCGGGTTCACGGTCTCGCGCCGCTCCCCCAGCCGCGAAGCCAGCATCATCACCTCGACGCCCGGCGACCTGAGCGCCGCATAGGCCGCCGCCTCCCGGCGCACGGTGGCGTCGCCCGTCGCATAGGTGATCAGTACGACAGCCTTGGCGTCGGAAAGCCGATAGAGCTGGCGCGCGAGATAGTCCTGATCCGGCAGTACGAAATCGTCGACCGAAGCCGGCTGCGGGCTGCTCGCCACCGCCTGGGCGCCCAGCGCCAATCCGACCCCAAGGGCGAGCCCTGCCGCCCAGCGCCAAGCGCGCATCATCTTCGCTTCCCCCAACGCCCGTTTTCGAGCTTGGGGCATCATGACCGGCTTTGGTCGATCCGTCAGCCCGCGTCGGGCGTCTCGGACAGAGGCTCGGCCTCAGGTTCCGGTTCGGGCGGTGGCGGTGGCTGGAGACCGGCTGGAATCGCCTGTTTGGGAACCCGTGTCAGGGCTCGACCCATGAAGCCGCGCCACAGCTCAGCCGGCGCCGTTGCGCCGCTGATCCGGGCCATCGGTTTGTTGTCGTCACGGCCCATCCAGGCGCAGCTCGCGAGACCGCCCGTGTAACCGCAGAACCAGGCGTCCTTGTAGTCGGAGGTCGTGCCGGTCTTGCCCGCCAGATCGTAGCCCGGAACAACCGCGCGGGTCCCGGTGCCCGCCGTCATCGCCGTGCGCAGCATGCGGTTGAGGTCGCTCAGCGCCGGATTTCCCACCGCCTGAACCGGCGCAACAGGGCGCCGTCGCCAGATCGTCTGACCGCCCGACCGGATCCGCTCGAGGCCGTAGGCCGGCGTGCGCACACCGCCGGACGCAAGCACCGCATAGGCCTGGGTCATCTCGAGCGGCGAAACCAACGTGGTCCCAAGCGCCATAGCCGGATCGGTGTTGACCGTTGAGGCCACGCCCAGCCGCCGCGCCGTGGCCGCCACAGCCGGACGCCCCGCCTCATCGGCCAGCCGCGCGGCGACCGTGTTGACACTCCGCGCCAGGGCCGTTTCCAAGGATATCGGCCCCAGGAAGGCGCCGGCCTCGTAGTTCGAAGGGCTCCAGCCGGCGATGGTCACCGGCTCGTCGACAACCGGCGTATCCGGTGTCAGGCCCTGTTCCAGAGCCGTCAGGTAGACGAACGGCTTCCAGGCCGATCCCGCCTGTCGCTTGGCTGTCACCGCCCGATTGAAAGGCGCGCGCGCATAGTCGGTCCCGCCCACCAGCGCCCGGATCCGGCCCTGTCCATCGACGGCCACCAACGCGGCCTGTTCGGCCTGCTGGGCGGCGTAACGGCTGACGGTTCCGCGCGCCGCGTCGCCGGCTGCCCGGGTCATCGGCGCGTCCAGCGTCGTGTCGACGGTCAGATCGCGGGTCAGACGCGGGACCTGGCGGCGCACCTCGGCGTCGACCCAATCGACAAACCACTGAGCGGCGCCGTTCGGCGGCGTCTTCCAAACCCGGGGCTTCTGCTTCACCGCCGCATCGCGCTGGGCTGAGGTGATGGCGCCGGTGTCGACCATGGCGGCCAGCACCAGACGGGCGCGGGCCTCGCACTCGGCGGGTTTGTCGATCGGATTGTAACCGGTGGGCGACTTCAGGATCGCCGCCAGCATGGCCGATTCCTTCAAGGTCAGCCGCGCCGCCGGCTTGTCGAAATAGCGCCGCGCCGCCGCCTCCAGGCCATAGGCTCCGGCGCCGAAATAGGCGCGGCTGAGGTAGAGGCCCAGAATCTGGCGCTTGGAATAGGCGCGCTCCAGCTCCACGGCATAGACCAGCTCGGTCGCCTTGCGTTCCAGCGTACGGTCCTGATTCAGGAACAGCAGACGGGCGGTCTGTTGGGTAATGGTCGAAGCGCCCTGGGTTGCGCGCCCCTGGCTCACCCCGACCACGACGGCGCGTGCGATGCCCCGCGGGTCAAAGCCGTTGTGCTCGTAAAACCGCCGATCCTCGATCGCCACCACGGCCGCCGTAACGTGCGCCGGCAGCTTGCCGACATCCACGCCCGGCGCATAGCGACCGCCGCGAACCCCGATCACCACGCCATTGCGGTCCAGATAGGTGATCTGTGGGGCCCGTTCGATGGGCGGCATGCGTGGCAGTTCAGGCGCCTGGGCGGCCAGGACCGAAGCTGGCAACGCCAGGGCGGCGACGGTGGATGCGATCAAGGCGCGAAGGCTCCCGGCTCAGTCAGGCCCGTCCGCGCCCTGTCTCGCCCAGTCGCCGCGGCGGGCCAAGATAATTCGCGGTAATCCGCCGGATCGGCGCCGTGACTGAGCCGATCCTGGACGTGAGCCCCTTGGCCTAGAGCTCCATGAAACTCTCGAATCCGCCGAAGACCATCCGCCGCGTGTCGAACACGTCGGCGGTCATGTGCGCCGCCAACCGGGGATCAGCGAACACCTTGGCGTTGATCTCGTCGCGGGCGGCTCGGGTCGGATAGGTGATCCACGCCAACACCACCACCTCGTCATCCTTGGCCTGAACGGCGCGGGGAAACGAGGTCAGTTCGCCGTAGGGAACGTCATCGCCAACGCACTCCACATAACTCAGCGCGCCATGTTCCATCCAAACCTGGCCGGAGAGCGCCGCCATCGCCTTATAGTCTTCCCACCGCGACTTCGGCACGGCGAGTAGGAGTCCATCGACATAGGACATCAACAAAAGTCCTCCAGCCCGAACGATCGAGGTTCAATCCTAACAGTTCGCGGCGCGCGGCTTGAACCCCCCGCTCCCGCGGCGCACTTTGCAGGCGCTCGGATTCGCCGGCGCTGAAGAGGATATCCAACACCGTGCCAGAGGCGGTTCGACGGCGACGGCGGGTGAAGATCGTGGCCACCGTGGGGCCGGCGTCTTCGAGCCCCGAGGGGCTGGAGGAACTGTTCCGCACCGGCGCGGATGTCTTTCGCCTCAATTTCAGCCACGGAACCCAGGACCAGCACGCGGAGGTGATGGAGCGTATCCGTCGCGTGGAGAAGAAGACTGGCCGAC
The DNA here is from genome assembly GCF_044371015.1 of Phenylobacterium sp. Classification (GTDB taxonomy): domain Bacteria; phylum Pseudomonadota; class Alphaproteobacteria; order Caulobacterales; family Caulobacteraceae; genus Phenylobacterium. Next base: position 11,809 of record NZ_JBILUK010000064.1, read on the forward strand.
CGATCGGTGTTCTCGCCGACCTGCAGGGCCCCAAGCTCCGCGTCGGCCGCTTCGCCGGCGGAGCGGTGGCTCTGCAATGGGGCCGTACGTTGCGCCTCGATCTGCAGGAACGCCCTGGCGACAGCCAGCGGGTGCAACTGCCGCACCCCGAGATCATGGCCGCCGCCTCGCCCGGCTCGGTCCTGCTGCTCGATGACGGCAAGATCCGGCTTGAGGTCACCCGCCAGACACCGGAATTCCTGGAGACCCGCGTGGTGGTCGGCGGCCGGTTGTCGGACCACAAGGGCGTCAACCTGCCCGGTCTCACCCTGCCGATACCGGCGCTGACGACCAAGGACCGCTCCGACCTCGAATTCGCGCTGAAGATCGGTTGCGACTGGATCGCGCTGTCGTTCGTGCAGCGGCCGGAAGACGTGTCGGAAGCGCGCGCACTGATCGGCGATCGCGCCGCCCTGCTCTCCAAGATCGAGAAGCCGGGCGCCCTTCAGTCCATCGACGAGGTGCTGCGCCTGTCGGACGCCATCATGGTGGCGCGCGGCGACCTGGGCGTGGAACTGCCGGCCGAGGACGTGCCCCTGATCCAGAAGCGGCTGATCCGCGCCGCCCATCGTCATGGCCGCCCGGTGGTGGTCGCCACCCAGATGATGGAGAGCATGATCGAGAACCCGACGCCGACCCGCGCAGAGGCCTCCGATGTGGCGACCGCGGTGTTTGACGGCGCGGATGCGGTGATGCTCTCGGCCGAGAGCGCCACCGGCAAGTATCCGGTCGAGACCGTGCGGATGATGGACCGCATCATCGCCCGCACCGAGGAAGACGACGAGCTGAAGGCCGCCCGCGCCGCCATGCGGCCGACGCCGGAACACTCGGCGGAAGACGCCATTTGCGCCGCCGCCCGCCAGGTCGCCGAGACCATCGAGGCCAAGGCCATCTGCGCCTTTTCATTGACCGGACGCACCGCCACGCGGGTGGCGCGCGAGCGGCCCTCGCCGCCGATCCTGGGCCTGACGCCCAGGCTGGAGACCGCCCGTCGTCTGGCGCTGGTCTGGGGCGTTCACGCCCTGCTGTCTGAGACCACGCACACCATGACCGAGACCGTCGCCCAGGCCGCCGCCCTGGCGTTGAAGAGCGGCTTCGCCAAGCGTCGCGAGGAAGTGGTGGTGGTCGCGGGCGTGCCGTTCGGCCAATCCGGCGGCACCAACTCGCTGCGCGTCACCAAGGTCACCTGAGCGGAGCCAGCACCTCGTCCGTGTGCTGCCCCAGCGTCGGCGCCGGAAGGCGCAGTGCGGGACGTTGGCCGTCATAGGCGAAGGGCGCGGCCGGGGTGATGTAGCGGCCCACATAGGCGCGTTCCATCTCGGCCCAGAAGCCCGTGGAGGCGAGCTGGACATCGTATCCCAGTTGATCGACGCGCAGCGCCGGCGCCGCCGCCACGCCCCGGGCCTGCAGGGCCAGGGCCGCCGCGTCGGGCGTGAGGCCGAAAGCCCAGGCGGCGACGGCGGCTTCGATCCGGTCGGCATGGCGGTTGCGCCCCGCAACCGTCGCCAGTTCCGGGTCCTCCAGCCACGCCTCGGCGCCAATGACCTGACAAAGCCCTCGCCAGGCCTCAGCGCTTTGGACGGAGAGGGCCAGCCAGGTGTCCGGCTCAAGGCCGCGCACCACGCAGGTCGGCGCCGCGCGGGGACGCCGGCTGCCAGTTCGTGGCAGCGGACCATCACAGTCTTGCTGGGCGATCAGGGCGTCGGCGGCGTAGGCGAACAGGCAGGCCACCTGCGCCAAGTCGATCTCCGCGCCCCCGTGTTCGGCGCGACCCCACAGCGCTGCAAGCAGGGCGTTCGCCGCGTTCAGCCCGCCGATCGGATCCCCGAAGGCTACGTGCTGCAAGCAAGGGGCCCAATCATCGCGGCCGTTGGCGAAGGGCATGCCCGACGCCTGTTCCACCGTCGAGCCATAGGCCCGGATGCCGCTCAAGGGTCCGCCCAGGCCGAACGCCGGCATCGAGATCGAGATCAGTTGCGGATTGAGCGCGCGGCGCACCTCGGCGCCGAGGCCCAGTTTCTCCATGGCGCCCGGGGCGTAGTTCTCGACGAACACATCGGCGTCGCCGATCAAGGCCTTGGCCTTGGCGAGGCCGTCGGGCGTGGTCACATCCAGCACAACGCCGCGCTTGTTCCGGTTGACCGAGATGAAGTTGTACTTGGTCTCGCGCGGCGGCGGATCGCCGCTCTGGTCCGTCTCCCAGCCTCGCCACCAGTCCGGATGGCCCTCGGACTCGATCTTGATCACGTCGGCGCCGAGATCGGCCAGCGTGCGGGTGCAAAGCGGCCCAGCCCAGCCCATGGAAAAATCCACCACCCGGAGGCCCCGCAGCGGCGCCGAGGGCGGGCCGCCGGCGAATCGGACTCCCGATTCCCCGCGGTGGGCAAAGCGATATGGCAGCGTGGGGCCGACACGCCCTTCCGCATCGAAGGGCGCGAAAGCGCCGCGCTGCCGCCAGTGCGGCTCCTGCGGCAGCCCGGCGAGATCCGCCATCGGAGTCAGGGGAATGCGGCGCTCGAACCCGCCCTGCACCCATCGATCGCTCGACCCCTTCGAGACGGCGTCCGCGACCAGCGGATCGATCTCGTCGGCCAGCAACAACCGCTCGACCGAGGTTGCGTAGCGGGGCTCTCTGGCCATCGCCTCCCGGCCGATCAACTCACAGAAGGCCTTCCATTGGGCGGGGATCAGCGCGGTTACACCCAGCCAGCCATCGGTCGTGGGATAGCTCCCGCAGGGATAGGTCGGGACGAAGCGATTGACCCCGAGGCGCACCGCCAGCCCGCCCTCCATCAGCGCGGAGACAGCGCCGGTCTCGGTCAGGCACATGTGGGCCTCGTGCACGCACACCGAGATGCGCCGCGGGCGGGGCTGTGCGAACAGCGCGCCCATAGCGGCGTTGAAGGCGGCCAGGGCGGCGCTCACCTGCGGACCGTGCCCCTGGGCGAGGGTCGGCGGCCCCTCGGCCGGACCGAAGGCATAGACCAGCCCGGTCAGCGCCTGGATCACCTCGTCGGTTCCAGGCCAATCGGCATAG
>NZ_JBILUK010000001.1:0-51459 GCF_044371015.1 Phenylobacterium sp.
TGGTCGAGGTGCTGGCGGAACTCGCCGAGGGGGGCGCCACGACGCTCTCGCTGCGCAAACGGCTGGCGGCCAGGGCCTATGGCCGCACGGCGACATACGATTCCGCGATCTCGTCCTGGTTCGCCGCCGAACTCGGCGAGTTCGCGCCGCAAAGGTTCAGCATTGGCGGCGAACTGGCGCAAACGATGCGTTATGGCGAGAACCCGCACCAACAGGCGGCCTTCTATCGCCATCCGAACCCTGCGCCCGGCGTGGCCACGGCCCGCCAGCTGCAGGGCAAGGAGCTCAGCTACAACAATATCAACGACACCGATGCGGCCTTCGAACTGATCGCCGAGTTCGATCCGGCCAAGGCGCCGGCCTGCGCGATCATCAAGCACGCCAATCCCTGCGGTGTCGCCACCGGGGCCAGCCTGGCTGAGGCCTATGACCGGGCGCTGGCCTGTGATCCAACCAGCGCTTTCGGCGGCATCGTCGCCCTCAACACCCGGCTGGACGCGGCCACGGCGGCCAAGGTGCTGGAGATCTTCACCGAGGTTGTGATTGCGCCGGACGCAGATGAGGACGCCGTCGCGCTGTTCCGCAAGAAGAAGAACGTGCGCCTGCTGATCACTGGAGGTCTGCCCGATCCGTCTGCGCCCGGCCGCACCTTCAAGTCGGTATCGGGCGGCTTCCTCACCCAGACCCGGGACACCGCCCGCCTTACGCCGGCCGACCTCAAGGTGGTGACGAAACGTGCGCCGACCGAGGCCGAGATCACCGACATGCTGTTCGCCTTCACCATCGCCAAGCACGTGAAGTCGAACGCTATCGTCTATGCGCGCGCCGGCCAGACTCTGGGCCTGGGCGCAGGCCAGATGAACCGCAAGGACAGCGCCCGTATCGCCGCTTTGCGCGCCGCCGATTTCGGGCTGGACCTCAAGGGCTCAGCCTGTGCTTCAGAGGCCTTCTTCCCGTTCCCAGATGGCCTGATCCAAGCGGCCGATGCAGGCTGTACCGCGGTGATCCAGCCGGGAGGCTCCATCGGCGACGACAAGGTAATCGCCGCCGCCGACGAACGCGGCCTCGCCATGGTCTTCACCGGCGTCAGGGTGTTCCGCCACTAGGGCCTGGCGCTAAGCTGCCGCCTCGGTCTTCGATGTCAGCGAGACAAACACATCTTCCAGGTCTGGGTCCTCGGTGGCGATGTCCTTGATCGAGACGCCGGCCGCGCGGATCGCCGCCAGCACCTGTTCGACGCTGGAGTGGCCGGTACGATAGCTGACCGAGAAGGCTCCACCCTTTAGCTGCCTGGTCTCGAAACCCGCCAGCTTTGGCGGCTCCGAGAGTGGTTCGGAAGGTGTGACCAGCACATTGCGGATGTCCATTCTCGCAAGCAGTGTCTCTGTCGGCTCGCAGGCCACCACCTCGCCCCGACTGACGATGGCGATGCGGTCGCAGAGCTCCTGCGCTTCCTCCAGATAGTGGGTGGTGAGCACGATGGTCACGCCCCGCCGGTTCAGCTCGACCACATAGCTCCAGAGCTGGCGGCGCAGCTCCACATCCACGCCCGCCGTCGGCTCATCCAGGATCAGGATCGGCGGATTGTGCACCATGGCCTTGGCCACCATCAGCCGGCGCTTCATGCCGCCCGACAGCTGGCGGACATAGGCGTCGGCCTTGTCGGCGAGGCCCAGCGCCGCCAGCAGCTCGTCGGTTCGACGCTCCGCTTTGGGCACCGCGTACATGCCCGCCGCCACTTCCAGCGACTCGCGCGGGGTAAAGAACGGGTCGGCGGCGATCTCCTGGGGAACCACGCCGATGGCGGCCCGCGCGTCGCGCGGTCGGGCGTCGATGTCGCGGTCCCAGATGCTCACCTGGCCCGAGCTCTTCCGCACCAGTCCGGCCAGGATGTTGATGAAGGTCGACTTCCCGGCCCCGTTCGGCCCTAGCAGACCGAAGATCGAGCCGCGCGGGATGGCGAGGTCGATGCCCTTCAACGCCCGCATCTCCGGGGTGGTCTTGGTGGCGGCGTAGGTCTTGGTCAGGCCCTGGGCCAGGATGGCGTTGTCGGGAAGGTCCATGGAGCCCTATCGTTGACGGCGAAGCTGCGCCCGGCATACCTAGGCCCCAGCCGGCGCGTCGCCAAGCGTAGGCGCAGGGACTTTTCTGATGGCCGACAACATGCCCGCACCCGAGATCGTGGCCATCCACGGCCACCGCGTCGCCTGTGACGGGGTCGGCGGTGCGCTGGGCCATCCGCGCGTCTGGCTTGAGATGGGCGAGGGCGACTACGTGGAGTGTCCCTACTGTGATCGCCGGTTCGTCCGCGCCCATGGCGACACGACCGCCACACCAGGGGTCTACGAGATCGACAGCGGGCACTGAGCATACCCCCCAACCGCGGAGCGGTGGGAGGTGATGCTCTAAACCCTCAGCGGCATCAGGATGTACTGCACGTCCGCGTCGCCCGGATCGAGCACCAGGGCCGGGTCGTTTGAGCCGCCGAAGCGCATCTCCATCACCTCGCCGGAGATCTGGTCGGTGATATCCATAAGGTAGCGAGCGTTGAACGACAGTTCGAAGGCGTCACCGTCGTAGTCGATCTCCAGCTCTTCCACCGCCTGGCCGGCCTCCATGTTGCGCACCGTCAGCACCACGCGGCCGGCCTCGATGGCCATACGCACCGAGCGGCTTTTCTCGGCCGAGATGGTGGCCACGCGGTCCACGGCCTGAGCGAACAGGCGCGCGTCGGCCATGACCCGGCGCGCATTGTCCTTGGGGATCACCCGACTGTAGTCGGGGAACGAGCCGTCTATGACCTTCGAGGTCAAGGCGGCGCCGCCGAGCTCCAATCGCACCTTTTGGGGACTGATCTGCAGCTCGACGCTCTCGCCTGCATCGTCCAGCAGGCGGCGGATCTCGGCGATTGTCTTGCGCGGGACGATCACGCCGGGTGCGCCGGCCGCGCCCTGGGGCGCCGGCATGTCCGCCAGCGCCAACCGCGAGCCATCGGTGGCCACTGCGCGCAGACGGGCCTGGCCGCCTACGATCACCGTGTGCACATAAAGGCCGTTCAAATAATAGCGCGTCTCCTCCGCCGAAATGGCGAAGCGCGTCTTGTCGATCAGCCGGATGAGGTCGTTGGCGTCGACCGAAATCGAGCCCGAGATCCCGTCCGAGGACATCACCGGAAAGTCGCCGGCGGGCAGCACTGGCAGGTTGAAGCGGCTGCGGCCCGCCGCCACGGTCAGGCGCGGATCGTCGCCGGTGAAGCTCAGTGAGACATCGGCCCCTTCCGGAAGCTTTCGGACGATCTCATAGAGAGTGTGCGCCGGTGCAGTGATCTGGCCGGCTACGTCCACCTGGGCCAGCGCCGTGTCGATGATCTCCATGTCGAGATCGGTCGCCGCGAAGGTCAGCTGGTCGCGTTCCGCAGTGAGCAGCACATTCGAGAGGATCGGGATCGTGTTGCGGCGCTCCACCGCGCTCTGCACATGGCCCAGCGCTTTCAGCAGCGCGGCGCGTTCGATGGTCAGCTTCATTCCAGATCCCGGTCGGTCAGCGCGCGGAGTCGATGGGAACCCGCGCGATAGGGACCACGGACATTAGCGGAAACCGGCGCCGGTGGAAGCCCGGCCAAGCGGTCTCAGGCGCGGGTATCCACTGATCCGCCAGCGTCATCCACGGTCTCCCCGCCGCCGCCGCTTCCATAGGGGTTGGGTGGCGCGGCGCCCTTGGCCGCGACCACCACCATGGCCGGGCGCACCAGACGGCCGAGCAGTTCGTAGCCCGGTTGCAGAACCTGGACCACGCCCCCCGGCTCCACCTCGGTTCCGGGCTGTTCCATCATCGCCTGGTGCTTGTGGGGATCGAATTTCTCGCCCTTGGCCGGATCGATGCGCTTGAGCCCGTTCTTGTCGAAGGCGCCCTGCAGCTCCTTGGAGGTCATCTCAACGCCCACAACGAAGTTCTTTACCGGACCCTCCCCCACTGGAGCGGCGGCCAGCGCGCGTTCGAACGTGTCGGCCACGCCCAGCAGATCACGCGCGAACTTTGTGATCGCATAGGCGCGCGCGTCGTTCATCTCGCGCTCGGCCCGGCGCTTGGTGTTTTCCGCCTCGGCGGCATAGCGCAGCACCTGGTCCTTCAGCGCCTGGATCTCGGCGGCTATGGCCTCCAGATCGGTAGAATCATCGCCGGCTTCAAAGTCGGCGGGCGTCAGTTCCTCGGACATAGCGTCTTATTCAATTCCTTAGGCATTCATCACCTGGCCCAGCACGCGGGCGGTGTAGTCCACCAGCGGGATGATCCGGGCGTAGTTAAGGCGAGCCGGGCCGATCACGCCGATCGCGCCCACCACCCGCTGCGAGCCCGTCATATAGGGCGCCGCGATCACGGCGGAACCCGAAAGCGAGAACAGGCGGGTCTCTGCGCCGATGAAGATGCGCACACCCTCGCCGTCTCGGACCCCGTCCAGCAGCGAAATGAGCTGCTCCTTCTGCTCCAGATCCTCGAAGAGAGAGCGCACCCGTTCGAGGTCTTCAAGGGTCTCGCGGTCTTCCAGCAGGTTGGCGCGGCCGCGCACAATCAGCGCCCGATCCGCCGCCTCGCCGCCGCCCCAGGCGGCCAGGCCATCCTCGACCAGGCGCGCTGCCGCATCGTCGAGCTCACGCCGGGCCTGATCGAGTTCGGCGCGCAGGTCGATCCTGGTCTCCTGCAGGGTGCGGCCCCGTAGCCGGGCGTTGAGGAAGTTGGAAGCCGCCTGAAGGGAGGACGGTGTAACGCCCTCGGGCAGACGCATAAGCCGATTTTCCACCGAGCCGTCGTCGAACACCATGATCGCCAGCGTGCGATCGCCGGACAATGGAACGAACTCCACGTGGCTGACGCCCGCGTCGCGCACCGGGGTCACCACCACGCCCGCGCCCCCGGCCAACCCCGAAAGGATGGCGGAAGCCTCGTTCAGCGCGTCCTCATAGTTGCGCCCGTGCGCCAGTAGGCGCGCCTCGATCGACCGCCGATCGACCTCCGCCACATTGCCCACCTCCATCAGACCGTCGACGAACAGCCGTAGACCCGCATGGGTCGGCAGCCGCCCGGCGCTGACGTGCGGCGCGCCCAGAAGGCCAAGCTGAGTCAGATCCTGCATGGTGTTGCGGATTGAGGCTGGCGACAGCGAGATCCCAGCCCGGGAGAGGGTGCGTGAGCCCACCGGTTCCCCGGTCTCCAGATAGCTCTCCACAATCCGGCGAAAGATATCGCGAGCCCGCGCATCCATATCGGTCAGTGTCGGGCCTCTGGCGAACAAGGGCGTGGTCACGGGCGGTTTCAGTCAGGCTCCTGGGCGGCGGACGGTGGGCCATGGACGGCGAGGTTCTGATCTAGGATAAGCCGCGACCGCTTCCCAAAGCCAAGGTCTTTCATGCGCCCGTCCAACCGTACGCCCGACGCGCTCCGCGCCATCAACCTCGAAACCGGGGTCACCCGCTATGCCGAGGGCTCGTGCCTGATCACCGCCGGTCACACCAAGGTGCTGGTCACGGCGAGCCTTGAAGAGGGCGTTCCGGGCTTCCTGCGCGGACGCGGCCAAGGCTGGGTGACGGCGGAATACGGCATGCTGCCCCGTGCCACGCACACGCGAGGCCGGCGCGAGGCGGCGCAGGGCAAGCAGTCGGGCCGCACCCAGGAGATCCAGCGCCTGATCGGGCGCTCGCTGCGCGCGGTCACCGACCTGAAGGCGCTGGGCGAGCGGCAGATCACCGTCGACTGTGACGTGCTCCAGGCCGACGGCGGCACGCGCACCGCCTCTATCACCGGCGCCTGGGTGGCGCTCCGCCTGGCGACCCAGCATCTTCTGGACGAGGGCATAATCGCCAACGACCCGATCCTCGACCAGGTGGCGGCGGTGAGTTGTGGCATTTTCGCCGACACCCCGGTGCTCGATCTCGACTATGAGGAAGACAGCAACGCCGAGGCCGACGCCAACTTCGTCCTGACCGGATCGGGCCAGATCGTCGAGATCCAGGCGACGGGCGAGAGGCGCGGCTTCAGCCAGGCAGAGTTCGACGCGCTGTTCGGCCTGGCGCGCTCGGGCATCGCCGACCTCTGCGCCCTGCAGCGGTCGGCGGCCGGTTCTCAGAAGTAGACGTCGAGGCGGAGAGCCTGAGGTGGCAGGCGCGCCAGTTCGCGGGCCAGCGGCGCGAACATCGCGTCGAGCATACGTTCGATCAGCTTGAGCATCTGAAAATCCCCTATTGTGCGATGCAATATCGGGGATTTAGTTTTCAGGTCCGTGAATTACAAGGTCCTTAGGCGTCTACATCGGCGACGCGATATCGCGTCGCAGCATAGCCTTAGCCTTCGTCGTCATCCGGCGGGATGTCGGGACCCGGCTCGTAGACAATCAGATCGCCGGGTTGGCAGTCGAGCTCACGGCACAGCGCGGCCAGTGTCGAGAAGCGCACAGCGCGGGCCTTGCCGGTCTTGAGAATCGACAGGTTGGCGATGGTTACGCCGACCCGGTCGGCGAGCTCGGTCAGCGACATCCGTCGTTCGAGCAGCATGCGGTCTAGGCTTACGCGGATGGGCATGGCTCAGATCGTCAGCTCCGCTTCACGGCGCAGGCGGGCGCCTTCACGGAAGACCTCGGCGAGCACAAACACCACCAGCACCGAGAACCAAGCGGTCACGCCGACGCCGGGCTCCCGCTGGCTGGCGCCCGGAAGCCACGCGCCCAGCGCCCAGACCGCGTAGCGGCCAAGCTCAAGGCCCGCCAGCATCAGTCCGATCAGGCGCAGACGCGCCACATTCTCCGGATGGAAGGGGTCGCCCGCGGTCAGGGTGGCGAAGATGCGGCGCAAGACGCCCACGATCACCAGAACGCCGGTAAGATAGAACGCCGCGGCGGCGAGTCCGGCGGCCAGCACAGGGCCGCGCTCGGCGACCGTGGCGGCTTCGCCGTTGAAGCGCACATTGGCGAGCATTTCAGGATTGGAGCCCAAAAGCAGCGCAGCGAGCGCGATCAGAGCCAGGGCGCCGACGCCGATCCACAGGGCGGCGAAAACGACATCGAGAATGATCTTGAGGAAGCTGGAAACCGAGCCAGGGCCAAGTGCGCGCATAGTGTTAGCTAGCCTCCCCCAAAGGAACCGTCAGGATCCGCGCCGGTGCGGCTTGGCGCCGGTCGCCGGGGCGGATCGGACGATGCTCATCTTTCGGGGCCGAACTTAAGCGAAGGCGGCCTGGGCGGCGATGCTCAGGATCGGCGATGCCGCCAGCACCACGACCAAGACCATGGCGACCCGGTCGATCTGGTTCATGACTTGGGTGAACATATCTAGCTCCTAGGTTTGCCGCAGTGCGGCGTGGTTTTGTCAGATCGGGCTGACCTGATGCGATTATCGATATGTCCATATCGTTTCCCAATCACGTGAATATCGAGTAACGATATTAAACTTTCGCAATGCAGCAGAGCTCGCTGGCGCTATGGTTTGTCGCCTGAACGAGGGAGCGCGAGATGGCCCTTAAGCTGGAGCCTGGAACCCGGCTGGTGGTGGCGACCCACAATCCCGGCAAGGCGCGCGAGTTGGCAGAAATCCTGGATGGCCGATTCGAGCTGGTCGCCGCCGGCGCGCTCGGCCTTCCTGAGCCCGAGGAAACCGAGGCCACCTTCACCGGCAACGCGCTCTTGAAGGCCAGGGCCGCGGCCGACGCGTCCGGACTGGTTGCGCTGGCGGACGACTCGGGATTGTCGGTGAAGGCGCTCGACGGCGCGCCCGGGATCTACTCGGCCCGATGGGCCGGACCCGGCAAGGACTTCGCGATCGCCATAGCCGAGGTCGAGCAGCGCCTCGAGGAGAGGGGCGCCAAGGATAGGTCGGCGTGGTTCACCTGTGCGCTCGCTGTGGCTTGGCCGTTTGGACCTGCGGTGGTGGTTGAGGGCAGGGTCGACGGATCGCTGCAGTTTCCGCGGCGGGGAACACTGGGGTTCGGGTACGATCCTATCTTCGTCCCCCAGGGTAGCGCGCAAACCTTCGGCGAGATGGCACCCAAGGCAAAGGACGCTCTGAGCCATCGCACGCGGGCGTTCGAGAAACTGAAGGCCGCGCTGCTTTGACGCCGCAGGGGCTCCGCCCGTTTGATTCAGGGCGTGATTCCGCCGGCGAATCCGTTCCCGCTTCGCCAGATCGCGCTCTAGGCGTCTACGTTCACTGGCCCTACTGTGCGCGCATCTGCCCATACTGCGACTTTAACGTCCTTCGGGCGCGGGGTCGCGATGTGGAGGCTGATGCCCTGGCCCTCGCGATCGTGGCGGACATGGAGGGCCAGGCCGCTCTGACCGGACCACGAGAGCTGGTGTCGGTTTTCTTCGGCGGTGGCACGCCCTCGCTGATGCGACCAGACCAGACGGCGATGATCCTAGCGGCCGCGCGGCGGCTTTGGCGCCCGGCGGCGGACCTGGAGGTGACGCTTGAGGCCAATCCCACCGACGCGGAGGCGCAACGCTATGTCGATTTCGCCGGGGCGGGCGTCAACCGTCTCTCGTTGGGGCTGCAGGCGTTGGACGATGCGGCGCTGAAGTTTCTGGGTCGGGATCACGACACCGCCGAGGGTTTGCGTGCGGCGAACGTCGCCCTCGAAGCCTTTCCCCGCGTTTCGCTCGATCTGATCTATGCGCGGCCCGGTCAGACTCCCGAGGATTGGGCGCTGGAGTTGCGCGCCGCCGCGCGCTTGGGGGCTGAGCACATCTCTCCCTATCAACTCACCATCGAGCCGGGCACGGCGTTTGACCGGGCGGTGGCGCGCGGCGTCTTCTCGACCCCGGCGGAGGATCCGGCCGCCGATCTCTACGAGGCCACACAGGCCGTACTGGAGGCCGAAGGCTTTGCGGCCTACGAGGTGTCCAACCACGCCCGGACCGAGGCCGCCCGCGCGCGACACAATCTCGCCGGCTGGCGGGGCCTGGACTATGTCGGCGCAGGCCCAGGCGCCCATGGTCGGCTAACGTTGGACGGCGCGCGGGTCGCGACCCGCGCCGCGGCCAGACCCGCTGACTACATCCGTCGGGTGGACGCCACGGGTGTTGGTTTCGCGGAGCGCGACGTCTTGAGCGCCGTCGAAGCCGCTGAGGAGCGCCTGTTGATGGGTTTGCGCATTATCGAGGGCGTCGCCTTTGCCGACGTCGCGGCCCTCGGCCTGACGCCGCCGAATGTCCGCGATCTGGTGGCTGCGGGTCTGGTGGTCGATGACCCGGTCCGCCTTCGCGCCACCCCCGCCGGCCGCCGGGTGCTGAATGCGCTGACAACGCACCTTGCCACCGCGGTCGCCGCGAGCGCAGCCTGAGCGCCATGGCCCACGCCCTGCCACCGCCCACTCTGAATGCAGCGCCGTTGGCGCCCGGCCTATATGTGGTCGCCACGCCCATCGGAAACCTGCGTGACATCACACTCCGCGCCCTTGATGTTCTGGCCGCAGCCGATCTGGTGCTGGCCGAGGATACGCGGGTCACCGGCAAGCTGCTGGCCGCCTATGGTTTGAAGGCGAAACTGGAGCGCCATGATGAGCACGCGGCCGAGCGGGCCAGGCCCAAAGCGATGGCGGTTCTGTCCGAGGGCGGGCGCGTGGCCCTGGTCTCCGACGCCGGAACGCCGCTGATATCCGACCCTGGTTTCCGGCTGGTGCGCGAGGCGGCCGAAGCGGGGCATGCAGTCTATCCGATCCCCGGCGCCTCGGCCCTCCTGGCCGGCCTGTCGGCGGCGGGGTTACCTACCGATCGCTTCCTGTTCGCAGGCTTTCCCCCGCCCAAATCCGCCGCCCGACGAGCGTTCCTCTCTGAGTTGGCCGGCGTCCGAGCGACTTTGGTGTTCTTCGAGGGCGGGTCGCGACTGGCTGACAGTCTGGCCGACATGGTCGCCGTGCTGGGCGATCGCGAGGCGGTGGTCGCCCGCGAGATCACCAAACTCTATGAGACCTTCTACCGTGGCCCGCTTGCGACTTTGGCGGCCGACCCAGCGCTGGATGCCCCCAAGGGCGAGATCGTGATCCTCCTGGCGCCCGGTCGCGAGGCGGAGGCCACCGCTGCTGACGCCGATACGGCCCTTACGGAAGCGCTGACTCGTCTTGGCCCCTCCGAGGCGGCCGGAGAGGTGGCGCGGGCGCTGGGCCTCCCCCGTCGCGAACTCTATCGGCGGGCGCTGGAGCTAAAGGGGTGACGGCGCGCGTCGACCGAGGCGCCGCAGCACGCCGGTCGGGGCGGCGCGCCGAAGCCCTTGCGGTGATCTGGCTGATGGCCAAGGGCTATCGGATACTGGGATTTCGACTGCGCACACCTCAGGCAGAGATCGACATCCTGGCGCTGCGCGGCCCCGTCCTGGCGGTGGTCGAAGTTAAGCAGCGAGGGACCCTCGAAGCGGCGCTGGAGGCGGTCACGCCGGACCAGAGGGATCGCCTGCGCAGGGCGGGCCTAGCGCTGGCCGCCGGCCGGCGCGGGCTTAAGGACTGTACCGTACGCCTGGACTTGATTGCGTTGGCTCCCCGCCATCCGCCGCGACACGTGCCCAACGCGTGGCCAGACCACTAGAGCCCCAGCCCCGGGATCGCGTCGGCATTGGCGCGGGCCAGTTCCTCGGGGGGCAGCTCGATCAGCTTGCGAGTATCGAGGTCAAAGGAGACGGCTATGGCTTCCGCCGAGCCCCAGGGCTGGCCCGTCACCGGATCGAGCAGCCAATGGACCAGCCGGCGGATGCGCGCGTCTCCGCCCGCCGAACCAGACCGCAGGGCGAACCGATCTCCCGCGCGCGGCCAGGCGTGATGGATCAGGCGATATTCCACCGCAGCCCCGCCGACCCGGCGGCTTTCTCCGACCTTGCCCAACCGCCGACCGGAAAAGAGATGCGGCACACCTGCCGAGAGCCGCTGCATGAATCCTTCAACCCTCATACGTCCAAAGGCGTCGCAACCATGGGCGGCGACCACGCCCGTTCCGGTGGCCGTCAATCCTAGCGCTTCCGCCCGCGCCAGACTGGCCTGGGTCGTGACCGGGGCCAATCCGATCGAACGCGGCCCGGCGTTGGCGGGCGCCTCGCAGGCGAGCGCTTCGGCCCGAAGGCGAATTCGATCCGGCCAGGGAAATGCCTGCCCCTCGCGCGCGGTGGCGTGCGCGGCCACGGTCTGGAAACTTGCCGCGATCTGGCCATCCGCATGGCGCAGCACAAGGCCAAAGCGGGCCTCGGTTTCATCAAGCGACAACACGCCGCCGGTCATGCTCAGCGGCGCGCCGGCCCGGGCCTCGCGCAGGAAGCGGATGTGCTGTTCCCGAACCAGCAGCGTGGCCTCGGCGCCTGGCGCGAAGGCGTGGGGCATCCCCAGCTCCGCTGCCAGCCCTGCCAGGCCCTCCATCGACCTGGCGACATAGAAGCCGACATTGAGATGGCCCATCTCGTCGCATTCCCAGGCCTCTACAGACCCGCGCCAGACCTCGACCTCCGCCACCACGGTCTCCCTCGTTCGCACGGCGCAGTTTAGCGGCGCTCTGCCCAACAGCGCCACTGTACGCGGCCGGATTGAGACTCACGACAAAGCGGGGCAGGGTGCGGCCATGGCGCGCGAGATCGTACTTGATACGGAAACCACCGGCTTCGACCCCAAGACCGGCGACCGTTTGGTGGAAGTGGCGGCTCTTGAGATCGACCAGTTCTTGCCGACCGGTCGCAGCTTCCACGTCTACATTGACCCTTGCCGCGACATGCCCGCCGACGCGGAGCGGGTCCACGGACTTTCCGCGGCTTTTCTTCGAGGTAAGCCTCGCTTTGAGGCGCCCGAGGTCGTCGACGCCTTTCTCGAGTTCGTGGGCGAGTCACCGATCATTGCCCATAATGCCGGCTTCGACCGAGGGTTCCTGAACTGGGAGTTGGCCAATTGCGGTCGACCGGAACTGCCGGAGCGTCGTTGGATCGACACCCTGGCGCTGGCCAAGCAGCGCTTTCCCGGAATGCACAACTCGTTGGACGCGCTCTGTAAGCGTTTCCGCATCTCGCTCAGCGAGCGCGAAAAACATGGCGCCCTGATCGACGCCAAGCTGCTGGCGGCGGTGTATCTGGAACTCAAGGGCGGCCGCGAGCGCCGCCTTGATCTCGCGACCGGCGCCCGGGGCGAGAGTCGAAAGCCCGAACTGGCGCCCCGGAGCGCTTATGGCCCCCGCGCCCGCCCCTTGGACTCACGCGCCAGCGAGGCGGAGCGCGCCGCCCACGCGGTCTTCATCCGCGATAAAGTAAAGGACGCTTCTCTATGGGCGCCGTTTGGGATCTAGCGGCGATCAGGCGTGGCCGACCGTCGGGTCCTGCTGGGCCTTGCGGGCGGCATAGACCCCCGCGAAGTCAATCGGATCGAGCAGGAACGGCGGGAAGCCGCCTTCTGACGTCACCTCAGCGATGATCCGACGGGCGAAGGGGAACAAGTAGCGCGGGCATTCGATCAGCAGCACCGGCTCCATCTCCTCAGCCGGGACGCCGCTGATCTGGAAGACGCCGCCATAGAGGAGCTCGACGATGAACAGCGGCCCCTCAGGACGGTTGGCCTGGGCGGAGAGCTTCAGGTCCACCTCAAACAGGCCATCCTCGCGGCCCCGGGCGTTCATTTCCACATTGAGGTCGATCTGCGGCTGGTCCGGGCTGGCGCGCAAAGCGTCCGGCGCGCGCGGGTTCTCGAATGAAAGATCGCGGATGAACTGGGCCAGGATGCGGATGCCGGGCTCGGCGTTTAGGGCGCCGTTGGACGGCGCGTTGGCTCCGGCGTCGGTGTCGGTCATGAGGATGAAGATCTCTTTCGGACGGCGCGAACGGCGCCGGGTCGGCCGTGCGGCTATCACACGCGACACCGACCGCGCAACGCCGCCCCTGACGTTGGCGCAAGGGCAGACTATATGTGAGACGTCGAACAGGCTAACGAGGCAGGCGGAAATCGAGGCGCACCCTTGCAGGTTTTGGAACTGATCATCTTTGCGGGCCTCGCGGTCATCGTGCTGTACCAGCTCTATTCGGTGCTGGGTCGGCGCGTGGGTCGTCAGCCAGGCGACCGTCCTGCGACTGAGACCGCAGCGATTGGACCGCGCCCTGCGGAGCGGCCGCCGGAGCCGGCGGACGACGGGGTGGAACTCACCGGCCTGGCTGCGATTCGCGCGCGCGACCCGGGCTTTGACGTCGGCCGCTTCCTAGGCGGCGCCCGAAGCGCCTACCAGATGATCGTCACGGCTTTCGCCGAGGGCGATCGCAAGACGTTGGGCAACCTGCTCGCGCCGGCGGTGCTGGCCAGCTTCGAACAGGTCATCGACAGCCGTGAAGCCGAAGGGCGGAGCGAAACCGTCGAGTTCACTCACCCGCCGCGCGCGGATCTGGAAACCGCCGAGATGTCCGGCGAGATAGCCCGGGTGACCGTCCGGTTCCTCGCCGAGTTCCGCACCCGCTCCAAGGGTCCCGAGGGTGAAGCTGTGGACGATCGCCGGACCGCCGAGCTTTGGACGTTCGAGCGATCGCTCGCCAGCAAAGACCCGAACTGGACGCTCGCCCACGTGGACGCCGCCGAAGCGTGAGACCCGCCTGGAGGCCGCTGATCGCTGCACTTTCGGCGTCGACGTTGGCGGCCTGCGCCACGCCCGCTCGCGAGACGCCAGGCCCTTCGAGACTTCCAACCGCGCCGGACCCGATCCGGAGCATGGAGGCCGCGCCGGCGCCGGCCGTGTCCAGCCGGATCGAACTCTCCGAACTCCCGGGCTGGGCGAACGAAAATCACGACATCGCATTTGAGGCCTGGCGCGCCGTCTGTTCGGCCATCCGGGATCCGGTGGCGGCTGATCTCTGCTTCCGCGCGCGCTCGGTCGGCGAGATCATGCCAGGCGACGGCCGTATCTTTCTGGAACGCGAATTCCAGGCGGAGCGAGTCGGCGCCGAGGGCGTGCTGACAGGTTACTTCGCGCCGGTCTATGCCGCCCGCCGGGCGCAAGATTCGGAGTTCAGCACACCGGTTCGACCGCGCCCATCAGATCTAACGCTGGCCCCTGATGGTCGCGCCAGTCGATCTAGCGATGGAGCCCCCTATCCAGACCGCGCCCGCATCGAAGCCTTACAGGAGTCCGCGCCGTTGGCCTGGATGCGGCCGGAGGAGCACTTCTTTCTGCAGATTCAAGGTTCTGGGGTCCTGGTCTTTGAGGACGGTCAGCGCATTAAGGCGCTCTACGCCGCCCATAATGGCCTGCCCTTCGTCGGGATCGCCAACCCGATGCGGGAGCGGGGCCTGCTGGCGCGCGACAACACTTCGGGCGACTCCATCCGCGCCTGGCTGGCGGCCAATCGAGGACCCGTCGCCGACGAATTGATGCGGCTCAACCCCCGCTTCGTGTTCTTCCGCCTGGCGCCCGATGATGGCCGACCTCCCGCCGGCGCAGCCGGGGCGCCGCTTCCGGCCGGCCGCGCCATCGCCATAGATCCGGCCTTCCACCGCTATGGCGATCTCTTGTGGCTGGATGGGGAGGCGCCAATGCTGGCTGGGGCCTTTCCACGCTATCGGCGGCTGGTGACCGCGCTCGACACCGGCGGCGCGATCAAAGGCGAGGTGCGCGCTGATCTCTATATTGGGCAGGGCGATGTGGCCGGCGTTGAAGCCGGGCGCATCCGCCACACGCTGATGATGTGGCGCCTGGTTCCCCGGCCATGAAGCGCACGCTCCGCCCCGACGAACTCCGGATATGGGGCCAAGTGGCAGCCACGGTTCACCCAATGGCGGGTCGCGCTGCGCCACTCCCAAGCGCACCGGCCACCGGCCTCGACGCGCCACTCCGCGTCGCACCCCGACGCTTGAGCTCGGGTCAGGCCCGCCCGCGTGAGGGCCTTGATCCCATAGAGCCCAATCGACATCACCGGATCAGCCGCGAGCGCGAAGAGATCGGTGCGCGCCTGGATCTGCACGGTCTGACCCAGGATCGGGCCCGGACCGACCTTGAAGCGTTTCTCGGGCGCGCTTGGACCGAAGGCTGGCGGGCCGTCCTGGTGATCACCGGCAAGGGGGTTCAGGGTGACGGGGTGTTGCGCCGCCGCACCCCAGAATGGCTGGGCGCGCCGCATCTGGCCCACATTGTCGCCGGCGTGTCGCCGGCCCACCGCCGACACGGCGGCGAGGGCGCGCTCTATGTGGCGTTGAAGCGCAAACCGAAAGGCTGACTACTTTAGCCGCGCAGCCTTCTCGGCGAGACCCGATGCGCCTTCTCGAGCTTCCAGGCGTGCGGCCACCTCGTCGAGACTGACGCCTGTGGCGGCGATCAGAACCAGCCAGTGATAGATGAGGTCTGCGCTCTCGGCGGTCAGGGCGTCCCGATCGCCCTGGGCGGCGGCGATCACCGTCTCGACCGCCTCCTCGCCCAACTTCTTGGCCGCATAGTCGATGTCTGCGAGCAGACGGGCAGTGTACGAGGTTGACGCATCTCCACCCCGCCGGCTTTCGATCACGGCGGCGAGCCGGGCGACAACGTCGGTGAAGCGGCTCATGCGGCAAGACTTTCTGTGAGGCGAACGGGAATCCCAGCCGCAGCCATCGCCGCCTTGGCCTCGCCGATGCCGACTTCGCCGAAGTGGAAGATGGAGGCCGCCAGAACCGCAGATGCGCCGGCCTGCACGCCTTCCACCAGATGGCGCGCATTGCCGGCCCCGCCCGAGGCGATCACCGGCACGCTGACCGCCGATGTAACGGCGCGCAGGAGGTCCAGGTCATAGCCGGTCTTGGCGCCGTCGCGGTCCATGGAGGTCAACAGGATCTCGCCGGCGCCGCATGACACCGCCTCGACTGCATAGGCGACCACATCAAGCCCGGTCGGCCGCCGACCGCCATGGGTGAAGACTTCCCAGCCGTCTATGCGGCCAACAGGACCGGTGGAGGAAGAGCGGTGTTTGGCGTCAATCGCCACGACCGTCGCCTGGGCGCCGAAGGCGTCGGCGCAGGCGCTGATCAGATTGCGATTTTCGACCGCTGCAGTGTTGATGCTGATCTTGTCCGCTCCGGCGCGGAGCAGGCGCCGGGCATCATCCACCGCGCGGACGCCGCCGCCGACCGAAAGCGGCATGAAGCAGACCTCGGCGGTTCGCGCGACCACGTCCAGGATGGTTCCCCGGTTCTCGTGACTCGCGGTGATGTCGAGGAACATCAGTTCATCCGCGCCAGCCGCGTCGTAAGCTCGGGCTTGTTCGACCGGATCGCCCGCGTCGCGCAACGCGAGGAACTGCACGCCCTTCACCACTCGACCGTCCTTGACGTCCAGACAGGGGATCAGGCGCGTCTTCAGCATCAGGCCGCGAGCCTCAGGGCTTCGGCCGGATCGATGGCGCCGTTGTAGAGCGCCCGGCCCAGAACGGCGCCGGCGACTGGCGCCCCGACCCGCGCCTTCAATCGTGCGATGTCGTCTACGCTGGCCAAGCCGCCGGCCGCGATCACTGGAATACTCACGGCGTCGGCCATGGCGCCGAAAACCTCGACATTGAAGCCTTCCAACGTGCCGTCACGATCGATGTCGGTGACGATCAGGGCGCCCACACCGGCATCCTCGAACCGCCTGGCCACGGTCACGGCGTCGAGTTCGGTGTCGGCGGTCCAGCCGTTGACCGCTACCCGGCCCTTACGGACATCCACGCTCACCGCGATCTGCTCGGGATAGGCGAGGGCAGCGGCGATCACCACATCTGGATCTTTGACCGCCACGGTGCCCAGGATCACCCGGCTGACGCCCGCTTCGATCCAGCGTTCCACGTCCTTGAGGGTGCGAATGCCGCCGCCGAGTTGAACCGGGACGGATACGGCCCCAAGGATCGCTTCCACCGCCCCGGCGTTGACCGCCTGGCCGGCGACAGCGCCGTTGAGGTCGACCACGTGGATCCAGTGGAAGCCGGCCTTCACCCAGGCCCGGGCCTGGTCCGCCGGCGAATCGTTGAACACCGTGGCGGTGGCGAGGTCGCCATGCACGACACGCACGCACTGGCCGTCCTTCAGGTCAATGGCCGGATAGAGGATCAAGGTCGCCACTCCAGGAAGTCAGCCAATAGCCGCAAGCCAGGGCCTTGCGACTTTTCAGGGTGAAACTGGACGCCCACGAGGTTGTCGCGCGCCACCGCCGCCGGAAACCGTCCGCCGTGATCCACATAGGCTGCGACGTCCGTCTCGTCTTTTGGAAACATTGCGAACGAGTGCGTGAAATAGACCGCCGCCTCGCCGTCAAGGCCCGCCAGAACCGGATGGCTCCTGGTGAGTTCAGGCGCGTTCCAGCCCATGTGTGGCACCTTCAGTGCGGGATCATCCGGCGCAATCTTGCGAACATCACCATCGATCCAGCCGAGTCCCTCGGTGACGCCGAATTCATGGCCCCGGGCCGCCAGCAACTGCATGCCGACGCAGATGCCTAGGAACGGCGCTCCCCGTCCCCGAACAGCCTCTGTCATCGCCTCTATCACGCCCGTACGTTCCGTCAGCCCCGTCATGCAGGCGGCGAACGCACCTACGCCTGGCAGGACCACGGCGTCGGCGCGTGCAACCGCTTCCGGATCGTGCGTCACCAGGATCTCGGCCGCACCTGAGGCCGCACGCACCAGCGCTTTTTCGGCCGAGCGCAGATTGCCCGACCCATAGTCGATCAGGGCCACTCGTCGCATCGTTGGGATACCTAGAATCTTTCCCGTTCCGGCAGAGTCATCTGAGCGCGGTAAAAAGTGCTCGAAATCAATAATTTAGAGCGCATCATCATCCGATAATCCGTTCTCACCCTTCGGAAGACGCCCTAGAGCACGCCCTTGGTGGAGGGGGCGGTTCCGCCGGTCTTGGGGTCCACCTCCACCGCTTGGCGCAACGCCCGCGCCAGCGCCTTGAAGCCACTCTCGGCGATGTGGTGCGAATTGGTTCCGTAAAGGCATTCCAGATGCACGCAGGCGCCGGCGTTCATGGCGAAGGCGTGGTGGAATTCCTTGAAAAGCTCGGTGTCCATCTCGCCGACCTTGGGCGTGCGGAACTCCACCTTCCAGATCAGATAGGACCGGTTGGACAGGTCTATAGCGCAGCGCGACAGAGTCTCGTCCATGGGGATATAGGCGTGGCCGAACCGGCGCACGCCTTTGAACCCGTCCAGGGCCTTGGCCACTGCCTGGCCCAGCACAATGCCCACATCCTCGACTGTGTGGTGCATATCGATGTGTAGGTCGCCCTGGGCCGCGACCTCAAGATCGATGCCGCCATGGCGGGCGAAGCTTTCCAGCATGTGGTCAAAGAAGCCGATGCCGGTGGCGATCTTCGAGATACCGGTCCCGTCCAGGTCGATGGCGACGCGGATCTTGGTCTCCTTGGTGTCGCGGGCGATTTCGGCGCGGCGGTTCATCTCAATACCCTCGGGCGGCCAGCAGGTCCTTCAGCGGAACCTGCGGACGCGGACCATAGTGCGAGATCACTTCTGCCGCCGCGATGGCGCCGAACCGGCCGCAATCCTGCAGCGGCCGGCCGCGCGCGAGGCCGAACATGAACCCGGCGGCGTATTGGTCGCCTGCGCCCGTGGTGTCCACGACTTTCTCGACCCGTTCGGCCGCGACCGAGAGTCGCTGGCCTTGGTCCAGGATCACCGAACCTTTCTCGCCGCGGGTGATGGCGGCCAGCTTCACATGCGGGCGCAGCGCCTCGACGGCGGCGTCGAAGTCCGTAGTTTCGAACAGCGAGGTCACTTCATCTTCATTGGCGAACAGCAGATCCACCTGGCCCTCGATGAAGCCCTTCAGCGCACCCCGATGGCGCTCAACCACGAAGCCGTCAGACAGGGTCAGTGCGATCATCCGACCGGCGCCGTGCGCAAAGGCGGCCGCCTTTGCGAAGGCCCGCCGCGCCGCATCGGCGTCAAACAGATAGCCCTCCAGATAGACGATTTTCGCAGCCTCGACCGTCGCCTGCTCGACGTCGTTGTCGGTGAACTGCACCGATGCGCCCAGATAGGTGCACATGGTGCGCTGGCCGTCGGGCGTGACGTTGATCATCGACACCGCCGTGGCGGGGCCTCCGCTGAGCAGGGCGTTCTCGAAGCGCGCGCCGATCCTGGCCATGTCAGTGGTAAACGCGCGACCCAGCGCGTCGTCGGCCACCTTGCCCATGAAAGCCGCACGCCCACCCAGGCTGGCGACGCCGGCGATCGTGTTGGCCGCAGAGCCGCCAGAGGTTTCCACGCCCTTGGCCATTTTGGCGTAGAGCGACGCACTCTGCTCGGCGTCGACCAGCATCATTGCGCCCTTAGTCAGGGCGTTATCGGCGAGAAAATCGTCCGTCGCCGGAGCAATCACGTCGACGATAGCGTTGCCGATGGCGGCGACGTCGTAGAGGTCGGGCATGGGTAAGCTTTCGAGGCGATCCGGGCGGCCCGTTTAGCGTTGTCTGGTCGCCGGGGCTACCATCCAGGCCCCAGGTTAAGGTTCCTCTTCCGTCGTCTCGGCCGCCTTGTCCGGCGCGCGTCCGGCCCGCTCTTCCTCGCGTGCGCCGGCCAGGATCCCCGCCAGCCCATAGTTTCCCTCGTGACAGGCATATTCGTACATCGGGGTCGGAGAGCGCGAGAACTCGTACTCGCCGCCCCAGGGCTCGCGAAACACACTCGGGTCTTCGACCCGAAAGGCGTAGTGCAGTCGGTCCGGGCCAACGCGGGTGAACCTCTCGGTGATCTTCAGATTGACCGAGGCGCCGCGAAACACCTGCTGAGGATGAAAGTTAGTGGTCTCCACTACAAGGGCATCCCCCTCCCAGCGGCCGATGGAGTCGCCCATCCAGGTGCGCACCTGCGATGGCGGATGCTGCCCATCCATCCGTACGATCCGAGCGTCGTGGACCATCTCCACCACGATGACGATCGTCTCCGGCGTCTGAATGATCTGGTAGAGGTTGTTGTACAGCACCGGCTGCATCACCGGCCCCGACGAACCGCCGAAACCGACGAGGCAGCGCTCCCCTGGCGAGCGGGTCTCTGGATTGTCGTTGATCGCCAGACCAGGCGGTAGGATCGGCCGGCCCTCCGAGCCCGCGCGGACATCCGGCCGCATCGGCACGCGCCCGTCAGGCGTCGAGGTGATGAAGCCGTTCCGCGGCTGCCCGCCCACACGCATCACCGTGGTGCCTGGATCGGTCCAGCCGGCGTTGTAGTTGCAATTGGTTCCACGCCCGTCCGAGCAGTCCGCTGGCAGGTCTTTGACGGTAGAGCCGGCGCGGGTCGGGGCATTACCCAGGTCGATCAGCGCCCGATTCTTGCCCTCGATCTCTGCGGCGCGCGCCTCTGACATCACCAGCGTGTCGCCGTAGGCCGGGTTGCGCTCCAGTCGGGTGAGGCTGGCGTTGGTCCAGTCGCCCTGGAGGTCGGGCCGCCCATCCGCCAGTCGCGGCGGCTGGTATGGCTGGGCTGACGCCTCTCCGACCAACAGGCTCGCCGCAAGCACCAGGCCCGCCCAGTCCGTACCCTGCATCGTCGCCCCCCGCCGGTTCCTGTGTCCGGAACGCTCGGCCCGCACGCTAGGGCGGGCGTCAAACCTGCTCAAGTCTACAGGCCCAGCCGCTTCGCCCGGCTGGCCACGGCCAGCGCAAGGCGCTCGGCGATCAGGCGATCGGGCGAGCCGGTGGTCTTACAGGCGCGGTCTGCTGCCAGCAACTCAGGCTGGAGGCGGTCGAGGTCTTCCAGTTTCCAGGCGCGGACCTGGCGTAGAACCTCGCGCTCCTGCTTCCAGAACACCCCGGAGGCCTTGGCGGCCTCTTGCGCACCGGCTCCAGCCAGAACCAGGGTCACCACCTTGCGCAGCCTGGCCAGGTGCATCCCCATGGCGCGCACCGCCGCGGGTCCGCCCTCGCCCTCCTGGGCGGCGCGGCGCAGGCCGGCCTGCGCCTCGGCGATCCGCCCGCCGAAGGCGTCGGCGGCGGCGTCGAACAGTGAGGCGTCCGGCTCCACACCGAGGAACGCCTCCAGGTCTGTGGCTGCACCCTGGACGCCGCTGCCGGGGCCGAGAAACAGCACCAGCCGTTCGATCTCCTGCCGAACCACGCCCCGTTCGCGCGGCAGGCGCGCCACGAACAGCGCAAGAGCGTCTGCGTTGAGGTTCAGATTGTCCTTGGCCAGGGTCTCGCGGACCAACCGCGCCACGTCGCCCGGCTCATCCTCGTAACAGGGGATGGCCGCCGCGCCCGCCTGCTTCTCCGCCGCCTTGCGCAACGCTGACCCCTTGGCCAGGTCTCCGGCTTCGATCAGCAGGAACGCGTCGGGATTGAGCTCCCCCTTCGAATGGCGCTCCAGCGCCTCGGCCGCCAGCCGGTCGATCGGAACGCTGTCGCCGGAGAGCCGGAGTCGCACCAGCCGCCGGCCGCCTATCAGGGACTGCGCGGCGAGTTCCCCCTCCAGACGACCGCCGTCGTCGGCCATGTCGCGTTCGGACAGCACCGCCACGTCGAATGGATCATCCGGATTGGCCACGATCTTGGAGGCGAGCCCCTGCGCCCGGTCGCGCACCACGCCCAAGTCGCGACCGAAGATCAGCGCCGCGCGAATCGCAGGGTCGGGTCGGGAAAGAAACCGCTCGGCATCGGGGCGGCGGTTCAGGAGCACTATCGGGCGGCGACCTTGGCGCCGTTGGCCAGCCAGGCGGCCAGTTCAAGCTGGATGCGGCGTGAAGCCTCTTCCGCTGCCCGGTCCTGCGCATCCTGCTGTGCGGCGATGGAGGCATAGGGCTGGTCGGCGGAATCGTAGGTCAGCTCCACCCGAACCTGACCCCGCTTGGCCACGTTGCGGCCCGGCAACGCGAGGAGCGCGTAGCTGGCCGTCAGCACGTATTCGTAGCGGGTGGCCACATTGTCGATGCGAACGCCGCGCGGATAACGCGCTTCGCCCAGGCTGATCTGCATGGTGTAGGCGGGCGGAGCCGAGGCGTCATGGGCGAACGCGTCGTCCAGATGCTGACGCATCAGGTATCCGGTACGCCCGGACGGCGCTTCCACCTGGATCCCCGCCAGTCCGCTTACAACCTGCGGCTGGCCATAGAGCGGCTGGAAGCCGGCGCAGCCGCCGAGCATCAGGGTCAGGCCAAGGACGGGAAGGAGCTTTCGCATCAGGCGGCCACGATATTCACGATCCGGTCCTTGACCACAATGATCTTGCGGATCGTCAGGCCTTCCAGCCGCCGCGCGATCTCCGGGTCGGCCATGACCAGGGCCTCCACGTCGGCGGGCTCGGCGCCTGCAGGCGCAGCGATCTCACCCCTTCGCTTGCCGTTCACCTGAATCGGCAGGATCTTGACCGCATCCTCGGTCAGGGCTGTGTCGAATTCAGGCCATGGCGCCGCGACCAGCAGGCCCGGGCCGCCGATCCGCTCCCAGCAACTCTCGGCCAGGTGCGGTGTAAAAGGCCCGATCAGCCTTGCGAACGCCATCAGCGCCTCGGTCCGCGCCGCCAGAACCGCCGGGCTCGCGCCCACGGCCGGGTTGGCCTTCAGCAGGTTCAGGAACTCGTAGAGCCGCGCGATGCCCGAATTGAACCGGAAACCCTCGATGGCCTCGGTCACCTGGCGAATCAGCTTGTGGGTGGCGCGGCGAAGGTCGGGGTCGGGCTCGACCGACATGGCGCCTTTGGGCTGACTGTCGAACTCGTCCCACACCCGGTTGACGAACCGCCAGGCGCCCTGCACTCCGCCGGTAGACCACTGGGCGTCACGTTCCGGCGGGCTATCCGACAAGACGAACAGGCGGGCGGCGTCCACCCCATAGACATCGAAGATCTCGTCGGGCGTAACCGTGTTGCGCTTGGACTTCGACATCTTCTCGACATCGCCGATCACCACCGGTTCGCCGGTCTCGGTCAGCCGGGCGCGGCGAGTCTTGCCCTCGACTTCGATCAAAACGTCGCGCGGTTCGAGCCAGTCACCGTTCTGCCGACGATAGGTCTCATGCGTAACCATGCCCTGGGTGAACAACCCGGCGAACGGCTCGCGCACCCCGACCATGCCCTCGTCGGCCAGGGCCTTGGTGATGAAGCGGGCATAGAGCAAGTGCAGCACCGCATGTTCGATGCCGCCGATGTACTGGTCCACCGGCAGCCAGTAGTCCGCCGCCGCCCGGTTGATCGGCTCTTCGGCTTGGGCGTCAGTGAAGCGGGCGAAGTACCAGGAACTGTCGACGAAGGTGTCCAGCGTGTCGGTCTCGCGCGTGGCGTCGGCGCCGCAGGCCGGGCAGGTGGTGTGCTTCCAGGTCGGGTGCCGCTCCAACGCGTTGCCCGCTTTATTGAACTCGATGTCATGCGGGTGCGTCACCGGCAGGGCCGATTTCGGCAGCGGCACGACACCGCAGGCCGGACAATGCACCACGGGGATCGGGCAGCCCCAGGCCCGCTGGCGCGAGACGCCCCAGTCACGCAGCCGGAACACCACCGCACCCTCGCCGTCGCCCTGGGCCTCAATCCGGGCGATCGCCTCGGCCTTAGCCGTTTCCACGTCCAGACCGTCCAGGAAGCGGGAGTTATAGATCACGCCCGTTCCCACATAGGCCTGGTCGGCCACGGCGAAAGTCTCTGGGTCCGCGCCGGGCGGAAGCACCACCGGGGTGACCGGCAGGTCGAACTTGCGGCAGAAGTCCAGATCCCGCTGGTCATGCGCCGGGCAGCCGAAGATGGCTCCGGTCCCATAGTCCATCAGGATGAAGTTCGCGATCCAAACTGGCAGTTCCAGGCTGGGATCGAATGGATGCTTCACGCGCAGGCCGGTGTCGAAGCCGAGTTTTTCCGCCGTCTCGATCTCGGCCTCGGTCGCCGCGCCTTTGCGGCAGGTTTCGACGAAGGCGGCGGCGGCCGGGTCGCGCGCGGCGATCGCCAGGGCTACGGGGTGGTCTGCCGCCACGCCCACGAAGCTCGCACCGAACAGGGTGTCGGGCCGAGTGGTGTAGACCTCCAGACCCTCGGAGGGGCCTTCGCCGGCGTAGTGGAACCGGAATCGGCAACCTTTCGACCGCCCGATCCAGTTTTCCTGCATCACCCGCACTTTCTCAGGCCAGCGATCCAGGGTTTTCAGGTCGTCGGTCAGGGCGTCGGCATAGCGGGTGATGCGCATCGCCCATTGATTCAGCCGCCGTTTTTCCACCAATGCACCGGAACGCCAGCCGCGGCCGTCGACTACTTGCTCGTTAGCCAGGACGGTCTGGTCAACCGGGTCCCAGTTGACGACGCTTTCCTTGCGATAGACGAGGTCGCGGGCCAGAAGATCCAGGAACCAGGCCTGTTGCTTGCCATAGTAGGCCGGGTCGCACGTGGCGAACTCGCGGCTCCAGTCGATGGACAGGCCGAGCTCCTTCAGCTCGGCCCGCATGCGGTCGATGTTTTCGTAGGTCCAGGCCTTGGGATCGACGCCGCGTTCCATGGCGGCGTTTTCGGCCGGCAGGCCGAAGGCGTCCCAGCCCATGGGGTGTAGCACCGAGAAGCCCCGCGCCCGCTTGAATCGGGCGATCACGTCGCCCAGCGAGTAGTTCCGCACATGGCCCATGTGCAGCCGCCCGGACGGATAGGGAAACATCTCCAGGACGTAGTACTTGGGCCGCGCTGGATCCTCGACAGCGCGGAAGGCGTCAGCCTCGGCCCAGGCCAAGCGCCAGCGCGGCTCGGTGATTTTCGGATCGTACTTGGAAGGAGTGTGGGTCGCCATCTGACTGGCCTTTGACGGGAGAGGACTAGTCCGGTCAACGGCCTTCAATGGCCGCCGTCCGACGCTCGAACAATCCGGGGGTCAGCCCCGGATGTTCGAAAGTCGAAGCTGGCGTGCGCGGGTCAGGATCGAGTTCTCGATATCAACCTCAGTCTGGCCGGCTGCGGGCTGGTCCACCCAGGCCCCGGAGGCGTCCCGGGTCTGCTTGAACACGGCCACGTTCAGGCCGTCGGCCCTCAGGCGCGAATCCAGGATGTAGACCGTGCACTTGAAGCGTTCGTCAGGCTTCTCCGGATTGACGTACCAGTCGGTGACGATGACCCCGCCGTACGGATCGGCCGAGGACAGAGGCATGAACGAGAGCGTGTCCAGAGAGGCTCGCCACAGATAGCCATTGACCGCGATCGCCGCTGCGCTTTCGTTCGACGACCGGGGATCGCCGCCGCCACCAAACGGATTGGGCACGGTGCCGCACCCACCTAGCGCCAAGGCGCCCATAGCCACGCCCGCGATCAGTCCGCTTCGAATCCGCTCAGCGCACACAAACGGCATTGGCATCTGTCTCCATTTATCCCCGCGACGCGCTTGCGCGTCACGGCGCCGCCCCGCGCCGGCGGCCTCTATATCAAGGGCCGATGGAGCGCCAAACAGGAATCGCGTGGCCGCTCCGCCACAGTAGAGGCTCTGATCGAGGTTAATCAGCCCGTGAACCTGTGACTCCAGTTGACCCGGTTCGGACGCGCGCCTTAATCCGCATTGTGCATCGTCCCGCACGCGTGGGTCGAGCGAGCACAAAAGCGGTTTGGACGGAACCGAAACCGGATGGCTAAGGCCCGCATCCTCGCGATGTTCGCCGCTGCGACGCTGATGAGCGTCGCGGGCGGGGTCGCGAACGCGTCGGATCGCCCGGCGACGGCCGTGGATTTCACCGTTCGGTCTGAACCAACCACGGCTGCGCCCAATGCCGGGCGCGCGATGCGCTGGGACGCGACGCGAGGCCGCTTCGGTGTCACCCTGGGTATTCAACAACCCGATGGCCGGCCGGCGATCCCCAATGACGTTCAGGCCGGCGCCTACTTCCGTATCACGCCGTCAGTGCGGGTCGGCGGCTCAGTTTCTCTGGGGCCCCAGGATCTGACGCCGCGCGCCAATCAGGCTCGGCCAGCCGACCAGCCGAAGGTCCGGCTCGAAACCGCCTTCAAGTTCTAAGACCGTCAATCGCCGCCACGCCGATGACGCCCGTCATACGCAGGCGCGCAGCATTGCGCCTGTTCACGCCGCCGAGCGCATAGGCCGGCTGACCGGCCAACCGGACCAGGGTCGCCAGCCGAACCGGTCCCAGAGGCGCGGCGGCTGATGGGCTTTGGCTTGGAAAGACCGCCGATATCACGACCGCGTGGCCTCCGCGGCTTCGCGCGGCTCTGACATCATGAGCTGCCGAGGTCACGATCCAGCGCGGGTTCGCCCGCCGAATTGCGCCTGCCCGGTGCGCCGACCGTTGGGGCAGGTGGACGCCATCCGCCGCAACCTTCCGGGCCAGTTCCGTGTCCTGGCCGATCAGCAGCAACGCTCCCCTTGCATGCAGGATCGCAGCGAGACTTTGCGCGACGGCCTCCGCATCCGTTGCCGCGAACGCGCGGTAGACTAGGGCTGCGCCAGGAGGCAGCGATGCCGCCAACAAGTTTAGATCTCCGGATCGCGCCGGATCGGTAAAAGCCAGCAGCGTCGGCAAGGCCTTTCGCAGGCGCCTTCGCGCCGGTAAGAGCCGAGCGGTTCGCCAGAGGGTCCAGAAGGTCGAGATGGCCGCGTCTCCCGCCAATGCTGCGCCTGGCTATACCGAAGTGGTGGCCCGGATCGCCCGCGCCGCGCAAGCCGCCGGCCGACCCGTCGGCGATGTCACGCTGGTGGCGGTCTCCAAGCAGCAGCCTTGGGAAGCGGTGGGGCCCGTGCTGGCCGCCGGCCATCGCGTGTTCGGCGAGAACCGGGTGCAGGAGGCGCTCACCCGGTGGGCTGACCCGCCGGTCCCAATCACGCTGCACCTGATCGGCCCGTTGCAGACCAACAAGGCGCGCGAGGCGGTCGCCCGCTTTGACGTCATCGAGACCCTTGACCGGGATCGTCTGGCCCGCGCCCTGGCCGAGGAGATCCAGCGCCAGGGCCGAAGCCCTCGCCTCTATGTCCAGATCAACACCGGCGAGGAGCCGCAGAAAGCAGGCGTGGCGCCCTCAGAGGCCGACGCCTTTATCGCCCGGGTGCGGACCGAGTTCGGCCTGTCGCCCGAGGGGCTGATGTGCATTCCGCCCGCCGAAGAGCCCGCCGGACCGCACTTCGCCTTGCTGGCCGACATCGCCGCACGCAATGGCCTGGCCCGGCTTTCCATGGGCATGAGCGGCGACTTCGAGACCGCGATCCGTTTCGGCGCAACCAGCGTGCGCGTCGGCTCGGCGGTGTTCGGCGCGCGGGCTTGAGCCCGTCCGGTTCTGGCGGCGCCCTCGAGACCAGGTCAACACGCCGGAAAATCGAGAGCGTAGCGCGTATCGTCATCCGAGGCGCCGGTCCCGCCTCTGGGAAGGGACTCTAACCCACGATCTCAAGCGCGTCGCCGGGCCTGGCCTGGGCGAGCAGGGCCAGCAGGTCCTCGCGCGCCACCGCGACGCAGCCCTCGGTCGGCGCATAGTCCGGACGGGCGACATGCAGGAAGATCGCGGAGCCCATTCCGGGAACCGGCGGTTGGTCGTTGTGGCCGAGGATCACGATCAGGTCATAGAGTCCGTCGTCACGCCACAGTCGCTCTGCGCTGGCGGGATAGGGAAGACGGACGGGCTGGTTGTAGGCGGGGTCAGCGGGTGCATCGCACCAGCCGTCTTCGGGCGTTAGGGCCGCCGCCGGCAGCGCCGTAGACGGCTGCGGGCCGCGATCCGGACGGTACAGGACCCGCCGCAGCGTCCAGACGCCGGCCGGCGAGGCGCCGTCGCCCTCGCGTTTGTCCGCTGCTGGAACCACGCCGGTGGGCCCGAGGGCGCAGCGCACGCGCCGATCGCCGAGGTCCAGCCAGCCGTCGGAGGTGGCCACGAAGATCACGTTCGCCTCGAAATCCTTTGCCGGGTGCGGCCTGACTGGTGTTTGTTGCGACCCAT
Source organism: Phenylobacterium sp. (assembly GCF_044371015.1). Classification (GTDB taxonomy): domain Bacteria; phylum Pseudomonadota; class Alphaproteobacteria; order Caulobacterales; family Caulobacteraceae; genus Phenylobacterium. Next base: position 27,827 of record NZ_JBILUK010000001.1, read on the forward strand.
GGCGCAACGCAAGACCCTCCTCATCGTCGACGACGACCAGGACCTCCGCGGCGCGATCGCCGAGCAGCTCCGCGACGAAGGCTTTCTCACCGTCGAAGCTCCCACCGCAGCTGAGGGCGTCGCCGCCGCACGTACGGCCAAGCCGGATCTGGTGCTGCTGGATGTCGATCTGCCGGATATGGACGGCCGCGACGCGTGCCGCCGCATGCGCGACGAAGGCGTCACCGCCCCGGTGATCATGCTGACGGCCGCCGCGACCGATGAAGACACCGTCCGGGGCCTGGACTCCGGGGCCAACGACTATGTCACCAAGCCCTACAAGTTCACCGTCCTGCTCGCGCGGATCCGGGCCCAGCTTCGCGACTATGAGCACTCCGAAGGCGTGGTGTTCCGGTTGGGCGCCTATGAATTCCGACCCGCCGGGAAGGCTTTGTTGGATGACCGCGGCCGCAAGATCCGGCTGACGGAGAAGGAAACCAATATCCTGAAGTACCTGTACCGCGCCGGCGAAAAGGCCGTGTCGCGGGAGGAACTGCTGGCGGAGGTTTGGGGCTACAACGCCGGGGTCACCACCCACACCCTGGAAACCCACGTCTATCGTCTGCGCCAGAAGATCGAGCCGGACCCGGCCAATGCGCGGCTGCTGCTGACCGAACAGGGCGGCTATCGGCTGGCGCCCTGAGGTCGCTGTTTCTGCGCCATCCGAGGGCCTGCCGGTCTGATCATGCGGGCGAGCCTGGCCCGAACTCGCGGCTTTCGGACCTGCATGCAGGGGTGGGCTAGCGGCCTCGGCGGGCGTAGGACTTATCCCATGGCCCAAGACCTCTATCCCGCCGCTCGCGACCTCCTGGCCCGGCTGGTCGCCTTCGACACCACGTCGCGCCACTCGAACCTGGAGCTGATCGCCTGGGTCGAAGGCTATCTCGATGACCTGGGCGCCAAGCATCGCCGGGTGCCCAACGCTGATGGGACCAAGTCCAACCTGATCGCCACCCTGGGGCCCGATCTTCCTGGCGGCGTGGTGCTCTCCGGCCACACCGACGTGGTGCCTGTGGACGGCCAGCCCTGGACCACCGAACCCTTCACCCTGACCGAGCGCGACGGCCGGCTCTATGGGCGCGGGACCTGCGACATGAAGGGCTTTGTCGCCCTGGCGCTGGCGGCGGCGCCGGAGCTGGCGCGGACCGCCCGGCGACCGGTGCACCTGGCCTTCTCCTACGACGAGGAGATCGGCTGCCTCGGCGCGCCGGCGATGATCGAGGTGATCCGTCGCGAACTGCCCCTGCCTTCGGTGGTGATCGTCGGCGAGCCCACCCGCATGGAGGCGGTGAACGCCCACAAGGGCATCGCCACCTTCGAAGTGGTGGTGACGGGTCGCGAGGTCCATTCCAGCCAGACTCATCTGGGCGTCTCCGCAATCATGGAGGCGGTGCGGCTGATGGGATCGCTCAACGCCCTCTCGGCGCGGCTGGAGGCGGAAGCCGATCCGGCTTCGCCGTTCACGCCGAAGGGACCGACCCTGACCATCGGCCTGGTCTCCGGCGGCACGGCGCACAACATCCTGGCGCGGGAATGCCGCTTCATCTTTGACCTGCGTTGCCCGGCGCCGTTGACGCCGGAGGGCGTGATCGCGCCGTTCCTGGCGGAAGCGGAGGCGATGGACCGGGCGCTCAAGGCCCGGGCGCCCGAGGCCGGGGTGACGGTTCGGATGCGCACCAATGTGCCGCCCTTCGCGCCCGAAAAGGACGGCGCAGCGGAAGTGCTGGCGAGGCGCCTCGCAGGCGACAACGGCCCGCCCCGCGTGGTGGCCTTCGCCGCCGAGGCCGGTCAGTTTCAGCAGGCGGGCTTCTCCACGGTGATCTGCGGTCCAGGGGCCATCGACCAGGCCCACCAGCCCGACGAGTTTGTCGAGATCGCCCAGATGCAGCGCGGCGCCAGCTTCATGCGGCGCCTGATCGAGTGGGCGGCGGAGTAGGCGCGTCGGAGCCCCCCTCCGGCGGCTTCGCAGCCCCCTCCCCCGCCGGGTGAGGGGGACCGCCGAAGGCGGTGGAGGGGGAAAGCTTCCGGATGACCGGCCGACGACCCGACAGGTCCCTCGGGTTCCAGGTCATGGCCCTGGCGATGTCCCAGAAGCTGGCCCGACGGTGGCGGCCGATCTCGCGGCGCTTGGCCAGCATCTTCGTCGCGCCTGCGAAGGCGGCGCGCACGGCCTTGAGGATCAGGCGGATATGGGGGCGGTTCTCCGCCCGGGCGTAGATCAGCATCAGCGCCAGGAGATGCAGCGGCACGACCAGCGGCAGCAGCAGGCCCGGCGTGTTCTTGAACAGCACCCAGAAGCGGTTGCGGGTTCCGTGGAACACCGCGAACTCCGACTTGCGCCCGCCGGTCGACGCCGAGCCGTAGTGATGCACCACGGCGTCCGGAACCAGCAGGGTCGGGTGGCCGGCGAGCTGAAGGCGGTAGCCGAGGTCCACATCCTCGCCGTAGCAGAAGAAGTCCTCGTCGAAGCCGCCGAGAGCCTGAAACAGCGCCCGGTCGATCATCATCGCCGCGCCGCAGGGGCTGAACACCAGGCCCTCGCGCGCCTGGCCGACATCGAGGTTCAAGTAACCGCCACGATAGGGGATGCCGGTGATGCTCATCACATCGCCCAGGCCGTCCAGCATACCGGGCGCATCAGCGGCCAGTTGCTTGGAGGTGAAGGCCTGGAGGGTCGGGTGGCGGTCGGCCGCCGCGACGAGCGCCGCCAGCCAGTCGGGCTCGGGCCGCGCATCGGGGTTCAGCAGCACCAGCCAGCGCCCGCGCGCCAGCCGCGCCGCCTGATTGCCCGCGCCGGCGAAGCCCAGGTTCTCGGTGTTGCGGACAAGCCGCGTCCAGGGCCGGGCCGCGGCGATCTCCGCGTCACCCGGATCGGGCGAGGCGTTGTCGATGATGAGGGTCTCGAAGTCGCGGAAGGTCTGGGCGGCCAGTCCGTCCAGGCATTCGGCCAGCGTCGGGCCGGAATTGTAGGCGATCACACAGACGCTGAGGGCCGGCGGCGGCTCTCCGCCCCCCGGGCTCTTGTCATCGCTCGCCCGCTGCGCCATGCGACGGCCACACCCACGTCCAAACGGATTCCCATGACCACGATCACGCCGCTGGCCATTCCCGATGTGCTGCTTATCACGCCCAAGCGCCATGGCGATGCGCGCGGCTGGTTCGCCGAGACGTGGAGCGTCAAGGCGCTGGCCGGCACCGTAGCCGACACGGCGTTCGTGCAGGACAATCAGGCCTTCAGCGCGGCCAAGGGCACGCTGCGCGGCCTCCACTTTCAGCTCGCGCCAAACGCTCAGGGCAAGCTGATCCGGGCGCTCAAGGGGGCGATCTTCGACGTGGCCGTGGATATCCGCGCCGGCTCGCCGACTTTCGGGAAATGGGTCTCGGCCGAGCTGACGGCCGAGGGGGGCGAGCAGCTCTGGGTCCCGCGCGGCTTCGCTCACGGCTACTGCACCATCACCGACGACTGCGAGATCTTCTACAAGGTCGACGGTCCCTACGCGCCGCAGAGCGAGGGCGGCGTGATGTGGAACGACCCCGACCTGGCCATTCCCTGGCCGCTGGCGGGCGAGCCGATCCTCTCCGGCAAGGACCAGGTGCTGCCGCGCCTGAAGGACCTCGGGGCGGTCAGCTTCTAGGCCCGGGGGCCGGGACGGCGCCGGGCCAATGCCTCGAATAGAACCGATTGGGCCTTCCTGCGCGCGCGGGAGCGCGTGCGCGCGAGCGGTGCGAGCAGCAGGCATGGGTGGGCGATCCCGGGCGAAGGGGTGAACACGCGCGCGGCCCGTCTGGGCAGGACGTCAGGGCCGGAGTTTCTGCCCGTCGACAGCGCAATTCACGGCGAACGAAGGGTAGCGCGGGCGAAGGTCCAGGTCAAGAACATTTAGTGAACATAAGTGTCGGCCTTCTCGCGCCCTGAGCGAAGGTCGGCGAGGTTGGGGGAGGAGAAGCGCTTGTACCGGCCCCCTCCCTTGACCCAGCGGGCCTGATGGCTGCCGATGGGCAGGGCTTTGGTTCGGATTTTCAGATTCATGCATCCACCGCCGAACCGCGACGGCAAGGACCGGTTCACACGCTCGGCTGGGCGTCAGCTGCTGATCCTCGCGGCCGGCGCGGTCGTCGGGCTGGCGCTCCTGATGCTGGGCCTGTCGTGGGCGTCGAACCTGACCGGCGGCGGGGGCGTCTCCAAGGGAATCGACGCCGCGACGGACACGGTGACCCTTGCGCTGGCGGATGAGCCGCCGCAGCTCGACAGCACGCGCAGCAACGACACCATCAGCAGCATGGTGCTGGGCCACGTCACCGAGGGCCTGCTGCGCAACGGCGAGGATGGGAAGCCGGCGCCCGGTGTGGCGGAGCGGTGGGAGATCACCGAGACCGGCGCCACCTTCTGGCTGCGCCCGGATGCGCGCTGGAGCGACGGCAAGGCGGTCACGGCGCATGACTTCGTGTTCGCCTGGCGCAAGACGGTCGATCCGAAGACGGCCAGCGACAACGTGGCGATGTTCTTCGCCATTCGGAACGCCGAGGCGATCAACCGGGGCCTGGCGCCGGTTTCCAGCCTGGGCGTGCGGGCCGAGGGGGATCGGGTCCTGCGGGTCGAGCTCGTGCGGCCCGTCGCCTATTTCGACAAGCTGATGATGATCTGGTCGTTCCGGCCGATCCGGGAGGACTTCTACAACGCCATGGGCGGCCGGTACGGCGCCGAGGCCGACACGCTGCTCTACAACGGCCCGTTCATGATCACCCGCTGGGTGCACGGCGCCGAGCTGCGGATGGAGAAGAACCCTCACTACTGGGCGAAAGATCGGGTGAAGGTGAAGGTTCTCAACTTCGCCTATTTCACCCGCGACCCGAACACGCTGGTCAACCTCTACAAGGACGGCAAGATCGCGGTGGCCGGCCTCAACCAGGAAAACCTGGACGACGCGATGGTGCAGCGCTGGCGGATCAATCCGTTCCAGCAGGGCGCGCTGTTCTATTTGCAGTTCAACCAGCGCGAGGGTCGCCCCACGGCCAACCGAAATCTGCGCCGGGCGATCCAGCTGGTCATCGACCCGGATGAGCTGGTCTATCGCGTGATCCGGACGCCGGGAAACCTGCCGGGCCGCTCGCTGTTTCCGGTCTGGCTGGACGGGGTCGAGGGCAAGTTCCGGGTGGAGTATCCGGTCCGCCGGGTCGCCCGGGACCCGGTCGAAGCCCGCCGTCTGCTGGCGCTGGCCAAACGGGAGCTGGGGGTGGAGAGGTTGCCGCCGCTGACCCTGCTGACCGACGACGGGGCGTTGGGCGACAAGCAGTCGGAATACTTCCAGGAGCTTTTCCGGCGTGAGCTCGGCCTGGAGATCCGCATCGACCAGCAGATCTTCAAGCAGCGGCTGGCCAAGATGGACAGCGGCGACTTCGATATCGTCACCGCCGGCTGGAACCCGGTCTATCCGGACCCCATGACGCTCGCCGACCTCCTGACCTCGTGGAACCCGAACAACAACGGCCGCTACCGCAATCCGGAACTGGACCGGATGGTGGTCATCGCCCAGACCTCAAGCGACGCGCGCGAGCGGATGGACGCCTTCGGCCGGATCCAGGAGATCGTGATCGAGGACGCGCCGATCGTGCCGACCTACGAGGCCGGCTCGGTCTATGTCGTGGACCCTCGGCTCAGGGGCCTTGTCCGGCGGGTGGCGGGGTTCGATCCGGACTACACGCGGGTCAGCATCGTGGAGGATTAGGGGGAGTCCCTGCACCCCGGCCTTGCCACTGGGTCTCGGCGCTCCAGCCCGTTGAGCGCGGGCTTCCGGCCGGGATGATGCGACGAGGGCCTGAGCCTCTGATCTTGGGGGAGAGGGGATTCATGCCCCCGTTCGTTCCTTGAAGAACGCGATGACCCGCTGTTCGGCGGCCTTCGTGGGGCCGTCCTCCTTGAGGTGAAGGGTCAGGACGGAGTGGGGCGCCATGAAGCTGGGCGCTGCGTCCTTGTCGTCGATCTCAATCGCTTCGAAGCGGTCGCCGAACTCGCGCCGGTAGGTCTCGAAGCGTGCGTCGGGGACCAGCTTGTCACTGGGGAATCGCAGGCCGATCACCGAAAGGTTCTCGGCCGACATGCGATCACGGGCGCAGGCGATCTCTTCGGTCGAGAGGCCGATCTGGCCGCCGCCCTTGCGGCCCATCGGCAACGAGGGCTGCGAGAGCACCGGCGCCACCACGCTGGGGTCGGTCATCATGGCCAGCGCGAAGCCGCCGGTGAAGCACATGCCGACCGCGCCGACACCCTTGCCCCCGCATTCGGCATGGGCCTGACGTGAGAGGGCGCGGAGCCAGTTCACCACCGGGCTCGAGCGGTCGCCCCGCCAAACGTGGAACTCGCGGCGCATGCAGATGACCCCGAGCGCCGTCGCCAGGGCGTATCTGCGCCCCACCGGCTTGCCCGGTTTCCCGAACAGGCTGGGGCAGAAGACGGTCATGCCCGCCTCGGCCACCCGGTCGGCGAAGCGGATCACCAGGGGGTGCAGGCCCGGCATCTCGTGCATGATGACGACGGCGGGGCCGGTCCCGCGGCGGTAGACCGGGAAGGTCTTGCCGTCGTGGGTGAAGTCGAAACGCGTGTAGTCCTTAAGCGCCGCCTCGTGGTCCATCTCGTCCCCTCTTGTCCGAAGGGGAGAGCATAGGATGCTCAGCGCCCGATGCGCAGCCGGGAAAGATCGCCGTCATAGCCCGCCAGCCGCCACCGGCCATCGGCGCCGTGGGCGAAGACCAGGTCGCAGGGCCCGCCCCTCGATGTGGCGGCGCAGACCAGGCCATCGCCGCGCGGGCGCACCAGGGTGGAGATGATCAGCGGCCCGGGGATCGGCGTGTCGCGGCGATAGCCGTAGGCCTCGGCCAGACCGCGGAACACCTCGGGCCGGATCAGGGCCTCGCCGGCCACGTCGGCGACGGCCGGCGCCAGGATCGCGGCCAGCACCGCCGGCACGCGGCCGTCCCTTCGGGTCTCGTCCATCAGGCGGGACTGAATCTCGGCCTTCAGCGCCGGGCGGTCGACCAGGCGGTCGAACATCGCCCGGTCGTTGTCGCGGATGGCGATCAGCAGCGCATGCACATCCGCCGCCGCATCCAGTCGGGGCGCCACGGTGGCGCAGCCGGCCAGGGCGCTCGAGAGCGCGAGGGTTGCGAGGGTGGCGGCGATCAGGCGGCGCATGGGCGGTCTCCCGGTGTCAGAGGCCGCGAGGTCGCACAGGTCGGCTGCATGGGAGATGAACGACATAGGCCGTCATCCCGGACGGCCTCAGGCCGATCCGGGACCCAGCCGCAAGACCTGGGATGCCGGGTCCCGGCTCTCGAGCCCGCTGAGCGCGGGCTTCCGGCCGGGATGACATGCTGGCGAGGGCTACAGGCTGCGCTTGACCTCTTCGAGGTTGAAGCACTCGATGACGTCGCCGGCCTTGATGTCCTGGAAGCCCTGGAAGGCCATGCCGCATTCCTGGCCTGACGGCACCTCGTTGACCTCGTCCTTGAAGCGCTTGAGCGTCTGCAACACGCCCAGTTCGAGCACCACCACGTCCTGGCGGATGATCCGGACCCGCGCCCCCTTGCGGACCACGCCGTCGGTGACCCGGCAGCCTGCGATCCGACCGACCTTCGAGATGTCGAAGGCCTGCAGGACCTCGGCATTGCCGAGGAACGTCTCGCGCTGGATCGGCGCCAGCATGCCCGAGAGCACGCCTTTGATGTCGTCCAGCAGGTCGTAAATGATCGCGTAGTAGCGGATCTCGACGCCTTCGCGCTCGGCCAGGGCCTGGGCCTGCTTCGAGGCGCGGACGTTGAAGCCGAGGATCGCGGCGCCGGCGCCCTTGGCCAGCATCACATCGCTCTCGCTGATCGCGCCGGCTCCGGACAGGATGATCCGCGCGCGCACCTCGTCGGTGCTGATCTTGTCCAGCGAGCCGACGATGGCTTCGGTCGAGCCCTGCACGTCGGCCTTGATGACCAGCGGCAGTTCCGAGACCTTCTTGTCGGTGATCTTGGCCATCATCTCGGCCAGGGACGCGCCCTGGACCGGTGCGCCGGCCTTCTCGCGCTTCACCCGGATGCGGTAAGCGGTCAGCTCGCGGGCGCGGGCTTCGTTCTCCACCACGGCGAAGGGTTCGCCCGGATCGGGCGTGCCGTCGAGACCGAGGATTTCCACGGGCACCGAAGGTCCGGCGGCGTCCAGCTGTTCGCCCCGTTCATTCAGCAGCGCGCGGACCCGGCCGAAGTTCGCTCCGGCCACAACGATGTCGCCGCGCTTCAGCGTGCCGCGCTTGACCAGCACGGTGGAGACCGCGCCGCGGCCCCGGTCGAGCTTGGCCTCGATCACCATGCCATCGGCGGTGCGGTCCGGGTTGGCCTTAAGGTCGAGCACCTCGGCCTGCAGCAGGATGTTCTCAATCAGGTCGTCCAGGCCCATCTTCTGGGTGGCGGAGACCTCGACCACCTGAGTGTCGCCGCCCAGGCTCTCGACGACGATCTCGTGCTGCAACAGCTCGTTGATCACCCGGGTCGGATCGGCGTCGGGTTTGTCGATCTTGTTGATGGCCACGATGATCGGGGCGCCGGCCGCCTTGGCGTGCTGGATGGCCTCAATCGTCTGGGGCATCACGCCGTCGTCAGCCGCGACCACAAGGATCACGATATCGGTGACATTGGCGCCGCGCATCCGCATGGCCGAGAAGGCCGCGTGGCCGGGCGTGTCGAGGAAGGTGACCTTCTCGCCGCTTTCCAGCCGCACCTGATAGGCGCCGATATGCTGGGTGATGCCGCCGTGCTCGCCCGACACCACGTCGGTGGAGCGAAGCGCATCCAGCAGAGAGGTCTTGCCGTGGTCGACGTGGCCCATGACGGTGACCACCGGCGGCCGGCCCTCGAGGTTGTCGTCCTCGTCCTCGCCACCGATGAAGCCTTCTTCGACGTCGGCTTCTGAGACGCGGCGGACGGTATGTCCGAACTCGGTGGCCACCAGTTCAGCGGTGTCGTTGTCGATCACGTCGTTGATCTTCAGCATCACGCCCTGACGCATCAGGAACTTGATGATCTCGACGCCCCGGATCGCCATCCGGTTGGCCAGTTCGCTGACCGTGATGACGTCGGGGATGACCACTTCGCGCGCGGCGCGGACCTGTTCCTGGCTCCCGCCCTTGCGCTTTTCGCGTTCACGCTCGCGGGCCCGGCGGACCGAGGCCAGGCTGCGCATCCGCTCCGCGCCCTCGGCGTCGCCGGCCACGGTCTGGATGGTCAGGCGGCCCTCGCGGCGGGTCGGCGCGCCCTTGACGCGGCTGATCGCCTTGCCGGGGCCAGCGTCGCGGCGCCGGTCGTCGTCATCGGGGCGGCGGTCCATGACCGCACCGCCGGGGCGGGGGGCCTGGCGCGTCGCGCGCTGGATCTCGGGGGCCGCCGGCGGAGCTGCGGGGCCGATGCGCGGGCCGCGCGGACCCGCGCCCGGGCCGCGCGGGCCGGCGCCTGGGGCCGGGCGCGGAGCGAGCGCCGAATAGCGGACCGTGCCGCCTTCGGGCGGCCTCGGCCCACGGTCGCCTTCGTCGCGGCGCGGCGGGCCGCGATCATCGCGCGGCGGCCGGGGACCATCTGTGCGGGGCGCGCGCTGGCCGAAACTGGCGGTCTCAAACCGGCCGCCGCCGGGGCGCTCGCTGCGATCCGGGCGATATGTGGTGGTGGTCGGGCGATCGTCGCGGCGATCGGCCGAGGGCTGGTAGGTGCGGGTCTGACCCGCCGGGGCCGGGGCCGGGCGCGCTGCCGGCATCGGCGGCGCGGGCGCCTGGACGGCGACCGGCGCGGGGGCGGGTGCTGGCGGAGCGATCGGCGCTTCTGGAACGGGAGCGGGAGCGGCGACGACCGGCGGCGGGGCGGCCCGGGCCGCAGCCTGGGCCTGCGCAGCGGCCTGGGCGGCGCGGGCGGCTTCGGCCTCGGCGCGGGCGCGTTCCTCGCGGGCGCGGCGTTCAGCCTCTTCCTGGGTCTGGCGGGCGCGAGCGGCTTCGATCACCCGCTGGCGCGCGGCGCGCTCCTCCGCGGACAATCCATCGTTCGGGGCGGCCGGCCGGGCGCCCGGCGGCGGCGCGGCGGGGCGCGGCGGTTCGAAAACGCGGCGCTCAGCGGCGGACGGCGCGGCCAGATTGCCGCCGACCGGCGCATGCGTGCGCACACGCTTGGTCTCCACGACCACGGTCTTGGTGCGGCCGTGGCTGAAGCTCTGCTTCACCGTTCCCGAGCTGACCGAGCCGCCGGCGCGCGGCTTCAGGGTCAGGGGCTTACGGCCGTTGTTGTCGTCGTCGCTCATGCGCTCGCTTTACTCACCGCCGGGCGGACCCCGGCTCAAGATCTCAATTCGTATCGCCCCTCAAACGACCATGGGCGGAAAGCCTCATGGCTCCCGCTTGGCCCCGACAGGCTCCTCGCGCCAATCCTCAGGAAGGAGCGGACTGAATCCCTCCAGGCGTCGGACATCTTCGGCCCAGCGCCCGGCGGCTCGCCCCGCAAGGAAGGCGGTGTGTATCACATTCTCCCCGCCCAAGGCCAAACCCAATTCCTGCGCATTGAACAGGCCGAGCACGCCCGGCGGCGGCGTGGCGTGGCGGGCCAGCCGCAGAAGCTTGCCGCGCCCGTCGCCCGCGCCATCGATCGCTTCGATCAACCAGGCCGCGCGGCCGGCGCCGACCGTCTTGGCGACCTTCTCGAACCCCATCACCAATTCACCCGCCCGGCGGGCCAGCCCCAGGCCTGAAAGCACCCGGGCGCGCAGTAACCGTTCCACTTCGTCGGCGAGGTCTGGCGCGGCCTTGAGGGGCGCCTTGGCCGAGCGGGCGAAGAGGTTCTTCTTGGCGGCCGCCGCCACCGACGCACGGTCCGCCGCCACCCAGACGCCCCGCCCCGGCAGCTTGCGCGCCAGATCCGGGACCACCTCGCCGTCCGGCCCCGACACGAACCGGACCAGCGCCGCTTCCGGCATGACCGCGCCGGAGACCACATCCTTGCGCTCCCGCGAAGCTTCCGCGTGGGTCTTGGCGGCCTTCATCGGCGTGACCTCAATCATCAACCACGGAACTCACGGAATTGGCTGCGAGGCGAACACCCCCGACCAAGGTGCTGTCGCCCTGGATTCCGGCTTGCACCGGAACGGTCGGGAGAAAAGATGAAGCCTCTTCCGTGCGTTCCGTGATCCCTTAGGCTTCCTGCGTTTCTTCGACCGCCTCGGCCTCGGCCTCGGCTTCGGCGTAGGCTTCCTCTTCGACCTCGGGCTCTTCCGGGGCCTCGATCCAGCCCATGGCCACGCGGGCGCGCATGATCAGCAGCTCGGCGTCCTGCGGCTCGAGGCCGAAGGTCTCCAGAATGCCGGGCTCACGCACGCGCTCGCCGTTCTTGGACTCGAACCAGCCGCGCAGATCGTCGGGCACCAGACCGGCCAGGTCTTCCACCGTCTTGACGTCGCCGGCGCCCAGCGCCACCGCCATGGCCAGGGTGACGCCTTCGATTTCCAGAACACCGTCTTCCACGCCCAGTTCGCGACGCTTGGCGTCGAGCTCGGCGGCCTCGCGGTCGAGGTATTCGCGGGCCCGGGTCTGGATCTCCTCGCCGGTGTCCTCGTCGAAGCCCTCGATGGAGGCGATCTCCGAGACGTCCACATAGGCCACGTCCTCGACAGTCGCGAAGCCTTCGGTCACCAGCAGCTGGGCGATCACCTCGTCGACGTCGAGCGCCTCCTGGAACAGCGCGGTGCGTTCGGCGAAGTCGCGCTGGCGCCGCTCGCTCTCCTGGCTCTCGGTCATGATGTCGATCTGCCAGCCGGTCAGCTGGCTGGCGAGGCGCACGTTCTGGCCGCGACGGCCGATGGCGAGGCTGAGCTGCTCGTCCGGCACCACCACCTCGACCCGCTCGTCCTCCTCGTCCATCACCACCTTGGAGACTTCCGCCGGCGCCAGGGCGTTGACGATGAAGGTCGCCTCGTCGTGGCTCCACTGGATGATGTCGATCTTCTCGCCCTGCAGTTCGGCCACCACCGCCTGCACGCGGCTGCCGCGCATGCCCACGCAGGCGCCGACCGGGTCGATCGAGCTCTCGTTGGAGATCACCGCCATCTTGGCCCGGCTGCCGGGATCCCGCGCCACGGCGCGGATCTCGATCACGCCGTCGTACACTTCCGGCACTTCCTGGGCGAACAGCTTGGCCATGAAGCCGCCGTGGGCGCGGCTCAGCAGGATCTGCGGGCCCTTGGTCTCGCGCCGCACGTCGTAGATGTAGCAGCGGATGCGGTCGCCGATATTGAAGTTCTCGCGCGGGATCGACTGGTCGCGGCGCATGATGCCCTCGCCCCGGCCCAGATCGGCGACCACGTTGCCGTATTCCACGCGCTTGACCGTGCCGTTGACGATCTCGCCCACGCGATCCTTGTACTCCTCGTACTGGCGCTCACGCTCCGCGTCGCGGACCTTCCCCATCACCACCTGGCGGGCCATCTGGGTCTGCACGCGGCCGAACTCGAAGGGCGGGAGCTCCTCCTCGTAGGTCTTGCCGATCACCGCTTCCTTGTCGCGGCGCAGGGCGTCGGCCAGCCTCAGAATGCCCGGCGGCTCTTCGAAGGGCAGATCCTCGCCCGTCTCCTCGTCGACGCCGCCGCCGAACACCGCGTCGTCGGCCACCACGGTGATCACGCGCTTGATGTTGGTCTCGCCGGTCTTTGGGTCGATATGCACGCGGATGTCGTGCTCGGCGCCATAGCGCGAGCGGGCGCCTTTCTGGATCGCTTCCTCGATCGCCTCGATGACGATCTCCTTGTCGATCGACTTCTCGCGGGCGACCGCTTCGGCGATCTGGAGAAGTTCCAGGCGGTTGGCGGAAATGCCGGTGCTCATGGCGGGGTCCTCAACTTCGTCGTGTCTAGGGGATGTCGTTGGATTCAGGTTCTGCAGCGAGGCGGGCGGCGCGGATCTCGGCGCCGCGCTTCATGAGGGCGTCGGAAAGCACCAGCTTGGCCTCGACGATCCAGGCCAGCGGGACCATCGCGGTCTCGACCTCGCCCTCCAGATCGATGCCGATCTGATCGCCCTCAAGTCCGGAGAGGATGCCCTTGAACCGCTTGCGGCCCTCGGCCAGGCGATCCAGTTCGATGCGGATCTCGTGGCCCTCGAAGGTCTCGAAGTCCTTCGGCCGGGTCAGCGGCCGGTCGACGCCGGGGGAGGAGACCTCCAGCACGTACTCGCCGCTGATCGGATCGGCGGGATCCAGAACCTCGGACAACAGGCGCGAAAGCCGCGCGCAGTCCTCCACGTTCATGTCGCCGTCGACGGCGCGTTCGGCCATCACCTGAAGCCTGCGCCGCTCGGCGCCGCCCATCAGGCGCAGGCGCACGATTTCATAGCCGCCGGCCTCGGCGACGGGATCGAGCAGCTCGATCAGTTTCAGGTCTTCCGCGGTCTTCCCACGCATGGGATTTCCCGGCCTCCGGCAAAGAAAAAAGCGGCCGGGCTTTTGGCCCGCCGCTTGAATGCGCCATCCAGCGCGTTCAGCGATGTGTTGGAGGCCTTATAGTCGGCCCGCAGGCTCTTGTCTATTCGGGGGATCGAAGCGCGACGCGGAGAAACACTGCATCACGACGTACTCCGAGATTGAATCGTGGCCCACCGGCTAAGCAACGACGGGAGAGTTTGGGGGTTAGGCGAAAACTCCCCTCGCCCCCGCCAGCGCGACCGCCAAGGTCTCATCGTCCCACGCCAGCGCCGTCCCCGCGCCCCATACCGGCCCTGGCCAGGCGGCATCATCCGCCCTTCGCCCCACCACATGCACGTGCAGCTGGCGGGTGATGTTGCCGAGCTGGCCGATGTTGAGTTTTTCGACGGGTCGGCCGAGCGCCGCGCCCGCCGCGCGGACGGCGCGACCGGCGACCAGAATCTCTTCGAGAAGGCGCGCCCGGTCCGCCGCCAACAGGTCCTCGATCTCGACCGCGTTGGCGCGTCGGGGGATCAAGACAACCCAGGGGAAGCGGGCGTCCAGCTGCCAGCGCGCCTCGCAGAGGTCGAGGTCGGCGAGCCAGGTCGAGCCGGCGTCGAAGGCGGGATCGCGCTTGAAGGCCATCCCCCGCGCCTGCGGCATTGCGGCGGCGCGGTCAACCGGCTAACGACCCGCCGACATTCCCGAACAGAGGAGCGATTGCCATGAAGAAGCCCATCCGTGTGGCGGTCACCGGCGCGGCCGGAAACATCGGTTACGCGCTGCTCTTCCGGATCGCGTCCGGCGAGATGCTCGGCAAGGACCAGCCGGTCATTCTGCAGTTGCTGGAGATCCCGGTCGAAGGCCCGCAGAAGGCGCTGAAGGGCGTCGCCATGGAGCTGGAGGACTGCGCGTTTCCGTTGCTGGCCGACATGGTGCTGACCGGCGAGCCGGACGTGGCCTTCAAGGACGCGAACTGGTGCCTGCTGGTCGGCTCCAAGCCGCGCGGCCCGGGCATGGAGCGCGCCGACCTGCTGAAGGACAACGGCAAGATCTTCATCGCCCAGGGCCAGTCCATCGACCGCGTGGCGGCTGACGACGCCCGCATCGCGGTGGTGGGCAACCCCTGCAACACCAACTGCATGATCGCCGCGAGCCAGGCCAAGCGCCTGACGCCTGACCGCTTCACCGCGATGGTGCGGCTGGACGAAAACCGCGGCCGCAACCAGCTGGCCAAGAAGGCGGGCGTGCCGGTGACCGAGGTCTCCGACCTGTTCATCTACGGCAACCACAGCCCGACCATGTTCGCCGATTTCACCCACGCCAAGATCGGCGGCAAGGCCGTGACCGACGTGATCACCGACCGCGCCTGGCTCGACAACGAGTACCTGCCTGCGGTCGGCAAGCGCGGCGCCGCGATCATCGAGGCGCGGGGCGCGAGCTCGGCGGCCTCGGCCGCCGGCGCCCTGATCGACCACGTACGTGATCTTTCAACGCCCGGCGCGATCCACTCGGTCGCGGTGGCCAGCCAGGGCCGCTACGGCTTCGCCGATGGCGTCTGGGCCGGCATGCCGGTGAAGACCACTGCGCCCGGCGCCTATGAGGTGATCACCGCCTACGAGATGGACGACTTCGCCAAGTCGAAGATCAAGATCACCAACGACGAGCTGATCGGCGAGCGCGACACCGTCAAGGACATGCTCGGCTGATCCGGCCGTTCCGGTGAGCCTGACGTTTGATCTGGAGCCCCGCGCCGTCCGCGTCGCCCTGCCTGCGCG
The DNA here is from genome assembly GCF_044371015.1 of Phenylobacterium sp. Classification (GTDB taxonomy): domain Bacteria; phylum Pseudomonadota; class Alphaproteobacteria; order Caulobacterales; family Caulobacteraceae; genus Phenylobacterium. The sequence continues at coordinate 43,105 of NZ_JBILUK010000001.1, forward strand.
CGGCGGCGAGATGGCGGGCCTTGCGTTCGGCGCCGAGGGGCCGCCGGAGGTGGTCTTCTGCCACGCCAACGGCTTCAACGCCCGCACCTACCGCTCGATCCTGGCGCCGCTGGCGTCGGAGCTGCGGGTGCTTGCGGTGGACATGCGGGGTCACGGCGCCTCGACTCTGCCGGCCGAGCCCGAGGCGCATGCGGGGTGGTACGGCTTCCGTGACGACCTGATCGCCCTGATCGACACGGTGGCGGTCGGACCGGTGGTGCTGGCGGGACACTCCATGGGCGGCACGACCTGTTTGCTCACCTCCGAGGCGCGCCCCGACCTCGTCCGCGCCCTGGCCCTGTTCGACCCGGTGATCTTCGACGCCGCCCGCGCCGCCCAGGATGAGAGGCCCGACAATCCCCTGGCCCAGGGCGCGGACCGCCGCCGCGCCGTCTTTCCCGACCGTGCCGCCGTGGTCGCGGCCTATACCGGTCGCGGCGCGTTCCGCACCTGGGGGCCGGGCCAGCTTGAGGACTATGTCGCGGGCGGCTTCCGGGACCTGCCGGACGGCCAGGTCGGCCTGGCCTGCGCACCGGCCTGGGAGGCCGCCAACTTCCGTATCCACCGCTACGATCCCTGGTCGGCGTTCCGCGCGGTCCAGGCCCCGACGCGGATGCTGCGCGCCGAGATCGGCTCCACAGCCCGCATCGATGAGGGCCTGGATATCATCACCGCCAATCCGATGATCCGTTGGGAGATGGTCCCGGGCACAAGCCACTTCCTGCCGATGGAGCGGCCCGAGCTGGTGCGGGAGACGGTGTCGGAACTGGCGCGCTGAAGCGCAATCCAATCCAGCTCGTTCTGTTTGAGCGCCGCGCCTGATCGCTCTTGGAGGCCTCCGCGCCCGCCCCTGCTCGCGTCCGCACGCCCGATGGGGGAATCGGGGCGGACGCGAGACCGCCGCCGGGGGAGAGCGCCCGGCGGCGCGGGGCTCCGCCGCGGGGGGACGGCGGAACGCTTGGGGCTCGCCGCATCCGAAGGGGTGAGAAACGGACGCGTAGGGCGACCGGACGCGCCGTCCGCCGCGCTTCAGATGGGGGTTCCGCTGCGCAGATTTAAGGGGCGGCCCCGCGCGCGGAGTCGCCGCGCGTCGGACCCGGATCGCCGTCGGCCGACAGCAGCACCGCGATCCAGCGCGCGCCGGGGAACTGGGCCAGCACCACCATCATGACCGTGGTCAGAGGGGTCGAAAGGAATGCGCCGGGCAGACCCCAGACCACGCTCCAGAAGGCCAGCGCCAGGAGCAGCACGATGGGGTCCATGTTCAGACTCCGGCCCTGCATGCGCGGCTGGATGATGTTGCCGACCACCAGGGTGATGGTCTGCAACACGCCGAACAGGATCAGCGGCGGCCACAGGGTCCCGAACTGCACCACGGCGAAGACCGGCGGCAGGGCCACCGCCACGAGCCCGCCGACCACCGGGATGTAGGAGGCGATGAAGATCAGGATGGCCCAGAACACGGCGTTGTCGAGCCCCACCGCCGCCATGGTCGCCCAGGAGGCGACAGCGATCATCAGGCCGGTGACCGTCTGCACCCAGAGGTACTGCTCGATCCCGTCGCGGATGCGGATCAGCGCGGCCACCGCCTCGTGTCGCTCCTCGCGCGTGCCGAAGAGGTTGACCGCCTTGCGCTCCCAGCCTCGGCGCGAGGCCAGGATGAAGCCCAGATAGACCAGCACGAAAGCCGCCGACGCCAGGAAGCTCTGCAGGCCGCCGGCCACCTGGCCCAGATAGCTTGCGGGGTTCAGCTGACGGGCCATCTGAGTCAGCGAGGGCGGCGCTTCGACGCCGATCATCGCAGCCATCTGTCCGATCAGGTCATTCAGCCTCGGTGTGTAGGTGACCAACTGGCTTGCGAAACCGGCCGCGTTCTCCGCCACGAACACCGCCGCGCCGCCGAAGATGGCCACGGAGAGCACGATGGCCAGCGGCATGGCGGCCCGTCGCGAGACTCCGGGCAGGCGTCGAAAGAGAACCCTCGAGAAGGCGTCGATCATCACCGCCAGGAAGATCGCCAGCGCCAGCGGCGTCAGGATGTCGGCCAGCACATGGAGCACCACGCCGGAAGCGATGGTCGCCAGCACGACCAGGGCGTTGCGCGCGACCGGATCCCCCAGGAGAGGGGCCGGCGCGACGGCCGAGCGCTGCGGGCGCGGAGGTTTAGACTGGGTCACGGCGTCGATTTCTAGCGCCGTTCGCCGGCCATGGGGATCGAAAAGGCCGCCGCGCGCGGCCCGCCTGTCCAAGCCGCCGGGTTTGTGGTTTCAAGACCCTCACCACACGACGCCAATGCGGGAGAGCCAAGATGAGCACGGTCCTGATCGGACAGTCCGATCACCCGGAAGTGCTGCTGTTGAACCGGGCCAACCGCCACGGCCTGGTGGCCGGGGCCACGGGCACCGGCAAGACGGTGACGCTGCAGATTCTGGCTCAGGGCCTCTCGGATGCGGGCGTCCCGGTCTTCGCCGCCGACGTGAAGGGCGACCTTTCCGGCATCGGCGCGCCCGGCGCGCCCAACGAAAAGATGCAGGCCCGCGCCCAGGCCATGGGGCTGACGCTGAACCCGATGGCCGCGCCCACCGTGTTCTGGGACCTGTTCGGCGAGCAGGGCCATCCGATCCGCGCCACGGTCTCGGAGATGGGGCCGCTCCTGCTGTCGCGGATTCTCGAGCTGAACGATGTCCAGGAGGGCGTGCTCTCGGTGGTGTTCCGCGCCGCCGACGAGGAGGGCCTGCTGCTGCTCGACCTCAAGGACCTGCGCGCCGCCCTGGCCTATGCCTCGGAAAACGCAAAGGCCTTATCGGCCCAGTACGGCAACATCTCGCCCGCCACCATCGCCACCATCCAGCGCAAGCTGCTGGTGCTGGAGGACCAGGGCGGCGCTAACATCTTCGGCGAGCCGGCGCTTTCGCTCTCCGACCTGATGCGCGTTGACGGATCCGGGCGCGGCTATGTCAGCGTGCTGGCCGCCAACAAGCTGATCGCCAGCCCCAGGCTCTACGCCACGTTCCTGCTGTGGCTGATGAGCGAGCTTTTCGAGGAGCTGCCCGAGGTGGGCGATCCGGACAAGCCGCGCCTGGTGTTCTTCTTCGACGAGGCGCACCTGCTGTTCCGCGACGCGCCCAGCTCGCTGCTGGAAAAGGTCGAGCAGGTGGTGCGCCTGATCCGCTCCAAGGGCATCGGCGTCTATTTCGTCACCCAGAACCCGGCCGACATCCCCGACACTGTGCTGGGCCAGCTCGGCAACCGCATCCAGCATGCGCTGCGCGCCTATACGCCGGCCGACCAGCGGGGCCTGAAGGCGGCGTCCGAGAGCTTCCGGCCCAACCCGGCCTTCGACACCGCCGAGGCGATCCAGGGTTTGGGCGTGGGCGAGGCCCTGGTCTCTGTGCTGGATGAAAAGGGCGCCCCGACCGTGGTTCAGAAGACCCTGATCCGGCCGCCCGTCTCCCGCCTGGGGCCGATCACGCCGCCCGAGCGGACGGCGCTGATCGGGTCAAGCCCGGTGCGTGGGCTCTATGACGAGGCCAAGGACCGCGAGAGCGCCTACGAGATGCTGCAGGCCCGCGCCAAGGCGGCCGCCGCGGAAGCCGCCGAAGTCGAGGCGGAAGCCGCCAGCGCCAAGGCCGAGGCCCGCACACCGACGCCGCGCGCCTCGAACCGCCAGGGCATGGGCGAGGCTTTCGCCAAGTCCATGCTGCGCACCATCGGCAGCCAGGTCGGCCGCGAACTGATCCGCGGCGTATTGGGCGGCCTCATGGGCGGCAGCCGCCCGAGACGGCGGCGGTAGGCGGATTCAACCACGGAACTCACGGTTGGGCGCTGAGCCTCGCCCCTGACTCCGTGCGTTCCGTGGCGCTGAACCTTAGCGCGGCGCCATCCGGATCGCGCCGTCGAGGCGGACGTCTTCGCCGTTGAAGTAGGGGTTCGTGATCATCTGCAGCGCCAGGGAGGCGTAGTCCTCGGCGTTGCCCAGGCGCTTGGGGAACGGCACCGAGGCGGCCAGCGCCTCCTTCACCTGCGGCGGGGCGGCGTTCATCAGCGGGGTGTTGAAGATGCCGGGCAGGATGGTGTTCACCCGGATGCCGTCGCCGGCCAGGTCGCGGGCGATGGGCAAAGTCATGCCGACCACGCCGCCCTTGGACGCCGAATAGGCCGCCTGACCCATCTGGCCGTCCTCCGCCGCGACCGAGGCGGTGTTGACGATGGCGCCGCGCTCGCCGTCGACGGGCTCCAGATCCAGCATGCCCTTCGCCGACTTGGCGATGCAGCGGAAGGTGCCGACGAGGTTGATCTGGATGATCCAGTTGAAGGCGTCGAGCGGGAAGTGCTTGGTCTCGCCGGTCTGCTTGTCGCGGCCGGCGGTCTTGATGGCGTTGCCGGTGCCGGCGCAGTTGACCAGGATCCGCTCCTGGCCGTGGGCCGCGCGGGCCTTGGCGAAGGCCGCGTCGACCTCTTCCTCGCTGGTGACGTTGCACTTGCAGAAGACGCCGCCCACATCAGCAGCGACCGCCTCGCCCTTGGTTTCGTTCATATCGAAGATCGCCACCTTGACGCCCTTGGCCGCCAGCGCGCGCACCGTCGCTTCGCCAAGGCCCGAGGCGCCGCCCGTGACCACCGCCGCGACGGAAGAATTGAGTTCCATGACCGGATTGCTCCCAGTTGAAGTGTTCGAGACTTGGGCGGAGGCTTTAGACCGATGACCGGGCGCGAGAAAGTCTCACCTCACGTCAGCGGAAATCCCGAGCAGGTCATCGCGCCCGAGCGCGCGCTGGTTCCCGCCATCGTTCGGCTGAACGAACAGAGGGTCGCCGGGGGTTTCTGGCCCAAGATCGGCCGGGTGGCGGCGCGCATCCCCTTCGCGCGGGAGGCCCTTTCGGTCTGGCACTGCGCGCGCGACGCGGAGACGCCGACGGCGGCCAAGGGGATCATGCTGGCGGCCCTGGCTTATTTCGTGATGCCGGTGGATGCGATTCCCGACATCGTCGCGGGCCTGGGCTTCACCGACGACGCCGCCGTCTTCGCCGCCCTGATGGCGGTGATCGGCCGCAACCTGAAGCCCCGCCATCGCGAGGCCGCAAAGAGGGACCTGGAGCGGCTGCTGGATCAGTGAGGATCGGGTTCCGCCGTCAGCTTCGCTGAGCGCGCCAGCCGCTGTTCGCGCAGGGTGATGAACAGGGTCGAGGCCACCACCACGCCGGCGCCCGCCCAGGTCCAGACCGTGGGGATCTCGTTGAACACGGCATAGCCGATCACGGCCGCGAAGATCAGCCGCGTGTAATCGATGGGCGCCATGGCCGAGGCGTCGCCCAGCGACATGCCCTTGATGAAGCAGGCCTGATTGACCGTGGCGATGGCCCCCATGGCGCACAGCAGGGCCAGATCCGGCCAGGGCGGCACGCGCCAGGTGAGGATCGCCCCGGGGATGGCGAAGACCACGCCGAGGACCGTCGACCACACCAGGATCACCATCGGCGCATTGTCGCGGCTCATCACCTTGAGCCCCGTGACCGTGAAGGCGAACAGCAGGGCCGAGGTCAGCATCGCCAGCGCCGGAAGGCCCACCTCGAACCCGGCCGCGCCTGGGCGCACCATGATCAGCACGCCCGCGAACCCGACGACCGCCGCGGCGCCCCGCACCCAGCCGACCTGTTCCTTCATGATGAAGGCGGCGAGCGGCACCATCCAAAGGATGCGGGTGAACGAGAGCGCATTGGCGTCGGCCAGGGGCAGGGTCTGGAAGGCGTAGAACGACAGGATCATCGCCACCGTCCCGGCGCTGGACCGGAACAGCACAATGCCGGGTCGCGTGACCCGGAACGCTGCGCTGCGATACCGCGCGATCAGCGGCAGAAGCACGACCAGTCCCGCCGCTTGTCGGTAGAAGGTCTGCAGCGCGGCGGGATAATCGTCGCCCAGGAACTTGATCAGCGAGGTCATGACCGAGAAGGTCACGGCCGACGCCAGCATCCAGAGCGCGCCCTCGAGGTTGCGGGAGGGCGCCGGCGACGGGGGCTCGGTCACGGGGATGGCCCCGTCAGACCATGATCACCACCTTGCCCATGGCCTTGCGGCTGGCCAGATGGCTGATCGCCTTGGGCGCGTCGGCCAGGCTGAAGCGTTCCGATACGTAGGGTTTGATCTTGCCCGCCGTATACATGGCCAGGAGCTCGGCGACGCTCTCCTGGTGCCGTTCGGGGTTCTTGCCTACCCAGGCGCCCCAGAACACGCCGACGATCTCGCAACCCTTCAGCAGCGCCAGATTGAGCGGGATCTTAGGGATCTCACCGGCCGCGAAGCCGACCACGAGGTACTTGCCTTCCCAGGCGATGGACCGCAGCGCGGGCTCGGCATAGGCGTCGCCGATGGCGTCGTAGATCACGTCGGCGCCGTTGGGGCCGCAGGCTTCCTTGAAGAGGCCCGCCATGGCCTTCTGGCTTTCCCGGTCGAACGGACCCTTGGGATAGACCACGCCCGTCGCCGCGCCACGGCTGATGCAGAGATCGACCTTCTCCTGGCTGGACGCGGCTGCGATCACCGTGGCGCCCATGGCCTTGCCGAGCTCGACCGCCGCGAGGCCGACGCCGCCGGCGGCGCCCAGCACCAGCATCGACTGACCGGGCTGGAGGTTCGCGCGGTCCTTCAACGCGTGCCACGAGGTGCCGTAGGTCATGATGAAGGCGGCGGCGTCGTCGAAGGGCATCGAGTCCGGGATCTTGACCAGCCGGTGCGCCTCAAGGGCCAGCTCCTCGGCCATGCCGCCCCAGCCGGTGTTGCCCAGCACCCGGTCGCCGGGCTTGATGTGGGTGACGCCCTCGCCGACCGCCTTGACCACGCCGGAAATCTCGCCGCCCGGCGAGAACGGCCGCGCCGGCTTGAACTGGTACTTGTCCTCGATGATCAGCACGTCGGGGAAGTTGACGCCGATGGCCTTGACCTCAACCACGGCCCAGCCGGGCCGGGCCTCGGGCGAGGGCACCTCTTCCAGCACCAGGGTCTCCGGCCCGCCGACCGCCTTGCTCAACAGCGCCTTCATCTCTGGTTCGCTCCCGTATCCGTGTCTGATGTTGCGAGTGACCCTAGCGATGTCGAACGGATGTTTGAAGCGGCCTCGTTTTGAGATGCGCGCGGCCCGGCCTATATCTCGCCGCTCTCGTTAGGGACCCGATGATCTCGTGAGCGTGACGCTCGACCTTTCCCGCCGTTCCGTGCGCCCGCCGGCGCCGGTCAACCTGACCGGGCTCTCCCGCCCGGCGCTGGCCGATGCGCTGGTGGCGGCCGAGGTGTGCCCGCCCGCCAAGGCGAAGATGCGCGCGTCCCAGGTCTGGCGCTGGATCCACCACTACGGGGTCACCGACTTCGAGCGGATGACCGATATCGCCAAGGAGACCCGCGCCGTCCTGGCCGCGGCCTTCTCGCTGGCGCGTCCGGAAGTGGTGGAGCGCCAGGTCAGTCGCGACGGCACGCGCAAATGGCTGATCCGCATGGGTCCCGGGATCGAGGTGGAGACCGTCTACATTCCCGATGTGGGCCGGGCCGGCGCGCTCTGCGTCTCAAGCCAGGTCGGCTGCACGCTTAACTGCACCTTCTGTCACACCGGCACCCAGGCCCTGGTGCGCAACCTGACCGCCGCCGAGATCGTGGCCCAGGTGCAGGTCGCCCGCGACGACCTGGAGGAGTGGCCGAGCCCCAAGGAGGACCGCCGGCTCTCGAACATCGTGTTCATGGGCATGGGCGAGCCGCTCTACAATCTGGATCACGTCGCCCAGGCCATCGACATCATCGCGGACAACGAAGGCATCGCGATCTCGCGACGGCGGATCACGGTCTCGACCTCGGGCGTCGTTCCTCAGCTACAGGCGCTGGGCGAGAAGACCCAGGCCATGCTGGCGATCTCGCTGCACGCGACCAATGACGAGCTCCGCGAAAAGCTGGTCCCGCTGAACAGGAAGTACCCGCTGGCCGAGCTGATGGCCGGAATCCGCGCCTATCCGGGTTTGTCCAACGCCAAGCGCGTGACCTTCGAGTACGTGATGCTGAAGGGCGTCAACGACAGTCCGGCCGAGGCCAAGGCGCTGGTCCAGCTGCTCAAGGGCATCCCCGCCAAGATCAACCTGATCCCGTTCAATCCGTGGCCCGGAACGGAGTACGAGTGCTCTTCCTGGTCGACCATCGAGGCGTTCGCCGCGATCCTGAACCGGGGTGGCTACGCCTCGCCGATCCGCACGCCCCGCGGTCGCGATATTCTCGCCGCCTGCGGCCAGCTGAAGAGTGAGAGTGAGAAGCTGCGCGCCAGCGCCCGGCGCAAGGCTG
>NZ_JBILUK010000264.1:0-4104 GCF_044371015.1 Phenylobacterium sp.
GCGCCCGCGGCTGGCGATGCCGGCGTTGTGGACGAGGATGTCGAGGCGACCGAAGTCGGCGGCGACCGCGTCGATCATCGCCTTGTCCTGCTCGTAGTCGTCGATGGACGCCTGATAAGCCTTGGCTTTGCGGCCCAAGGCCTCCACAGCCGCCACGGTCGCTTCGGCCTCGGCGGCTTCCCGGCGGTAGTTGACGGCGATGTCAGCGCCATCCTCGGCCAGGGCCAGCGCTATGGCGCGCCCCACGCCCCGGCTCGCGCCCGACACCAGCGCCACGCGTCCTGACAGCGACATCGCTTCTTCTCCCTCTATTGACGCCCTTCTTCAGCGACACGCCGTTGCGTCAGGCTAGAGGTCATGATCCGATCAGAGCCAACGATTGAGGGGGAATCCTATGAGCGACCTGGTGACCGTGGCGGATCGGGGGCATGTGCGGACGATCACGCTGAACCGGCCGGAGAAGAAGAACGCGCTGAACCTCCAGCTGGCCTGGGGTGTGATCGAGGCGGTCGACGCGGCGGCGCGCGACGACAATGTCTGGGTCGTGGCGTTGACGGGCTCCGGCGACGCCTTCAGCGCGGGCCTCGATCTTGGCGGCTCTGAGCCCTACTCGCCCCATTCGCCGATGACGGCGCAGTTGGACGACATCGGCTGGGTCGGCAACTTCCTGCTGGCGATCCGCAAGCGCTGCGACAAGCCGGTGGTGGGCGGGATCAACGGCGTAGCGGTCGGTGCGGGCCTGGGCCTGGCCATGGCGACGGATGTGCGGCTGGTGGCCAGGAGCGCGCGGCTTATGGCCGGCTACACCCGCATAGGCGGTTCGCCCGACGCTGGTCTGACCATCACGCTCCCCCAGGCGATGGGCTACGAGCGCGCCATGCGCTTCATGATGGAGAACCGCACGCTTGTCGGCGACGAAGCGGTGGCCTGGGGCATGGCCGGCGAGGCGGTGGACGACGCTCAGTTCACCGACCGGTTGGAGGCCTATTGCGAGCAGCTCTGCGCCTGGTCGCCGATAACGCTCAGACTTCTGAAGCGCGGCATCGTCAAGTCCTACGAGAACGCCGACATGGAGCAGCAACTCCGTTACGAGGTCGGCAACATCCGTATCGCCTTCGGTAGCGAGGACGGCAAAGAGGCGCGCCGCGCCTTCCTGGAAAAGCGCACGCCAAAGTTCCAGGGTCGTTGACGCAGGGCGACATGGACGCGTTTGCCGAACTGTCGCGACTGCCGCCGTTCGCGGGTTGGCGGCGAGACTCCCTGACCGCCCTGGCCCAGGCGCTGCGGCCGTTCGAGGCGCCGTTGGGCGCCCAACTTTTCCGCCAGAACGACGAAGCGCACGGCATGCACCTGCTGGTGGGGGGGCGGGTGGCTATCGAAAGTCGCACCCTCGCCGACGGTGTCGTGCGGCTGGCGGAACTGGGCCCAGGCGACCTGCTCGGCGAGTTCCAGCTGATGGACTCCGGCCGCCGCTCAGCCGGAGCGCTGGTTCTCATCCCGGCGTGCGGCTTCACCCTCGACCGCCAGACCTTCCAGCGGTTGATCTTCGTGGGAGATTCGGCGACCGCTGCGCTGGCGCGTCACGTCCGGGGCCTCGCCTGCACCCGCACCCGCGCCACGCTGGCCACCCTGGCCGCAGCCCCGGCGGCGTCAGGCGAAGTGCGCGCCGCGCCTGAGAGCTCGCCCTCAGCTTCCGAAGACAAGGGCGAGCCGCGCCACGCTATGCTGCACGCGCTGCACCAGTTCCAGGGCTTCGCACCCGAAGACATCGAACAACTAATGGCTGCTGGCGCCGTCCTTTCCGCCCCACGCGGCGCGATCTTGGCCCACGCTGACGCCGCGCCTGAGCACCTTTGGGTGGTGATGCGCGGAGCCGTGCGCCTTGGCCTGCAGAGACCGGACGGCGTGGAGCAGCTGTTGATCCAGGGTCCGGGCAAGATCGCCGGGGCGGTGGCCGCGCTCGACGGTCTCAACCAGCCCGCCCGGCTGGACATCTGGGAAGAAGCGATCCTTCTGGCCCTGCCCTGCGCAGTGGTGCAGGCGCTGAATGCTGCCGACGACCCCGGCGCGGCGCGGTTCATGGATCTTGTCGGCCGCCAGCTCGCCGCCGACCTGCGCACGCTTTCCCGCCGTCAGGGCCGCCAGCGCAGCCTCGCGGCGTTGAACGCACGGGAGGCGGCGTATGTGTAGGATGCTGGGATATCTTGGCGCGCCGGTGGTGCTGGATGATCTGCTCTATGCGCCCGATAGCTCGCTGCTGAAACAGACTGTCGACGCCCAGATGTTGGCCATGCTCAATCTCGCCGGCTTCGGCTTTGCCGCCTGGGATGGCGCCTGGCGCGATCCGCAGACGCCGCTCTGCTACCGTTCGACCCAGGTCGCCGTGTTCGACCGCAATATCCAAGCCATCGCGCGCAAGCTATCGGCCGGCGCCCTGGTCGCTCACCTGCGAGGCGTGCCCTATCGCGCCGACACTCAGATCAACCTGGAGAACGTGCACCCGTTCCACTTCGAAGGACTGCCGATCGTCATGGCCCATAACGGCGATCTGGCCGGCTTCCACCAGATGCGCTTCGACTTGGTCGATCACGTGAAGCCGCACTTCGCCCGAATGATCCACGGCTCGTCCGACAGCGCCTGGCTCTACGCCCTGCTGGTCTCGCAGATCGACGACCCGACCGGGCCGCTCGACGCCGAGGAGATCGTCGGCGCGGTGGACCGCACCCTGGCGCTGGTCCGCCGGATCCGCGCGCGCCACGGCATCCACCGCTCCTCCTCAGTCAACCTCGTTATCGGCGATGGGCGGAACCTCGTGGCCGTCAGATTCACCTTCGACTTCGGCCGCTTCGACGTGGCGCCGTTCCAAGGCGGGGTGGAGTTCCTTAGCCAGTGGTTCACCCTCGGCCGTGACTATGGCCAGCACGACGGCGAGTGGAAAATGATCGGCGGCGCGGAGAATGCCGATTCCGTGCTGGTCGCCTCCGAACCCCTGACCCGCGACGTCTCCACCTGGGTCGAGGTGCCGGAGTACTCCGCCCTGGCCATGCGCCGCACCGATGATGGGGTACGAGGGCGGATCCTTGCGCTTGACGCTTGAGGGGCTACCCTCGCAAACGCGCGGCCGCGCTTACCGCTTCGGCATCGGCCACGTCGTCTTTCACTAGCCAGCTGCCGCCGACACAGAGCACCGCCTCGTGGGCCAGCCAGGCGGGCGCGTTCGAGACGCTGATCCCGCCGGTAGGGCAGAATCGGCACTGGGCGAAAGGCGCGGCCAGCGCCGCCAGAGCCTTTAGGCCGCCCGCCGCTTCGGCCGGGAAGAACTTGAACCGGTCGAGGCCCAGATCCAGGCCGCGCATCAGGTCGGACGCCGTGGCGATCCCGGGCAGGAAGGGGATGCGCGCCTCAATGGCGGCGCGCGTCAGCGGGTCAGTGAGGCCCGGTGAGACGATGAATTGCGCGCCTGCATCCAGGCAAGCCCTAAGATCCTGGGCGTTCAGCACCGTGCCGGCGCCGACGATGGCGCCCGGGACCCGCCGCATCTCGGCGATGGCCTCCAGCGCGGCTGGCGTGCGCAACGTGACCTCCAGCACCTTGAGGCCCCCAGCCACCAGCGCCTCAGCCAGCGTCCGGGCCCGGCCCGCATCGCGCACCGACAGCACCGGGATCACCGGGCTCGTCCGCATTACCTCGTCGATCCCGCCCATGGTCGCTCCGATTCCCGTCATTGCACGATCATAGCGCGAGGCTGGCGCAAGGTGAGGCGCCGCACGTGCTAGATCGCCGCCGAACCTAGCAGGGAGCCCCCGCCATGAAACTCGACTCCACCGTCTCGGCCGTTGTCACCGGCGGCGCCTCCGGCCTGGGCAAGGCCACGGTCAAGGCTCTTCGCGACCTGGGTGTGAAGGTGGCGATCTTCGACTTCAACCCGGAGACCGGGGAGGCGGCCGCCAAGGAGTTGGGTGCGCTGTTCTGCCAGGTGAACGTCATGGACGAGGACTCGGTCGACGCCGGCTTCGCCAAGGCGCGCGCTGCGCACGGCCAGGAGCGGATCCTGATCAATTGCGCCGGCGGTGGCCGCGGCGGCAAGACCGTCGGCAAGAACAA
>NZ_JBILUK010000265.1:0-4098 GCF_044371015.1 Phenylobacterium sp.
GAGGCGTGCGGGGGAGTCAACGGGGCGAGACCAAGGACTTGGCAGGCGCCTGAGATTTCGGCAGGGGACGCACTGGCGGCGGTCCGGTCAGGGCGCACGCGGCGTGAGCCGGGCAGCGCGTTCGAGAGCCAAAGGCAGAAAGCGGTCGAGCTGGGCGATGACGGACTGATAGGCGCTCATGGGTTTGCCCCAGGCGTCAGGTATGGGCTCGGCGACTCCGACGGCCCATTCGGAGAGCAGATGCAGCCGGGGCCCGGCCTCCGGCGCCAGCGCCAGCACCTTCTCCCGATGGGTCGGCGTCATCACCAGAATGAGATCTGCGCCGGTGATGTCGCGGGCTTCGAGGGATCGCGCGCGGTGGCCCACGACCGCAAGGCCGCGCCCGGCCAGCAAGGCCGCCGCGTTGACTTCCGGAGCCTCACCCCACGGGTCGACGTCCAGACCTCGGGAAATGAACTTGAGCGGCCAGCCACGCTGTTCCGCCAGCGCGCGGGACAGGACCTCCGCCATCAGACTGCGCCCGGTATTGCCGGTGTCAACGAAGGCGACCCGGACCGCCGCCGCCGGCGGCGGCGGCGCGGCCGCTGCGCTTGAAGCCGATGCAAACACCAGCGCGCCAGCGAGAAGGGTTCGACGAAGGATCATCATCCGGCGCTCGCGAGATCGCCGGCTCAGGCGCCGGCGCGCCCAGCAACGCGGGTCGCAGCGCCCTGGTCAACCAGAGCGCCCTCTGGGCGGGCCTTTGGGCGAGCACCAAGACCCCGAATGCCGACCCATGTGTATCGCGGCGTCGGCGATGCTCTGGAAAGCGGCAGCAGGGCGCGATGAAGGGGGCCGCTGCGCCGAGGGATCGACTCGGCCGGGGCAGACGGGACGGCAGGGCGCTTCGCGACGTTTTGGTCAGGTGGGTGCAGTTGCTGCTGGAACCTGCCGGAAACTCCAGACAGGATGTCCCGTTCCCAGTTCCGACGCGCGTACTCCGACCCGATGATGTCCCAGACCAGCCCCTTGGACCGATGGCGGCCTGCCATCCTTGCGGCCTTGGCGCTATTCCTGCTGCTTCTCAACGGCGTTGGCTCCCAGGCTCTGGCCCACGGTGTCGCCGCCGGCGACAAGGGCTACATCCAGGAGACGTCCGGCGTCGCCTTCATGCCGTTCGTCTATCTGGGGGCCAAGCACATGGTCACCGGCTACGACCACCTGCTGTTCCTGTTCGGGGTGATCTTCTTCCTCTACCGGATGAAGGACATCGGCCTCTATGTGACCGTGTTTGCCCTGGGACACACGCTGACCCTTCTGCTGGGCGTGCTGACTGGTGTTCGTGTTTCCAGCTATCTGATCGACGCGATCATCGGTCTTTCGGTCGTCTACAAGGCGCTCGACAATCTGGGCGCCTTTCAGCGCTGGTTCGGCGTCCAGCCTAGCACCCTGGCCGCGACACTGATCTTCGGCCTGTTCCACGGCCTCGGCCTGGCGACGAAACTGCAGGACTTCCGCCTCTCCCCGGACGGTCTCATCTGGAACCTCATCGGCTTCAACATCGGCGTCGAGCTGGGCCAACTCCTGGCGTTGGGGGCCATCCTCATCGCGATGAGCTTCTGGCGGCGAACGGACGGCTTCTGGAAGCACGCCTACCTCGCCAACGTCGTTCTCATGAGCCTTGGCTTCGTCCTGACGGGCTACCAGCTCGTCGGCTTCTTCATCGTCTGACGGGCGCCCGCAATGCACAACGCCAACAAGCCCAACCTCTCCGAGCTTCCGACCACGCGCCAGCTGCTGCGCTCGACCGCGCTTGCGGCCGGCGTGGCGGGCGCCCTGCTCGTAACCGTGGTCCTCCCCGCAGAGTACGGGATAGATCCGACCCGCGTCGGCTCGGTCCTGGGTCTCACCGAGATGGGACGCATCAAGCAGCAACTGGCGAGGGAAGCCGAAGCCGAGGAGCAAGGGGCGGTGGCCTCGCCAGTCAGCATTCCGCAATCCCCGACGGCGAGCCCTCTGGCTGCGGCGCAGGCCTCGCCGGGGCCGGCGTCTGCGACGGCGCCCCATCGGACGGACAAGGTGGTGATCACGCTGGCCCCGGATGCGGCCGCGGAGATCAAGCTCGTGATGCAGGAAGGCGCTCGCGTCCGCTTCGCCTGGTCGAGCAGCGGTGGAAAGGTGAACTACGACACCCACGCCGACCGGCCCGGCGTGAAATACCATGGCTACGGCAAGGGGTCTTCCCAACGGGTGGAGGGCGAACTGGTCGCCGCCTTCACGGGTAGCCACGGCTGGTTCTGGCGCAACCGCACCGGCGAGAGCTTAACCATCACCCTGGAGACGTCGGGCGCCTATGGCGACGTGAAGCGGGTCGTTTAGTCGGGATCTCGCGAGAGGCTCGAAAGGGATATCCCGTCCCCGATGTCCTGACCTCCGAAGCCGCGCCATTCGATACGCCCCAACGCGAGGGTGGTCGCGGATCAATTGAACCTTGAAGCGCCGAACGCACAAACGACCCTCAATCGACCCGTTGAACCCTTTGCTCCATCGGCCCAGGATCGGCCCGCGCGCCTTGGGGAGGACCTGCCCGCTTGTGCAACCACTACCGCGCATCGGGGGCATGGCGGACCCTGATGGACGAGTTCAGCCTGACACGGATCAACCCGTTCGCCGACCTGGGCGCCGCGCGGGGGGTGAACGTGCAGGGCGATGATCTCTATCCCGGCCATGTGGGGGAGATTCTGGCCGGAGACGGCTCCGGCCGGCTGACGCCGCAGGCGGCCTCATGGTGCTTCATGCCGGCCTCGGCGGCGGGCAGGACAAGCTGGGCCGAGTGGTTGAAGACGCGGCGGGGCTGCAACAATGCGCGCGGCGAAGAGGCGGACCGGAAGTGGCCGTTCGTGTTCGTGGCGAAGACCGGCCGGTGCCTGATCCCGGCCGAGGCGTTCTTCGAGTGGGACGACGCGCCGCCCAAGACCAGGTCCGGCGGCGGCAAGACGGAGTATCGCTTCAGCCTGCCGGACGGTCGGGCCTTCATGCTGGCCGGGCTGTGCGGTCAGGTGGACCCCGCGGACGCCGGGCCGATGCTCACCTACACCATGATCACCAAGGCCGCGGGCGGCGACACCGGCGCCATTGGCCACGGCCGCCAGCCGGTGATGCTGAGCCCCGACGAGTACGCCGCCTGGCTAAACCCGGAGACGCCGATCGCCGCCTTCACCACGCGCTTCGATCCGGCCGGGACCTTCCAGGCGCGGGCAGTCAAGGGGCCGAAGGCGGAGGCGGTTTAGCGCCGGCCCAGGCGCCCTGTCGCCCTGTCGCCCTGTCGCCCTGTCGCCCAGACATTCGGGCCCCCATCTAACGGCGCATCAACTCTCGGAGCCACGAACATGATCGACCTTCGCATGATGGCCGCGGCGCTCTGTGCGCTGGCGCTGGCCGGCTGCGAGAACGCGGGCACGGCGCTGAAGACCACGGCCGGGGACTTCGCCAAGGAAGCCGCCAGCACGGCGACCGGCATGGTTGGGCTGAAGAACGCATGCACCCTGGCTGGCCAGAGCGAGGCGTTCTGCGGGTGCCTCGACACCGAGCTCGGCTCAAAGCTCGACACGGCGCAGGTGAAGGATCTGAGCGGGGTGATCATCGACACGGTGCGCACCGGCTCTATCGAAGCCGCCCAGACCAGCCCGGCGGTGACGCCTGAGACCAAGGACGCGCTGGTCAAGTGCGCCGCGCGGGCGGCGGTCGCCGGCGCGATCGGCGAAGCGTCGGGTCAGTAGGTCAGGCCAGCCGGGCGGCCAGAGCATCGAGGTCGTCCAGGAACCATACGTGAGGGCCGCGGTTGGACTCCCGCACGAAATCGCGGAGCGCATGGCTTTGCGCGAGCGGCCCGCTGATGTCGCCGAGGAAGGCCACCCTGAAGCCGTAGTTGACGAACTTCTGAATTGCGCCGCCGGCCATGCGGGTGGAGAGCATGAGGAAGCCGGGCGCAAGACGCGCGACGGGGACGGCGATCAGGGTCGCGCCAGAGCCGTAGGCCTCGCCGATCAGGTCCAGCGCCGCCTGTTCGCCGTCGAGGCGAGGACCTTCGGCGGCGCAGAGCCAGATGACGGCGCGTCC
>NZ_JBILUK010000266.1:0-4097 GCF_044371015.1 Phenylobacterium sp.
TTGGAGATCACCCCCTTGTTGCCGTGACGGCCGGCCATCTTGTCGCCCGGCTGCAGCTTGCGCTTTACCGCCACGAACACCTTGACCATCTTCATCACGCCGGGGGGCAGTTCGTCGCCCCGCTGCAGCTTGTCGACCTTGTCCTCGAAGCGGCGATCCAGGCGCTTGCGCGCGTCGTCGAACTGCTTGCGCAGAGCTTCGAGCTCGCCCATCGCCTTTTCGTCGTCGAGCGCGATCTGCCACCAGAGGCCGGGCGCGATCTCGTCCAGCTTCTCGGTCGTCACCTCGCCGCGGCCCAGGCCCTTGGGACCCTGCACGGCCGACTTGCCGACGATGAGCGCCCGCAGGCGGCTCTGCATGTTGCGGTTCAGGATCGCGAATTCATCGTCACGGTCCTTGCCCAGGCGATCGATCTCGGCCCGTTCAATGGCCAGAGCGCGTTCGTCCTTGTCCACGCCATGTCGGTTGAACACCCGCACCTCGACCACAGTGCCGGTCACGCCCGGCGGCAGACGGAGGGAGGTGTCGCGAACGTCTGAGGCCTTCTCACCGAAGATCGCGCGCAGCAGCTTCTCTTCCGGCGTCATGGGGCTTTCGCCTTTCGGCGTCACCTTCCCGACCAGAATGTCGCCCGGCATGATCTCGGCGCCGATGGCCACGATCCCGGCCTCGTCGAGGTTGCGAAGGGCTTCCTCGCCGACGTTGGGGATATCGCGGGTGATCTCTTCCGGACCCAGCTTGGTGTCCCGGGCCATGACCTCGAACTCTTCGATATGGATCGAAGTGAACACGTCATCGCGAACGATGCGTTCGGAGATCAGGATCGAGTCCTCGAAGTTGTAGCCGTTCCAGGGCATGAACGCGACCAGCACGTTGCGGCCCAGGGCCAGTTCGCCGAGCTCCGTCGAGGGGCCGTCGGCGATCACGTCGCCCACCGCCACGGTGTCGCCCACCCGCACCAGCGGACGCTGGTTGATGCAGGTCGAGGTGTTCGAGCGCTGGAACTTCTGCAGGCGATAGATGTCGACGCCGGGCTTGGACGGATCGGTTTCCTCCGTCGCGCGAATGACGATCCGGGTGCCGTCGATCTGCTCGACCACGCCGGTGCGACGGGCCACGACAACGGCGCCGGAGTCGACGGCCACCACGCTTTCCATGCCGGTGCCGACCAGCGGCGCGTCCGACTGGATCAGCGGCACGGCCTGCTTCTGCATGTTCGAACCCATCAGGGCCCGATTGGCGTCGTCGTTCTCCAGGAACGGGATCAGCGAGGCCGCGACCGAGACCACCTGCTTGGGCGACACGTCCATCAGATCGACCTGATCGCGCGGCAAGAGGCCCGGTTCGCCGTTGATCCGGCCCGGGACCAGGTCTTCCACGATGGAACCCTTGTCGAGCTTGATGTTGGCCTGGGCGATGACGTGCTTCGCCTCCTCCATTGCCGACATGTAGACCACCTCTTCGGTGGTCTTGCCGTCCTTGATCCGCCGATAGGGGCTCTCGATGAAGCCGTACTTGTTCACCACAGCGTGGGTGGCGAGCGAGTTGATCAGGCCGATGTTCGGACCTTCAGGCGTCTCGATCGGGCAGATCCGGCCATAGTGAGTCGGGTGCACGTCGCGCACTTCGAAGCCGGCGCGCTCGCGGGTCAGGCCGCCCGGACCGAGCGCTGAGAGACGCCGCTTGTGGGTGATTTCCGACAGCGGATTGGTCTGGTCCATGAACTGCGAGAGCTGCGAGGACCCGAAGAACTCCCGGACCGCCGCCGCCGCCGGCTTGGCGTTGATCAAGTCGTGCGGCATCACCGTGTCGATATCAACGCTCGACATCCGCTCCTTGATCGCCCGCTCCATGCGAAGCAGGCCGACACGGTACTGGTTTTCCAGCAGTTCGCCGACCGAACGCACCCGACGATTGCCCAGGTTGTCGATATCGTCGATTTCGCCGCGGCCGTCGCGCAGCCCGACCAGGGTGCGCAGCACTTCGATTACGTCGTCCTTGCGCAGGATGCGCACGTCGTCCGGGCAGTCGAGCTCGAGACGCATGTTCATCTTCACACGGCCGACCGACGAAAGGTCATAGCGCTCGCCGTCGAAGAACAGGCTCTTGAACATCGCCTCGGCGGCTTCCACCGTCGGAGGCTCGCCCGGACGCATCACGCGATAGATGTCGAACAGCGCATCTTCCCGCAGCGTGTTCTTGTCCACTCGCAGCGTGTTGCGCATGTAGGCGCCGACCGTGACATCGTCGATGTCCAGCACGTCCAGGGTGGAGAAGCCCAGCTCCACCAGCTTGGCCAGCGCCTCAGGGTCCAGCTCGTCGCCGGCCTCGGCATAGATTTCGCCGGTTTCGAAGTTCACCAGATCGCGGGCCAGATAGCGCCCCGTCAGCGCTTCGGGCGCCAGCAGCAGGGTCTTCAGGCCGTTGTCGGCCAGCTTCTTGGCGTTACGCGCCGAGAGCTTCTGGCCGGCCGGCGCCACTTCCTCGCCGGTGTCGGCGTCCATCAGCGGGAATTCGGGCTTCACGCCGCGCCAGCGGTCGGCCTTGTAGGGCGTCGCCCAGCCATCGCCGCGCTTTTCGTAGGGCAGGCTGTCGTAGAAGGTCGCGAGGATTTCCTCGCCGTCCATGCCCAGCGCCATCAGGAAGGTGGAGGCCGGCAGCTTTCGGCGGCGGTCGATACGGACATAGACGATGTCCTTGGCGTCGAACTCGAAATCGAGCCAGCTGCCGCGATAGGGGATCACCCGGGCCGCGAACAACAGTTTACCCGACGCGTGGGTCTTGCCCTTGTCGTGGTCGAAGAAGACGCCCGGCGAACGGTGCATCTGGCTGACGATCACGCGCTGGGTCCCGTTGACGATGAAGGTGCCCTTCTCCGTCATGAGCGGGATGTCGCCCATGTAGACGTCCTGCTCCTTGATGTCCTTGACCGAGCGGGCCCCCGTCTCCTCATCCGTTTCGAACACGATGAGGCGCAGCTTGACCTTCAGCGGCGCGGCATAGGTCATGTCGCGCTGGACGCATTCCTCGACGTCGTACTTCGGCTCCTCGAACTCGTAGGAGACATATTCGAGCACCGCGCGCTCGTTGAAATCCTTGATCGGGAAGACCGACTTGAAAACCGCCTCGATCCCCTCGTCGCGACGCACGTTCGAGCGCACTTCGCGCTGCAGGAACTGCTCATAGGACGAACGCTGAACCTCGATCAGGTTCGGCATCGCCACCGCTTCGGGGATGCGGCCGAACGACTTGCGGATCCGCTTCTTGCCGGTGAAGGACTGCGTCATATTGATCCCTTGCGCACGCCAGGGAGACGGACTCCCGGCGCAGAATGCTGTCTTCCGCGTCCACCCTCAGCAGTCCCAGTGGGACGCCGGACGCCGGAATGCTCCCCGTGTCGTCGGGAGCGCCCCTTCGCATGGTCAGAGGGCGGGACCATGCCTCGGGGCCTGCACGCGCGAAGGCCGCATCGAAGAGATGTGAATCGGGAGGTATTTTCGCGAGCCGCCGCAGATATTCGGTTTCGAGCCGCTTGTGAAGCCCCTTCGACACACAAACGACAAGCGGCGCGGAGGGGGTGCTCTCCGCGCCGCTATAGAGGCCCGCGTGACTGGCCTCGGGGATCGTCATCGCCGGGGGTGCTCCGGCATGGGTGTAACCCGCAGACCGCATGCGAGTTCCAGGGTCGGACCGGAAAAATCGGCTTTCGAGCGAGCTTCGCTACTGACCGCCGTTCATTCGCCTCACGCAGGTCTGCCAGTCGACGCCAGAGGCCACGCAGGCCTGATATCCTACTCCGGCCTGGTGGGTGGCCCGCGCCGCGGTATCGCCGGCCATCAGGGACGGAGTGACCACCTGGCCGGGCGTGGGCGCAAAGGCAGGTCGCGGCGTCGTGGCCGGCGCCGCGCTGGCGATCGCCAGGCACTTCTGGATCACGGCGGGATCTCCGGCAGCGCTCCTCACGCAGATGGCGATGGCCTGCTGCACCGCCGCCGGGTTCACACCGCCCGTCGCCGGCGCCATCGATGGCGCGGCCGCGGGACGCTGCGCGGCGCCCATTGCGCTGCCCAGGATCCCTGCGATCCCCGCCGCGCTCG
>NZ_JBILUK010000267.1:0-4079 GCF_044371015.1 Phenylobacterium sp.
CGTTGACCCGGATGCGGGGCGCCAGCGCCAGGGCCATCATGCGGGTCGCATCCCAAAGCGCGGACTTGGACAGGGTGTAGGAGAAGAAGTTGGGGCTGGGCCGCCAGACCCTCTGGTCCAGGATATTAACGATCAGGCCCTCCCGGTCCGCCGGCAGCCGGCGAGCGAAGGCCTGGGCCAGGACCAAGGGCGCGCGCAGGTTGGTTTCCATGTGGAGGTCCCACGAGGCGCGGTTCATCTGGTCGAACTGGTCCTCCTCGAACACCGAGGCGCAGTTGACCAGCAGCGTCACCGGACCCAGTTCGGCTTCCACTTCGCCGACAAGAGCCACCGTGGCCGGTTCGGAACGCAGATCGCAGTCGAGGATCGCGGCTTTGCGCCCCTGGGCGCGGATGTCGCCGGCCGTGGCCTCGGCCTCATCGCCCGGCGCGCGGACATGGATCGCCACATCATAGCCCGCCGCAGCGGCCGCGGCGGCGAGCGCGCGTCCGATGCGTCGCGCGCCGCCGGTGACGAGGGCCGCGCCGCGCGCGCTCATGGGTTTGGGTCCGTCAGTCGAAGCGTCCGAACTCGAAGCGGTTCAGCACCGCGAGCACGGCCACGAAGGCGAGGATCATTGCAATGCCGGTCATGCGGGCCTCCGAAAGGGGTCGTGTCGCGTTTAACGGGGGCGGAAGCACCCCGCAAGCCGCGTGAGGGGCTTCCCACGTCCCTCGCCTGACCGTAAATGCTCAATGGACAGACGGGGCGGACGGCGCCCCGGCAACGACAAGGTCGCACGGAGGACGTCATGCGCGAGTACCTCAAGTTCTACATCGATGGAGCGTGGGTTGATCCCGCCGAGGGTCTGAAGACCCTGGACGTCGAAAACCCCGCCACCGAGCAGGTGGCCGGCAAGATCGCCATCGGCACGGCCGCCGACGTCGACAAGGCGGTGAAGGCCGCCCGCAAGGCGTTCGCCACCTGGAGCCAGACCAGCCGCGAAGAGCGCCTGGAAGTCCTGGGCCGCATCCTGGCCGAGTACCAGAAGCGCTTCGGCGATCTCGCCACGGCGGTGACCGAGGAGATGGGCGCGCCCGCCAGCCTGGCCCAGCGCGCTCAGGCGCCGATCGGCATGGCGCACCTGTCGACCGCGATCGAAGTCCTGAAGACCTTCAAGTTCGAGGAAGACCGCGGCCCGACGATGATCGTCAAGGAGCCGATCGGCGTCTGCGGATTCATCACGCCCTGGAACTGGCCGCTGAACCAGATCGTCTGCAAGGTGGCCCCGGCCATCGCGACGGGCTGCACCATGGTGCTGAAGCCTTCGGAAGTCGCGCCCTTCAGCGGGCAGATCTTTGCCGAGATCATGCATGCGGCGGGCGTCCCGGCCGGCGTGTTCAACATGATTCAGGGCGACGGCCCCGGCGTCGGCGCGGCGATCTCCAGCCACCCCGACATCGACATGGTGTCGTTCACCGGCTCAACCCGGGCCGGCATCGAGGTGGCCAAGGCGGCCGCCCCGACCGTCAAGCGCGTAGCGCAGGAACTGGGCGGCAAGAGCCCCAACATCGTTCTGGACGATGACGCGTTCGCCAAGGGCGTCGGCCGCGGCGTGGCCACCATGATGACCAACTCGGGCCAGTCCTGTAATGCGCCCACCCGCATGCTGGTGCCGCATAAGCGCATGGACGAGGCCATCGCCGTGGCCCGGGCCACCGCCGAGACCGTCACCGTCGGCGACCCCAACGGCAACGCCCAGCTCGGACCGGTCGTCTCCAAGGTGCAGTTCGACAAGATCCAGAAGCTGATCCAGGCCGGGATCGACGAGGGCGCCACCCTGGTGATCGGCGGCACGGGCCGGCCGGAAGGGCTCGACAAGGGCTACTTCGTGAAGCCCACCGTCTTCGCCAACGTGAAGAACGACATGACCATCGCCAAGGAAGAGATCTTCGGCCCCGTGCTGTCGATCCTCGGCTACGAGACGGTCGAAGAGGCCATCGATATCGGCAACGACACCGAGTACGGCCTCGCCGCCTATGTTCAGTCCGGCGACCTGGAAAAGGCCCGCAAGGTCGCGGCCAAGCTGCGCGCCGGTCAGGTGTCGATCAACGGCGGCGGCGGCGACATGATGGCTCCCTTCGGCGGCTACAAGATGAGCGGCAACGGGCGCGAGTGGGGCGACTACGCCTTCCACGAGTTCCTCGAGACCAAGGCCATGCTGGGCTACGCGCCCAAGCCCGCGGCCGAGTAGGCTCCAGCCGCATCGACCACGCGGGGGCCGTCCTTCGGGGCGGCCCCTTTGCGTTGGAGCGTGGTTTGCCAGCCGATCGGTCAGGGATAGGTTTCAGACGACAGGATCGGGGGAAGCCATGAAGACGGATCGAAGAACGGTGCTGGGGGCGGCCGTCGGCGGCGGCCTGCTGGCGGCGCAATCCGCGGCGGCCCAGAGCGCGGCGGCGCCGACACCCGCCCTACCGGCGGGGTGGCTTCCGCCGACGCCGTTCGTTCCTTCGGGCGGACCGCCGGCCTGGCCTTCGCGGGAGGTGATCGGCCTGTGGCCCGGCAAGCCGCCCGGCGCGCCTGCGACCCTGCCATCCCCGGCCCCCACCATGAACGGCCCGGCGGTCCGTCGGCAGCTGTGGATCCGAGGCGTGGCGAATGCCGAGATCCATGTGTTCCGTCCGGCCCGGCCGGACGGTTCGGCGCTGCTCTCCATTCCCGGCGGCGGCTACCAGTTCGTGTCGGTGCAGAACGAGGGCCTGGACGTCGCCCAGTACTTCAATGCGCTGGGAACCACGGTGTTCGTGCTGGTCTACCGCCTGCCGCGCGAGGGCTGGAGCCCGGCGCACCTGGCGCCCTTGCAGGACGCCCAACGGGCGATGCGGGTGATCCGGTCGCGGGCGACCGAGTTCCGCATCGATCCGGAGCGGCTGGGCGTGCTGGGCTTCTCCGCCGGCGGGCATCTGGCCGCCGACCTGATCACCGCCCACAGCGAGACCGTCTACGCCCCGGTCGACGCCGCCGACCAGCTTTCGGCCAAGCCGGCCTTCGCGGGTCTGATCTACCCGGTCACCGGCCTGATCATGCAGAGCGGTTCACGGCGCTATGCGACCATGTTGTCACCGGGAATGTCCGACGCCGACCTCCAGACCCGTTCGCCGGTGCGTAAGATCACCGCCGATACGCCGTCCACCTTTCTGGTCCATGCCGCCGACGACCCGCTGGTGGTGCTGGACTGCAGCCTGGAGTGGATCGCCGCCGCCCGCGCCGCCGGCCGTCCGGTCGAGGCGATGTTCCCCGCCGTCGGCGGCCACGGCTTCGGCCTCAATCTGTCCAAGGACAACTCGGGCGCCCTCTGGCCCGATGTCTTCGCCCGCTGGCTGAGGAAGAACGGCGGGTAGGGCGGCTACCCGCGCATCGCCGCCTTCACCGCCTCCGGCCGGATCGGCAGGTGGCGGACCCGCGCGCCCACAGCCCGGAAGATGGCGTTGCCGATGGCGGGGCCCACCACCGTGGTCGCCGGTTCGCCCAGGCCCACGGGCGCCTCGGTCGAGGGGATGAACTCGATGTCGAGGTCCGGTACGTCGGCCATGCGCAACGGCGTGTAGCTGTCGAGGTTGGTGTCCCTGACCTGCCCGGCTTCGAAGGTCGTACCCTCGTGCAGCGCCAGCGACAGGCCCCAGAGCGCCGCGCCCTCCATCTGCGACATCGCCCCGCCCGGATCGACGATGGTTCCGGCGTCGACCACCAGGGTCAGCTTCTCGACCTTCACCGCGCCCGAGGCCCGGTCGACGCGAACGCGGGCGGCGCAGGCGGTCCAGGTCGGCATGTCGCGTTCCTGGCCGAACGAGGTGGCGAGCCCCAGGCCCACATCCTTGGGCAGGCGCTTGCCCCAGCCGGCCTTTGCGGCGAGGCGCCGGACCACGGCCGCCTGACGCTTGGCGCCTCCGACCGAGTTCGGCGCGGAGCCCGCATTGCGCCCCGTGGCGTCCAGCATCCGCAGGCGGAAGGCCACGGGATCGACGCCGGCATGGTGCGCCGCCTCGTCCAGGAAGCTCTCCAGCGCCCAGTTGGTGAAGCCCGGGCCCACCGAGCGC
>NZ_JBILUK010000268.1:0-4077 GCF_044371015.1 Phenylobacterium sp.
TGGCGACGTGGCTCCCCAACGACCTGTTGCTCAAACTCGACCGCTGTCTGATGGCGCACGGGCTGGAAGGCCGCACGCCGTTCCTTGACCCGCAGGTCGCGGCCTTCGCCTGGGGCCTGCCGGACCGCGCCAAGGTGCGTGGCGGCAGCGGCAAGTGGCTGCTGCGCGCGTGGCTGGCGCGCGCGTGCCCGGCGGCGCGGCCCTGGGCCAGGAAACAAGGCTTCACCGTGCCGGTTGACGCCTGGATCGCGCCTCGCGCCGGCGACATCGCCGAGCGGATCGGCCAGGTCGAGGCCGTGCGGCGGATCGCCCCCGACGCGGGCGCGCAAATGCGGACGCCGGGGGCGCATCGCTGGAGGTTGCTGTTCTTCGCGCTCTGGGCCTTGATCCATCTGGAGGGCGCGCCACCTGAGGACGCTATGGCCGCGCTGACGGGACCTTGAGGGAAGACATATGAAGACGTTGATGTCCGCCGCCGCCGCGGCCGTGCTGATGGCCGCCTGCGCCGCCCAACCGGGCGTCGCGCAAGCGCCGGCGAGCGGCCCGGCGCCGCTGGAGACCCGGGCCGCCCAGGGCAAGGGCCAGGTCCCGGCCTTCCCCGGCCAGACCCGCGCGCCGGAACTGAAGGCGGGCGTGGCCTATGAGGTGAGCGACTATGTGACGGGGATCGAGAAGCCCTGGGGCCTGGCCTTCATGCCGGATGGCGGTCTCTTGATCACCGAGAAGCCCGGCCGCCTGCGGCACTTCAAGGACGGGTCGCTTTCGGAACCCATTCAGGGGGTTCCGGCGGTGGATGCTCGGGGTCAGGGGGGCCTGCTGGGCCTCGCCATCGATCCGAACTTCTCCAAGAACGGCCTCGTTTATCTGGCCTTCTCCGAGCCGGGACCGGATCGGACCAACAACGCCGCGATCCTTCGCGGCAAGCTGATCCTGAATGCCGGCGCGCCGCGTCTGGACAATCCGACGGTGATCTGGCGGCAGAGCCCGCCTCTGGCCTCGGCGCTGCACTATGGCGGACGGCTGGTCTTCGCGCGCGACGGCGCCCTGTTCTATGGCTCGGGCGAGCGCTCGATCCTGCCTGGCCGCATGCAGGCGCAGAAGCTGGACGCCACGCTGGGCAAGGTGATCCGGATCAATTCCGACGGCACGATCCCCAAGGACAACCCCTTCGTGGGGCAGGCCGGTGCGAAGGCCGAGATCTGGTCGATCGGCCACCGCAACATCCTGTCGGCCGCGCTCCACCCGAAAACCGGCGAGCTCTGGACCATCGAGCATGGCGCGCGCGGCGGCGATGAGCTCAACATTCCGCGCAAGGGCAAGGACTACGGTTGGCCCACCATCACCTACGGCGTGGAGTACATGGGCAACCCCATCGGTGAAGGCATCACCCAGAAGGCGGGCATGGAGCAGCCGATCTACTACTGGGACCCGGTGATCGCGCCGGCCGGCATGGCCTTCTATTCCGGCAAGGCGGCGGCCGCCTGGAAGGACAGCCTGTTCATCGGCGGGCTCGGCTCCAAGCGTCTGGTCCGGCTCTCCCTGAAGGGCGAGAAGGTGGTCGGCGAGGAGCACCTGCTCGTCGAGACCGGCGAGCGCCTGCGCGACGTGATCGAGGGCCCGGATGGCGCGCTCTACGTCGCCACCGACAACGACAAGGGCCGCGTGCTGCGGGTGGCGCCGAAGCGTTAGGCCGCCTTCAGCGCCACCCAGACGGACGTCGCCAGCAGACCGAGAGCCACGGGCCCCCAAATCGCGCGCTCAATGCGGCTGGGGGTGATCAGGTTCAGAACCGCAGCGATGGCGCTGACGCCGACCGCGGCCCAGACCCCGGGATCGGCGGTCTCGCGCCAGGCGGGCAAGGCGACGCCAGCACGGGCCAGGACGAGGCCGCTCAGGCCCGCCAGGATCACCGGCTGGACCACGCTCGCCACGCGCATCGCGGGGGGAAGGCGGCCCAGATAACGCCCGCCCATGGCCGCGCGACCCCAGGGCGCGCCTGCGGCCAGCGCCAGCTGAAACGCGGCGACGAATGCCGTCAGACCGGCATGGATCCAGGCCGCCTCGGCGACACTCACGCCGGCGCCGCGGCCTTCCCGAACCGCGCGCCCATCTCGGTCATCACCGCCTCGAACTCGGCCACCGTCTCGTTGATCACCTGGGCCACCGGCTTGACGCTGTCGATGCGGCCGGCGACCTGGCCGGTGAGGGCGATCGCGGCTTCCATGTCGCCGCCGAAGTAGAGTTCGAGCGCACGGCCCATCTCGGCCATGATGTTGGGCGGCGGCTCCAGCTCGAATCGGGAGGTCTTTTCCGTGCGCAGCGCCCGCAGCGCCGGGCCGGGACCCTGGCGGTTCAGGAATACGGTGTCGGTTTCCTTGGCGGCGACGATGCTGTCCTTCCAGTTCTGGTGAACCGGGCTTTCGGCGGCGGAGACCATGCGCGTGCCCATCTGAACGCCCTCCGCGCCGAGCGCAAAGGCGGCCGCCATGGAGCGGCCGTCGGTGACGCCGCCGGCGGCGATGATCGGCAGATCCGTCTTGGAGGCCACCAGCGGCAGCAGCACCATCGTGGCCACATCCCGGCTGTTCTTGAAGCCGCCGCCCTCCCCGCCCTCGACCACCAGCCCGTCGACGCCGGCCGCGATGGCCTTTTCCGCCGCCGCCAGAGATGGCACCACATGGAACACCGTCAGGCCCTTGGACTTCAGCGCATCGCAGTAACGGTTAGGGTCGCCCGCCGAGGTGGTGACAAAGCGCACGCCCTGGTCGGCGACGAAGCTGACGATGTCCGGATCGCGCACAAAGGCCTGGGCCACATTGATCCCCCACGGCTTGTCGGTGAGGGTCTTCATCTTCTTGACCTCTTCACGCACCTCGTCGAGGCGGCCGGACGAGGTCTCGATGACACCCAGACCGCCGGCGTTCGACACCGCGCTGGCCAGCTGCGAGCGGGCGATCCAGCCCATCGGAGCCTGGACGATCGGGTACTTCACGCCGAGCAGATCGGTGATGCGGGTCTTCATGGGGCGGAACTCCTTCTGGAGGCGACTAGGGCGCGGCGCCGCAGCGGAACTCAACGCGGCTAAGGCCAGATACCCTAACCCGCCAGAAACCGGCCGATCCAGCCGGCGACCCGGGCCCGGTCGTCGGCCGAGGCGTAGCTGTCCACGGCGCGGTCGGCCTCGGAAGGGTCATAGACCTTGCCCCGTCGGGATTCGATGAGGGCGCGGGCGTAGGCCGGCTCGAACTCGGGGTGGGGCTGGAAGCTGATCGAGGGGTGATCGCGCCAGACGAGACCGGCGATGGGGGTGAATTCCGACCCGACGGTGATCTCCGCGCCCGGCGGGACCTCCACCACCTGGTCCTGGTGGGAGGCCGGCAGACGCAACGCGTCAGACCCATCCATCCACGGCTCGCGGGCCAGGATGCGATAGTCGTGGGCGCCGATCCCCCAGCCCTTGGGCGACTTGATCACCCTGCCGCCGAACGCCTGCGCCATAGCCTGATGGCCGAAACAGATCCCGACCAGCTTCGCCTGGCCGCGCGCACCGCGCAGGAAGTCCAGGAGGCCGGCGATCCAGGGCTCGTCGTCATAGACCCCGGCCGCCGAGCCGGTGATGATGTAGGCGTCGCAGTCCTCGGGCGCCCCGGGCAGATGACCCTCATCCACCGCATAGACGCGCCAGTCGTGGGCCTCGGCGCCCAGCAGGCGCATGAACATCGCCGGATAGGTTCCGTGCGTGGCGATGGCCGGACGCGGCGGGCGCCCGGTCTTGAGGACGCCGATCCTCAATAGACCATGCCCTGGGCGACGGCCTTCAGCTTCTCGATGGCTGAGAACTTGTCGTCGAGGAAATCGTGGTCGATCCACCAGGCTTCCACCTCGGCCATCACCTTGCCCACGAGCGGGCCCTCCGGCACGCCGGCCTTGACCACGTCGGCGCCGGTGAGCGGAAACGGCGGCGGGGTCCAGCCCTGGGAGAGCGCGACCAGGCCACGCCATTGCATGGTGGTGGCCGTGCGCGGCGAGGCGGCCCAGGCCAGCTTGGCGCGGTCGCGGAAGACCGGCTGGCCGATA
>NZ_JBILUK010000269.1:0-4072 GCF_044371015.1 Phenylobacterium sp.
CCGAGGCGGGCGTTCGCCGGATCAACGTCTCGCTGGATACCCTGAAGCCAGACCTGTTCCGACGACTGACGCGCGGCGGCGACCTGGCCAAGGTTCTGGCCGGCGTGGCGGCGGCGCGGGACGCCGGTCTCAAGGTCAAGATCAACGCGGTCGCGCTGGCGGACGACAACGCCGCCGAACTGCCCGACCTGATCCGCTGGGCCCATGGCGAAGGCCACGACATCACGCTGATCGAGACCATGCCGATGGGCGAGATCGAGGCCGACCGGACCGACCAGTACCTGTCGCTGCGCGACGTGCGGACACAGTTGGAGAGCTTCTGGACGCTGGAGGATCTGCCGCTCTCCACCGGCGGCCCGGCGCGCTATGTCCGGGTGGCCGAAACCGGCGGGCGGCTCGGCCTGATCACCCCGCTCAGCCACAATTTCTGCGAGGCCTGCAACCGCGTGCGGCTGACCTGCACCGGCACCCTGCACACCTGCCTCGGCCAGGAGGACGCCACCGACCTGCGCGCCGTGCTGCGCGCCGGCGGCGATGACGCGGCTCTGACCGCGGCGATCCGCGACGCGGTGCGACTGAAGCCCAAGGGCCACGACTTCGACATCGCCCGCGCCGCGCCTGCGGTAAGGCGGCACATGTCGACCACCGGCGGCTGAGCCATGGCGCGGGTCCTGCTCTTCGGCCCCCTGCGCGACCTCGCCGGCTGGCGGGACCGTCGGATCGAGGCCGGCTCTATCGAGGCCTTGCGCGCCGCCATCGCGGATGAAGACGCCGAACTCGCCCGGGCGCTGGCCGGGCCCGGCGTGCAGGTGGCGGTGGACCAGCAGGTCGTGCGTCGCGATGTCGCCCTCTCCACCGGCAGCGAGGTGGCGTTCCTGCCGCCCATGAGCGGCGGATGATTTTCCTGTCAGAGGACCCGTTCGATCCGGGGGCGCTGCTCACGGCGTTTGCGAAAGGCCGATCCGAGACCGGCGCCGTGGCCACCTTCACCGGGCTCGCGCGGGCCGAGGCGGGCAAGACAGACGTTCTGGAACTGGAGGCTTATCCGGGCTTCACCGAGTCCGAGATCGGCAAGATCGCCGAACAGGCCCGGGCGCGCTGGCCGCTGCACGACATCGAGATCCGCCACCGGGTAGGCCGCATCGGGCCGGGCGAACCCATCGTCTTCGTCGCCGTCGCGGCCGGCCACCGCCGCGCCGCCTTTGAGGCCTGCGACTTCCTGATGGACTACCTCAAGAGCCGGGCGCCCTTCTGGAAGAAGGAACACGGTCCCGCCGGCGAACGCTGGGTGGAGCCGACCGCCCAGGATCACGCCGATCGGGAGCGGTGGGGGTAAGCGCCTAGGCCCCCATCCAGGCGCCATGGGCGCCGTAGGGCACGCGGCGCGGCAGGATCACCTCGGCGGCGGGCGCGCCGTCGAAGTCCTGGGCGTTGAGAATGACCAGCGAGCTCTCGTCGCGTCCCTCGTCGTGGCGGATCGCCACCACCCAGCCATCGTCCTCGTCGCGGCCGCCCTCGCGGGGAATGAACACCGGCTCGCTCATGTGAGCGTGTTCGCCCAGGTCGCGGGTCGTCCGCGCGCCGGATCCCAGATCATACTTGTGGAGATAGCGGCCGAGCGTCAGCGAGGGGGCCTGGTCGTCGAGCGAGCCGAGGTAACCCCAGCGGGCTTCCTGGCCCACCAGGTGATCGGCGACCCGGGGGAAGTCGCAGGGCGCATTGTCGACCTGCTCTTCGCGCACCGTTCCGGCGGCGAGGTCGATCGTCCACTTCCACAGCCGTCCGGCCGTGGCCTCACCGCCGTAGAGCTCCTGGAACCCGCCCGCCATCGCATGCTTCTGGCGGCAGACATGGATCACGATGGCGCCGCCATCCTCATAGGCGTTGACCGGATGGAACACGTAGCAGGGTTCGATCTCGAACCAGCGCACATGGCCGCCCGCATCATTGCGCTTCATCACGCCCAGGCGTGCGCCCGCCTCGCGGCGGAACGCGAGCGGCGGATCGCCCCGCATCGCGGCCTTGAGGTCGAACACCACGGGCAGGTCCATGAACACCACGTGGTTCCGGGTGATGTTCCAGTCGTGCATCATCACCGGGTTGGGGATGTCGATCGGCTGGGCCTCGACCAGTTCGCCGGCCGCATCGGCCCGGTAGTAGGTGAGGTAAGGCGCGCGGGCGAGTTGGTAGCCGAAGAACAGGAGCTCGCCGGTCTCCGGACAGACGCGCGGATGCGCGGTCATGGCGCCCTTGAGCTTGCCGCCAAAATCGTGGGCGCCGAGCGTCTCCAGCTCCGGGCTGACCGACCAGGGCAGGTGCTGCTCCTCCAGGGCCAGCCACTTGCCGGCGTGGCGGATGATGCTGGTGTTGGCGGGCGACGCGGCCGGATCGAACATGCCCGACATCAGGTTGAGGTCGTTTTCGTAGTAGGGCGTGCGGACATAGCGATTGCGGTAGCGCGCCTGGCCGCCGTCCAGCATCACCGCGTGCAGCATGCCGTTGCCGGCGAACCAATGATCGCTCTGGCCGGAGCGCGGGTTCATGCCGGCCCGCACATAGGTTCCCGTGAGCTCGCGGGGGATCTCGCCGCGGATCGTGAGCGGGCCCGAGTCCAGCTCGTCGAACACCGGGGCCCAGTTGCCCGACAGGTGCCAGGGCGCAACTTCCAGGTTAGGGGTCTGAGCATTCATCAGCGGGCTCCCGTGAGCGGCAGGTCTCAGGCGCCCGCCTTCAGTTCGGACACTGTGCGCGGCGCCGAACGCCGGTCAATGCACGAGTGGTTCGCGCGAGCGTTCGGGCGCGCTAGAACAACGACCGAAGGAGTCCTGACCCCATGAACGCCCCAGCCTTCACGCCCGGCGGCAAGATCGACGCCGCCAAGCCGTTCAAGCCCGTCAAGGTGGCGGTGCTGACCATTTCCGACACCCGCGACGAGGAAAGCGACACCTCGGGCGACCTGCTGGCCGGCCGGGTCAGCGGGGCGGGCCATGAGCTCGTGGCGCGCGGCATCGTCAAAGACGACGTGGACCAGATTCGCGCCCAGATCCGCGCCTGGGTGGCGCAGGGCGTGGAGGCGATCGTCAGCACCGGCGGCACCGGCATCACCGGCCGCGACGTGACGCCGGAGGCCGTGCGGCCGTTATTCGACAAGGAAATCGACGGCTTCTCGGTGATCTTCCACCTGGTCAGCTATCAGTCGGTGGGGCTCTCCACGCTGCAGTCCCGCGCGCTGGCCGGGATTGTCGGCGGGTGCTTCGTCTTCTGCCTGCCAGGCTCCAACGGGGCCGTGAAAGACGGCTGGGACAAGGTGATCTCCGCCCAGCTCGACAGCCGCCATGGCCCCTGCAACATGGTCGAACTCATGCCCCGCCTGATGGAATCGTGAGCCGTCTGACCCACATTGACGAGACCGGCCGGGCGCGGATGGTCGATGTCTCAGACAAGGCGGCGACGTCCCGCGAAGCGGTGGCGGAGGGCTTTGTGCGCATGGCGCCGGAAACCCTGGCCCTGGCGCTCTCCGGCGCGGGCGCCAAGGGCGAGGTGCGGGCCGTGGCCGAAGTGGCCGGCGTTATGGCCGCCAAGCGCACGTCCGACCTGATCCCCATGTGCCACCCGCTGCCGATCACCAAGGCTGAGGTGCGGGTCGAGCCGGGTGACGGCGGCCTTCGGGTCACCGCGCGGGTCAAGACCACCGGCCAGACGGGCGTCGAGATGGAGGCCCTGACCGCGGTCTCGGTGGCGTGTCTCACGCTCTACGACATGCTGAAGGCGGCCGAGAAGGGCATGGTCATCGAGGCCGTGCGGCTGGTCTCAAAGACCGGCGGCAAGTCCGGGGACTGGGCTAACCTCCCCCGCGAAGCGGCGGGAGGGGGACCGCCCGCCGAGGACCGCTAAGTCTGAAGAGCGGGGGGTGGAGGGGGCGAGCCACATCCACCCGCCATCCGCCGCCAATCGGTCAGCTGAGCCTTAGGCTCGCCCCCTCCACCATCGGCTCTCCGCGCTGCGCGCTTGGCCGATGGTCCCCCTCCCGCCGCTGTGCGGGGGAGGTGAAAAACGAAAAGGGCGGGGCCTT
>NZ_JBILUK010000270.1:0-4056 GCF_044371015.1 Phenylobacterium sp.
CTCGGCGAAGCCTTCGCGATCCACCGCCAACGCGCCCCCGGCCGGGACCTGGTGCGCGTCTCCACAGGACATGATGATGGAGTCCAGAGCCCGCATTTCCGCGTGCAGCAGGCCCACCGCGTTGCCGGTCCAGTCGTCGGCGCGGAATGAATTGGAGCAGACCAGTTCGGCCAGCTTGTCGGTCTGGTGGGCGTCTGTGCCGCGCACCGGGCGCATCTCGTGCAGCACGACCTGCGCGCCGGCCTGCGCCGCCTGCCAGGCGGCCTCGGAACCGGCCAGACCGCCGCCGATCACATGAATTGGGGAAACCGTCATGGCGCCCCCTTAGCAATAGTGGCCGTGGCGCGCGAGCAGGCCTTGCGTCCAGCCGATCCGGCGCCGCAAGTAGTCTGCAAAGGAGCCGGGCGAATCGACACCGCACCGCGCAGAGGGATGACACAGTTTTCGCCGAGCGACGCCGCGCTGGAGGGCTTCCGCCTGACCCGGGAGCACCCGTTGATCGTGCTGGGCTGGAGCGCGGTCTATCTCGTCGGAATCCTGCTGATCGGCGTGATCATGGCCGCCGCCCTGGGCCCGGCCTTCGTGGAGCTGGCGCGCAAGGGCCCGTTGACCGACGCGGCTGACCTTCAGGCCGTCGCCGACCTGCTCGCCAAGTCCTGGCCCACCTTTCTCATGGTGATGGTCGCGGCCGCGTTCCTGATGTCGGTGATCACGGCCGGCGTCATGCGACTGGTGCTGCGGCCGACCGAGCCGGGGCCGCTCCACCTTCGACTGGGTGCGACCGAGCTTCGCCTGACGGCGGCCAATCTGATCTGCGTGGGCATCTACGCCGCCTCCGCGGTGCTGGCGATCGTGTTCACGGCCGGCGCGACGACCGTCGGCGAAATCGGGGCGTTTCTGGCCCTGGTGCTGGTTCTGGCCTTCGGACTTTGGCTGGGCGTCCGGCTTTCATTGCTGACCCCGACGGTGTTCGTGACCAACCGGGTTTCGGTCGGTGAGGCCTGGCGCAACACCCAGGGCCGGTTCTGGCCCCTGTTCGGCATGATCGTGATGGCCGTTGTCTTCTACGTGATCATCTGGATCCTGTTCAGCATGATCGCCTTCGCCGTGGTTGAACTGGCCGGCGGTCAGGGCGCCATGCGCGACCCCGGCCGCCTGGGTGCGGTGGGCGTGGTGGCGCTGTTCGTCACCCTGTTGCTGCAGTTCGTGCTGCAGGTGCTGCAGATCGTGATGATCTACGCGCCCTTCGCTGTGGCCTATCGCGATCTGGTGGGCGCGGCCCCCGACGCCGGCTGAAATCAGGCTCCGGCGCTCGGCCGCGCCGTGACCCGAGCGTGCCAGGCGGCCAGATTGGCGTGCTCCGGGTCGAGGGGCAGGCCGATCCAGTCGGCGAAGTCCACGGTGGTCAGCAGGCAGATGTCGGCCATGGAGAATGTCTCTCCGGCCACGAACGGGCGGCCCGCCAGCTCGCGATCCATCCAGCGCCGGGCGCCGGCATAGGCCTCGCGATTGCTTTCCCCGAAGTCCTTGAACTGGGTCAGCAGCGCGGCCGTGCGCGGGTGGGCGTGGCGCCAGAAGTTGCCGACCGGGCCCATCACCTGAAACTCGACCCGCCGGATCCACATGTCGACCGTGGCCCGCTCCAGCGGCGTGGTCCCGAACAGCGATGCGCCTGGGTTGGTCTCGTCGAGATAGCGGCAGATGGCCACCGTCTCGGAGATGCAGGTGCCGTCGTCCAGCTCCAGCGTCGGCAACTGGCCCAGGGTGTTCTTGGCGCGGAAATCCTCGCTCTTGTGCTCGCGTTTCATCATGTTGACCGGCGTCTCGGGCAGGTCGATGCCCTTCTCCGCCAGGAAGATGCGCACGCGGCGCGGGTTCGGCGCCGGATTGGGCGCGCCATAGAGGATCATCGGGTCGTCCTTACGGTCCACAAGACAAAGGCCCCGCCCGTGCGCCGGGCGAGGCCTCATCAGTCTGCGCCAAAAATGCGCGTCGGCGCTATTTGATCTTGTCGAACTCGGCCTGAAGTTCCTTGAGCTTCGCGTCGTCCAGCGCGCCCTGGCTCATCGGCGCGATCTGGCTCAGCGTCATCGTCGCGATCTGGTCGTAGAACTGCGGGATCTGCGGCACGGCCTTCTCAAGCGCGGCCTTGGCGGCTTCGTTCTTGATGATGTCGCCGACCGGCGTGGTTTCCACCGAGATCTTGGTCGCTGCGGCGTGGGCCGAGTGATCCTGAGCGAAGGCCGGAGCCGAAACGGCCGCCAGCGCGAGCGCTGCGGCGAGTGCGAGTGATTTCATGGGTCTTCCTTTTCCCCGGTCTAAACGGCGTCAAGACGCGCGCAAGCTTGAGACTATTTCATGGCTTCGATGCAAGAGGCTTGTCGAGGACTCGGCCTGACCCTTGCGCGAACGGGCGTTGAATGCCGTCGGTGAGGTGAACTCAGGATGAACCTTCCCTTCCGCTTCGCCCCTTGAATCGCTAGGTAGCCGCCATGACCGAAACCACCGTCAAACAGATCCAGGGCCGCACAGGCCCGTGGGAAATGGTCCTGGGCCTGGAGGTGCACGCTCAGGTCGCTTCCAACGCCAAGCTGTTCTCCGGCGCCGCCGTCGGCGCGGGCGCGGAGCCCAACACCCAGGTCAGCCTCGTCGACGCCGCCATGCCGGGGATGTTGCCGGTGATCAATCGCCGCTGCGTCGAGCAGGCGGTCCGGACCGGTCTGGGTCTCAAGGCCCAGATCAATGCGCGCTCGCGGTTCGACCGGAAGAACTACTTCTATCCGGACCTGCCCCAGGGCTACCAGATCAGCCAGTTCAAGGAGCCCATCGTCGGCGAGGGCGAGGTTCTGGTGGAGCGTGACGACGGCTCGGCCTTCACCGTGCGCATCGAGCGGCTTCACCTGGAGCAGGACGCCGGCAAGAGCCTGCACGACCAGGATCCCGACTACACCTATGTCGATCTGAACCGCTCAGGCACGGCGCTGATGGAGATCGTCTCGCGACCCGACATGCGCTCCGCGGAAGAGGCGGCGGCCTATGTGAAGAAGCTCCGCACCATCCTGGTCTATCTGGGCACCTGCGACGGCGACATGGAGAAGGGCAACCTGCGGGCGGACGTCAATGTCTCGGTCTGCCGGCCCGGCGCCTATGAGAAGTTCCGCGAGACCGGCGACTTCAAGCATCTCGGCACGCGCTGCGAGATCAAGAACGTCAACTCGTTCCGTTTCATCCAGCAGGCCATCGAGTACGAGGCGCGTCGGCAGATCGAGATCCTGGAGGATGGAGGTTCGATCGACCAGGAAACCCGCCTGTTCGACACCGTGAAGGGCGAAACCCGCTCCATGCGCTCCAAGGAAGACGCGCACGACTATCGCTACTTCCCGGACCCGGATCTGCTGCCGCTGGTGCTCGATCCGGCCTGGATCAAGGAGATCGAGGCGTCGCTGCCGGAGCTCCCCGACGCCAAGAAGGCGCGGTTCCAGTCTCAGTATGGCCTCAGCGCCTATGACGCCGGCGTGCTGATCGGCGAGCAGGCCCGCGCCGACTACTTCGAGGCCGCCGCAAAGGGCCGGGACGCCAAGCTGGTGGCGAACTGGGTGACCAACGACCTGGCCGCCCGCCTGACCGCCGGCGGGCTCGACATCGACGACAGTCCGATCCCGCCGGCCGCCGTGGCTGAGCTGGTGCGGCTGATCGAAGACGGCGTGATCTCCTCCAAGATCGCCAAGGACGTTTTCGAACGCATGTGGGCCGGCGAGGGCTCGCCCGAGGCGATCGTCGAGGCTCAGGGCCTGAAGCAGGTCTCCGACACCGGCGCGCTGGAAGCCATTATCGACGGTCTGATCGCCGCCAATCCGGACCAGGCCGCGGCGGTGAAGGAAAAGCCCCAGGCGATCGGCTGGTTCGTCGGGCAGGTGATGAAGGCGACCGGCGGCAAGGCCAACCCCGGAATGATCAACCAGCTGCTGAAGAGCCGGCTGGGCGTCTAGCCCCCGCCGCCTGCCAAGCAGGCGCCTCCCCCAAATGGGGCGACCCTCATTCCTCCCCCATCGGGGG
>NZ_JBILUK010000271.1:0-4049 GCF_044371015.1 Phenylobacterium sp.
GCGAGGCACAGCTGCGCCGGGGTGCAGCGGGCCTCGGTGGCAAGGGCCTCGAAGCGGGCCAGGAGCGCCAGGTTGGCCTCGAAGGCCGGGCCGGCGAACCGGGGCATCGAGCCGCGCATGTCGCCGGCGACGTACTCCGGCTTGCGGACCCCGCCGGCCAGAAACCCACGCGCCACCGGCGAGAAGGCGACGAACGTCACGCCCAGTTCACGGCAGGCGTCGAGCACCGCAATCTCGGGGTTGCGGGTCCAGGGCGAGTATTCGGTCTGCAGTGCGGCGATGGGGTGCTCGGCATGCGCCCGGCGCAGGGTCGGCGCGGAGACTTCCGAGAGCCCGATCGCGCGGATCTTCCCGGCCTTCACGAGGCCCGCCAGCGCGCCGACGCTCTCCTCGATCGGGACCTTCTGGTCCCAGCGGTGGAGGTAGTAGAGATCAATCACATCAACGCCGAGCCGCTTCAGGCTCACCTCGCAGACTGCCCGGATCGTCTCCGGCCGCCCGTCGAGCGCGCGCTGGGTTCCGGTGGCGTCGGTGATCCCGCACTTGGATGCCAGCACGATGCGGTCGCGATGCGGGCCCAGCACCTCGCCCACCAGGGTCTCGTTGTGGCCCAGGCCGTAGACGGCGGCGGTGTCAAAGAAGGTGTAGCCGGCGTCGAGCGCGCCCAGCAGCACAGCCTCGGCCTGATCCCGCGGCGTGGGCGGACCGTAACCCGAACTCAGGCCCATGCAGCCCAGCCCGATGGCCGAGACCTCGAAATCCGCGATCCGTCGTGACTGCATCTGTGGGCCTGGCCTGGGGTTGCGAGAGGCTGGAGAGACGATCCTGATGGCGCGCCGTCAAGGCGCCGTAGGGTGCGCGATCAAGGGGCTCCGACCTCGAGACGACGCGAAAGGGGGTGTGCGCGACGGCGTTCGCGTCCAAGACAGCGTCCATGAACCCCTGGATACACCTCGACACGGCGCAGATCCCCGGCGGCGGCGAACTCAAGCTGATGCAGCGCGGGCAGGACTTCTCGATCATGTCGGGCGGGTTCGAGCTGATGAACAGCCGCCTCTACGGCTCGGAAGTCGCGCTCGCCAACCTGGCCTGGGCCAAGATCAAGGACAGCAAGGCGCCGCGCATGCTGATCGGCGGCCTCGGGATGGGCTTCACCCTGCGCGCGGCGCTCGCCGCCTTGCCGAAGGACGCCCAGATCACGGTGGCCGAGCTGGTCCCCCAGGTGATCGCCTGGGCCAAGGGGCCGCTGGCGCACCTCTACAACGGCGCGCTGGGCGACCGCCGCCTGATCCTGCGCCAGACCGATGTGGCCCTGCTGCTGGCCGACGCCAAACCGCCCTACGACGCCATCCTGATGGATACCGACAACGGTCCGGACGGCCTGAACCGCGAGGCCAATGATCGTCTCTATACGCCGGGCGGTCTGGCGATCCTGCGCAAGGCGGTGCGACATGGCGGCGTTCTGGCTGTCTGGTCCGCCGGGCCCGACCCGGCCTTCGCCGGTCGCATGCGCCGCGCCGGGTTCGCGGTGGACGAGGTGCGGGTCGGCGCCAGCCCGTCCGGCAAGGGGCCCCGCCACATCATCTGGGTGGGCGTGGCGCGGTAGGGCGCGCGCCTAAGCCGCCGTCCACTCGCTCCACAGCCGGGCCGACTCCGCCCGCGCCGGACCGACCGACGCTTCCTTAACGTGGCCGAAGCCGCGGATGGCCTGGGGCGCTTTGGCGATGCCAAGGGCGAGGGGCAGGCGAGCCTCGTTGAGTTCGGTGGCGAGACGATCGACTTCGGCTTCGAAGGCGGTGATCAGGCCGCGCTCCATGCGCCGCTCCGCCGTCGCGCCGAACGGATCGAGGGGCGAACCGCGCAGGCTCTTAAGGCGGGCCAGCAGCGGGAAGGCGGCGGTCAGCACCCAGGGTGCGAAGGCCAGCTTCCGCGGCTTGCCGTCGGGGCCCTTTCTCGCGATCAGCGGCGGGGCGAGCCAGACCTTGGCCTTGCCGCCCTTCCAGGTTTCGGCGCGATAGGCGGCGAAGCGGCCGTCGGAGTGGAGGCGGGCCACCTCGTACTCGTCCTTGTAGGCCATCAGCCGATGCAGGCTGATCGCCGCCTCGCGGGTCACGGCCTCCGAGCCCAGCGCCGCCTCGGCGGCGCGCAGGCGCGTGATGCGGGTCTGGAATCGTTCAGCGTAGGCGGCGTTCTGATAGGCGGCGAGGTCCTGGGCCCGATGATCGATCAGCGCGTCGAGGCTCATGATCGATTGCGTCTCCGCGGGCGCATCGTCCTCGTCGGCCAGCGAGGCCGGCGCGTGCGCGAAGCGGCGGCCGAGCTCGAAGGCCTGGAGATTGGCGTCGGCCTCCACCCCATTCATTCGGATGGCGCGGTAGAGGGCGCGGCTGGAGACCGGGATCACCCCCTGCTGCCAGGCGAAGCCCAGCATGATCATGTTGGCGTAGATCGCGTCGCCCATGCGGCTCTCGGCCAGGTGCGTGGCGGGCGCGGAGACCCAGCTCCGGGTCGCCGCGGCGATGCGGCGGCCCTGTTCGTCCGCGTCGAAGCGCACGTCGCGGTCGGTGACGAAGTCTGCGGTCGGCGCGAGGTCGGCATTGCCGACGGCGACGGTCCGATCGCGCGCATAGAGGGCCATGGCGTCCGGGCCGGCGGCCGAGAGGACATCGCAGGCGATCAGCACGTGGGCGCTGGCCGCCGGTGTGCGTCCGCCGACCACGCTTGTCTCGGTCTCGCCGATCCGCACATGACTGAAGACCGCGCCGCCCTTCTGGGCCAGGCCCGTCATGTCGACCGCCGAGGCTGCGCGGCCATCGACGTGGGCGGCCATGGCGAGGATCGAGGCGACCGTGGTCACGCCCGTGCCGCCGACGCCGGTGAAGACGATGTTGCGCACGCCCTCCAGCGGTTCGAAGGCCGGCAGCGGCGTAGCCTCGGCCGTGAGCGCGGGGGGTGCGGCGCGCGGCGCGGGCTCGGCGCCCTCGATGGTGATGAACGAGGGGCAGAAGCCGTCGAGGCAGGTGTAGTCCTGATTGCAGGTCGAGGCGTTGATCTTGCGCTTGCGCCCGAACGCCGTTTCCAGCGGCTCCACCGACACGCAGTTCGAAGCCCGCGAGCAGTCGCCGCAGCCCTCGCAGACCAGCGGGTTGATCATCACCCGGGCCGGGGCCCTGGCCATCGTCCCGCGTTTGCGGCGGCGGCGCTTCTCGGTGGCGCAGACCTGATCGTAGATCAGCACGGTGACGCCGGGCGTCTCGCGCAGCGTGCGTTGCACGGCCATCAGCTCGCTGCGGGGCTTCACCTCCACGCCCGGCGCGAGGTCGGAGACCTGGGCGTAGCGCTCCGGCTCGGCGGCGACGATGACGGTCCTGGCCACGCCCTCGGCGGCCAGCTGCCGGGTGATCTGGGGCACGGTGAAGCCGCTCTCGGCGCGCTGACCGCCGGTCATGGCCACGGCGTCGTTGAACAAGAGCTTGTAGGTCAGCGTCGCCTTGGCCGCGATCGCCGCGCGGATCGCCAGCGAGCCGGAGTGATTGTAGGTGCCGTCGCCCAGGTTCACGAACACATGGCGCTCGTCGGTGAAGGGCGCCGCGCCGATCCAGGCCAGTCCCTCGCCGCCCATCTGGCTGTGCAGGTCGGTGGCCGGGTCGCCGAAGCTGGCCATGTAG
This sequence comes from Phenylobacterium sp., assembly GCF_044371015.1. GTDB lineage: Bacteria > Pseudomonadota > Alphaproteobacteria > Caulobacterales > Caulobacteraceae > Phenylobacterium. The sequence continues at coordinate 3,669 of NZ_JBILUK010000271.1, forward strand.
TGACAGCCGATGCCGGCCAGCGCGCGGCTGCCCTCCGGCAGGCGGGTCGAGGTGTTGTGCGGGCAGCCCGAGCAGAAGAAGGGCTTGCGCTGCTGGTCGGCCGAGAGCGTCACCGCCGCCATCGAAGCGGCTGAGACCCGGCTGAGATAGTCATAGACCCGGCCCATGTGTTCGCCGGCGGGCAGGCGGTCGGCGATCGCCAGCGCGATCTCGGCCACCGAGAGCGCGGTGAGTTCCGAGAGCAGCGGGGCGCCGGCCTCGTCGGTCTTGCCGATCACCCGCGGCCGGGCATGGGCCGGGAGGTCGTAGAGCGCCGCGCGGGCCTGCATCTCGATCAGCGGCCGCTTGTGCTCGACCACCATCAGGGTCTCGAGCCCGGCG
>NZ_JBILUK010000272.1:0-4038 GCF_044371015.1 Phenylobacterium sp.
CGGCAGAGGCCAGAAACGCAAGGATTTGGGCCAAAGGCGCCATAACTCTCCCCCTAAACGCCCACAGACTAGCCCATCCGTCCCGCCCGGTGCGAGTCGGGATCGCGGATGCGTTGCGGTGCAACATACCGCAACAGATTTGTCACAAAGTTGTCGGGTGAGTGTCATCGCCAATCCCTAGAAGGGCGTTCGGCGCGCGGGGGCGGTCCGGATACGCCGTCCAGGACCCCCCGGAGACCGCCACAGGGCCTTGCGGGAGATAGGTATGACGGGCGCGACGTTCACCAAACTCATGGTCGCTTCGGCGAGTGCGCTCGTGCTCGCCGCTTGCGGCGGTGCGGACAATGTGGCCTCACCCGGCGAAGGCGCCTTCCCCATCGCCGGCGGCGGCGGAACGGGCGGCGGCACGAACCCGACAACCCCGGCTCCGGGCCAGCCGGCGGCAGACTGCCCGACCGGTTTCGCCAATGTGGGCACGGTGGCCAACGGCACGCTGCGCGCCTGCCAACTGCCGCAAAAGATCACCGGCAACCTCGTGGTGCCGAACCGCGCCGGCACCGTCTACGCGATCAGTGGGCGCACCGATGTGGGTGACGACCGGGGCGCCGATCCGAATGCGCCCGTGGCCGGGGCGGTGGCAGGCATCCTGACCATCGAGCCGGGCGTGCGCCTCTTCGGTTCGGGCGGCCTCGACTATCTCAACGTACAGCGCGGATCGCAGATCTTCGCCGAGGGCACGGCCACCAGCCCGATCATCTTCACCAGCCGGTCGAACCTGGACGGCAACTCGGGCGCCGACCTGATCGGCCAGTGGGGAGGGGTCGTCATCTCCGGCCGTGCGCCGATCGCGAGCTGCCCCGCTGGAACGACCCCGCCGAACATCAACTGCGTTGCGACGTTCGAGGGCGGCATCTCGTTCTATGGCGGTAACAGCCCGGCGGATAACTCGGGACGCCTACGCTATGTCCAGATCCGCTATCCAGGATTTGAGGTTCAGCCGAACCGGGAGTTGAACGGCCTTACGCTGAACGGCGTGGGTTCAGGGACGACCATTGAATTTCTGCAGGTGCACAACAGCTCGGACGACGGAATCGAGTTCTTTGGTGGTACTGTGAACGCCAAGCGGATCGTGGTCACCGGCGCTGACGACGACAGCATCGACACCGACGAGGGCTGGCGGGGTGGGATTCAGTACCTGATTGCGCGCCAGCGCCCGAACGGCGGCGACCGGGTGTTTGAAATGAGCTCGGTGGGCGTCCAAGCGTCGCTGAACTCCCAGCCCAAGATCGCCAACTACACGGCCATCGGTTCGACCCGGACCGGCGCCGGTGACATCCAGATCCTGAACACCGGCACGGGCGGGCGCTTCATCAACGGCATCCACACGACGGCCAACACTGCCACAGCGTGCCTCGACGTTGACACGCCCTCAACCCAGGCGGCGGGTCCGCGTTGGGACTCGGTTGTGCTGGCCTGCTCGACGGCCTTCCGTAATGACACCGATATCGACGGCGCCGCCGCCGCGGCGCTGTTCAACGGCGGGGCCAACAACTCCTCGACCCACACCTCGACGCTTTCGGGCTTCGTGAACGGTTCGAACGAGGCCGGACGCGTGGCGACCAATCCGCAGGCGATCTACGCCTTCTTCGACAACGTGACCTACATCGGCGCCGTCCGCGACGCGAACGACACTTGGTGGCAGGGCTGGACCTGCGGTCTTTCGACCGGAAGCAACTGCTGATCCCGTCCCGACGTTTGAGCCCAAGGGGCGACACCCGATGACCCAAAAGCGACGCCCTCTGATCGGGCTTCTTCTCGGCACAACGGCGCTGCTGGCGCCGGGCTTCGCCATAGCCCAGACTCCGCCTCCACCCGCTGCGGCTCCTGAAGAGACCGAGGTGGATGAAGTGGTCGTTCGGGGTAAGTTCATCCCAGAGGTGATGCGCGAGACATCCGAGGTCGCCTCGATTGTCACGGCCGCGGACCTGGTGCGCCAGGGTGACGACACGGCGGCCCAGGCTCTGACCCGACTGGCCGGCCTCAGCGTGGTGAGCGGACGGTTCGTTTACGTCCGGGGCCTCGGAGAGCGGTACTCGTCTGCGCTGCTGAATGGTTCGCCGCTGCCAAGCCCGGAGCCGTTACAGCGGGTGGTGCCGCTCGATCTGTTCCCGTCGAACATCCTGGCGGGGGTCACCGTCCAGAAGACCTACTCGGTAAACTATCCAGGTGAGTTCGGCGGCGGCCTGATCGACCTCAAGACCATCGATACGCCGGATGACCCGTTCATCGCCATGGGCTTCAGCGTGGGTGGCAACACTGAGACCACTCTGAAGCGCGGCCTGACCTATTTTGGCGGCGGGGACAGCGACTCGTTTGGTGTTGACGATGGGACGCGCGAGCTTCCTCTCTTGATCCGGCGCGGGATCGAGAGCGGCAAGCGTATCGATTCGTCGAATTTCACGGCGAACGAGCTGACGGCCATGGGCCGAAGCTTCCAGAACGCCAATATCAATCTGCTGCAGTCGACCAACAACGTCCCCTTCAACGGCAGCTTTGATGTCTCGGCCGGTCGGTCTTGGACCATGGACTGGGGCAATGTCGGGGTGCTCGGTATCTTTGGATATGACAACGGCTGGTCGACTCGTCGTGCGATGCAGCAGGAGGGCGTGGTCAGTCTCGGCGGTTTGTCGGTGCAGGAGGACCTGCTTTCGGACTCGACCCAGAACGACGTGGTGCTGAACGGCCTTACCCAGGTCGCTCTTGAGCTGGACAGCCACACGTTCAAGTGGACCAACCTCTACGTGCGCAATGTGACCAAGCGCACCCGCTCAGTGACCGGCGACTCGGCGCGAGCCAGCCAATTCATTCGCGACGACACCACGGCATGGTACCAGCGCGAGTTGATTGACACCCAGCTGACCGGCGAACACGAGTTCGGCGATCTGACGATTTCCTGGCGCGGCGCGTTTGCGCGCACGGAGCGGGACGTGCCCTATGAGCGCTCGGTGCGGTATCGCCGGGTAAACAACGAGTTCCTGCACAATCCGCAGCTGGATGCCAACGCCATCCGGTTCAGCGAGCTGGAGGACAAGGCTTCGAGTGCTGGAATCGACTTCGCCTACCGACTGGACAACGACCTGATTGCCGACCTTACCTTGAGCGCCGGCTACGCTTGGTACGACAACGAGCGAATCTCCGACTCGCGTGTCTTCCGCTACACGATGAACTTCACACCGGACCTGAATTTCCAGCGTCAGCGGGTGGATTTCCTCTATTCTGATTTCAACATCGGACCGAACGGACTGATCCTGCGCGAAGTGACCGGGGCGGATGGCGCGGCGGCGTATACCGCGAGCCTAATCACCCACGGCGCCTACGTTCAGGGCGAAGGCGAGGTACTTCCCGCTGTGCGTGCGACCCTCGGGGTTCGTTACGAGACCGGCACGCAGGACGTGCGCGCCATCGATCTGTTTTCGGCGACGCCACTTCCGGGGCGCTCACTGAAGAACGACTATCTTCTGCCGGCCGGCACACTCACCTGGAACTTCGCCGAGGAACAACAACTCCGAGCCGGGGCATCGAAGACCATTGCACGCCCTCAGTTCCGGGAGCAGGCGCCTCAGCTCTATCTGGATCCAGAGTTTGACCGCACATTCATCGGCAATCCGTTCCTGCAGGACAGCGAGATCGTCAACCTCGACGTCCGCTACGAGCGCTATTTCGAGCGGGGTCAGTTCGCGACAGCGGGACTGTTCTACAAGGACATAAAGCGCCCGATCGAATCGGTGGTGAACGAGTCGGGTTCGGGGCTGCAACAGAGCTTCCTGAATGCGCCCAAGGCTGTGGTCTATGGCGCAGAAGCCGAGTTCAAGCGGTACTTCGAGTTCGAGACGGGCAATGAGTTCATGGACAGTGTCCGTTGGCTGGCGGCCGCAAACTACACTTTCACCAAGAGCGAAGTGAAGGTGGGGGCAAGCGATGTGGTGTTTCCGCGGACCAGTCTCGGCCAGCCCGCGGCGGCCCGAAACTTCATCCTCG
>NZ_JBILUK010000065.1:0-14463 GCF_044371015.1 Phenylobacterium sp.
ACGTGCTGGGCCCGACCTATCACGGCGTCTTCAAGTCGATCTATTTCTTCGACCCCAACGGCCACCGCTTGGAACTGGCCTGCGACATCGGTACGGCGGATCAGTACGCCGAGCTGGCGCGGCTGGCGCCGGAGATGTTGGAGGAATGGAGCCGGACGAAGCGCGCGCCCCGGCAGGCGGCGTGGCTGCATGAGGAACCGGAGGGGTAGCGCCCTCCAGAGTTGTTTGACGAATTCTCGATATTCGTCTAATGTTCTCTACATGGCCACCAAACGAATCTCTTCAGATGAGCTGGCCTCTGAGGCCCGCGCTGCGGTGATCGGCGAGGCGGCGTCGTACGGAATGTTGGCTGGAACCCGTCGACCCGTTGGCGTGCGGCTTCCGGAAGGGCTCATCGCCGCGGCCCGGCGTCGGAGCGGCGCTGAGAGCCTCACCGAACTGGTGGAGTACGCTCTGGCCAAGGTGGCGCTTGAAGACGACTTCGGTCCACGCCTGCTGGCGCGTGAAGGTTCGATCTCTCCGGACATCGATCTTGAGTTTTGACCTGCCGCGTGCGCTGAGGCGCATTAGGCCGCAACGAACCTCGGCGCCTGTTGAGACAACGCCAGCCGATTTCGATGTTGAAGCGTCGCGGCCCGAGCTGCTGTTGGATACCTGCGTCTACATTGATGTGGCTCAGAAGCGTGCGAGCGCTGAACTGAAGGTGCTGCTGAGGCGCCGTCTCACGCGTCACTCCGCCGTGGCGCTTGCTGAACTCACGCACCTTTTCGGCCGTCTGGATCCTCATCATCCCGGGACAGCATCTGCGTTGCGCGAGTTGACCGCCATCATCAACGACATCCCGGGGCGTCGCCTAACGGCGCCGACTGCTCGGACCTTGGGCGAGGCGGGCATGCTGGCGGGCTTGGCCGCCCGCCTTCGCGGTCGACCCCACGATCAAGCGACCTTGAACGACGCGATCCTGCACTTGCAAGCGGCGGAAGGCGGTTGGGTGCTGGTGACCCGGAACTCTGGAGATTTTAGCCTGTTGAAGCGCTTGTCGCCGGCGACAGAGGTGTTCCTCTACTGAGGCCGAGTACGGCTTGGCGCCTTGCATCACGGCGCCGGCAAGCTAAGGCGGGCGGGGTGGCGCGGCGGCGGCGATCCCACTAACCTTTTGCGCGTGAAGCACGCTGTCTTGGCCTCAATCGCCCACAATGTGGCTGACTCTTTCGCTAGCGGGGTCGGCCTATTGATCGGTTACTGCGAAATGGACGTGTTCGGCGAAGCCGAACGCAGCGCCGAAGGCTACATGGTGGTCAACTTCCTCACAGGGCGCACCAGCGGCGCGACACCCTCGGAGTCTCTGTCCCACGCGGTCCGGCTCTACGCCGAAGCGCTGCCCGACCTATGTGAACGCCACGGCGCCCATGTCTCGGACTTCCAGGCATTGACGGCCCGATATGGATCACAGGGCCTCCAGCATGAGCTCATCGTGACCACCAAAGATCGACGTGGTCGCGAGACTCACAGTCGATATGTTGGCGTGCCAGGGAAGCGTCCAAGGTTCCTCGATCCGCTGGGCCGGATAAGGCGCATCCGCTCGGCCTGACCTCGGCCTTTTTCTTCGCCCAGATTCTGGCGGGCCAGGCGAGATCGTCTCACATAACCGCCGCGATCTCCTCCGGCGTCAGGCCGGCGGCTTCCAGCACTTCACGGGTGTGCTGACCGAGTTTGGGGGCGGCCCGCGTCACCTCGGGCGCGCCTTCCGGGAAGCGGACGGGGGCGGCCACGCTGCGGAACGATCCGCCCCAGCCGTCGCCGACCTCAATGAAGCAGCCGGCGTCCCGGGCCATGGGATGCGCCGCGAGCTCTTCCAGGGTGCCCAGCGGCGCCCAGGCGACGTCGAGCGCGGTAAGTTTGTCGCCGGCTTCGGTGAGGGTCATGGTGGCGAACGCGGCGTCGCACATGGCGCGCACCTCGCGGGTGATCTCCAGGTCGAGGATCGGCAGTTCGAAGCGAGGGTCGGCCAGCACCTCGGGCCGGTCGATGGCGATCATCACCTTGGTGAAGCAGTCTTCGGCGCGGGGCAGAATGCAGAGCCAGCGGCCGTCGCCGGTCTGGAACATGCCCGATATGCCGACCGGCCGCTCGTCGCGCGGCTGGGCGGTGACCACCTGGCCGTAGCGGAGGGCCATGCCCAGGTCCCAGCTGATGGTGTAGGCGGCCGCGCGGATCAGGCTGGTCTCGACCAGCCGCCCCCGCCCGGTCGAATGGCGCTCATGGACCGCGGCCAGGATGCCGGACACCGTGGAAATGGCGGTCACGTGGTCGCCGAAGCCGGGACGGGAGGGGAACGGTTCCTGGTCCGTCGGGATCATGGCGCGCGCGACGCCGCTGCGTGTCCAGAAGGCGGTGATGTCAAAGGCCGGCGCATCGGCTTCGGGACCGACGAGGCCATAGCCGGTGACCGCGGCGTAGATCAGGCGCGGGAACTCGGCCTTCAGGCTCTCATAGTCGAGGCCCAGCTTGCGCATCGAGACCTGGCGCACATTGCTGATGAAGATGTCGGCGTCGGCCAACAACCGCTTCAGCGCCGCCCGGCCCTCGGGGCGCGACACGTCGAGCACCACGCCCTGCTTGCCGCGGTTCTCGTTGGTGAAGATCGGATTGCCCGGGCTCTCCGGCGTGTCGGGCATGAAGGAGCGGGTGACGTCCCCGGCCGGGCTCTCGACCTTGATCACCGTGGCGCCCCAATCGGCCAGGACGGCGGCGGCGCTCGGCCCCGCCACCCATGTGGCCATCTCCACGACCTTCAGACCTTCCAGCAGCATCGCGTTCTCCCTGACGCAGGAGCTAAGCGCGGCCGGCGAGGCGGGGCAATGGGGCGCGGGCGGCTCAGTCCTCCTCGGCGACGACCAGGACCAGTTCGACGATCTTGCGGCGGATCGCCGGTTCACTGATGCGCGGGAAGGCGGCCATCAGCTCCATGCCTTCCGGCGAAACCAGGAAGGCCTGAGCGGCGTCGTGGCCGGCGGCGATCGCCTGTCGGTCACTCAGGCCGTCATAGAAATAGGCGACGGGCGTCTTGAGGGCGGCGGCGATCTCCCAGAGCTTGGAGGCGCTGACCCGGTTGGCGCCGCGCTCATACTTCTGGACCTGCTGGAAGGTGATGCCGAGGCTCTCGGCCAGGCGCTCCTGGCTGACGCCGAGCTCTTTGCGGCGCATACGAACGCGCAGGCCCACGTGGAGATCCACCGGATGCGGCCCATCGGTCCGCGCATCCTCGCCACCTGAGGCGACGGCCGCTTCGACCGCCGGCTCGTCTTCAAGCTCCACACTCATGTCTCGCGCCAATCTTTCCCGTTCCGATACCGACGAGTCCGTTTCACCCCGCGAAACCCGTCGGCTTTCGTACCTCTCCCAAAGTACGCCTTTAGGTTGATCCCGCTGAACCCTGTTGGGAACTGTTTATCTACCCATTTTGGGAGCGGCTTCATGCCGCGCCTCGCAGCACTTCGGCCTCGGTCCGCCAGAAGGACAGAACGCCGTGCTCGCCGAGGGTGGTGAACAGGCGCAGCAGTTGGGTGCGGTTGTCCTGCATTACGGTCCAGAGCGGCTCACCGGCCAGCACGTGGCCCGGCACGATGTAGCCGTCCGTGAGGCGGAGGCAGAGGCCGCGAGCGACCAGGCCAGCCATCTTGCGACGGGCCGTTTCGACCGGCAGGCCCAGGGTTCGCGCCAGGTCGGTCAACCGGATCGGGCGTCGCAGGTGATCGGCCGGGAAGCCTTCGGGCCCCAGGTCCAGCGCCGCGTCGGCGGCGGGATCCACAGGGAGATGATGGGTGTTGGCGTCGATCAGACCCATCAGGATCATGCCTGCGACAAGGTCGCCCAAATGCGTTGCGATCGGCTCCACCACCCGCAGGGCGTAGTCGAGCGACAAGCGCGCCACGAGGCGGACGGGCGGGTTGGCCGGCGAAAAGCCGGACCCGGACGGCGGCGTGGGCGGATCGAGCCCCAGTGCGACCATTCGCTCATGGAGCCTCCGCACCAGATCGTAGTTGGCCTGGGCGGCAGCATCATAGACCGTCGAGGCCAAGGGGCCGGACGACACGATCACGCCGCGACCTGACACCTCGACCACGCCGAACTCGGCCAGGCGCGTGATCCGCCGCCGCGCCGTTTCAAACGGCATCTTGAGCGAGCCGGCGACGGCGCTGATGCTGATCGGGCGGCGGAGCGTATCGTCGATCGGGGTCGTAAGGGTGGCGAAGCGGCGCTGAAGTTCCGGATCGCGGGTGATGGCGCCCAGGTTGCCCTGGGAGATGGCCGCCAGGAGCACGGTGTCCTGGACATCCGTGCCGAGCGCGGCGCGTCGAACCATATCGAGCACGAACCCGTTGGCCAGGCGCGCAACGATCCGCATGGCTGAATGGCGCGCCTCGACTGGCATGGACTGCGTGCTCCCCCCGATGCACTGGCACGGACTAAAGCACGGGTCGGCGCGCTTGGCAGCCGGTTGCACGCAAAGCGCGACCCCGAGTCGCGGTTCAGGCGACCGGGGTAGGGGTTTCCGGTCGGGCGGGTTGGCCCTAAACCGGGTTCATGGCGGAGGCTTTTAACGAGATCGTGCTGCCGGGCGAGAAGGCCCAGCGCTACGCCGCCGTGGCGCAGGAGATCGCCGCTGTCCTGGACGGCGAGCCCAACCTGACCGCGCGGATGGCGACTGTCGCCGCGATGCTGGCGGCGAGTTTCGAGGTGTTCTTCTGGACAGGTTTCTATGTGGTCGATCCGGCCAAGGGCGACGAACTGGTGGTCGGCCCCTATCAAGGCACGCTGGGCTGCCTGCGGATCGCTTTCGGGCGAGGCGTCTGCGGGACGGCGGCGGCGACGGGGCGGACGCAGCTGGTCGAGGACGTCCACGCCTTCCCGGGTCACATCGCCTGCGACAGCCGGTCTCAGAGCGAGATCGTCGTGCCGGTGCGTGATGCAGACGGTCGGCTGATCGCCGTGCTCGATGTGGACTCCGACCGGCCGGCGGCGTTCGATGCCGTGGATCAGCTGTGGCTCGAGCAAATCGTGGACAGCGCGTTCGCGCGCTCCGTTGTCTGACGTAGCGGCGCCAGAATAGCTCCCGACGCGGAGCGCCGAGGACGGCGCGAATGCAACCGGAGGGAGTCTCCCATGGCCGAAGCCTATATCGTCGCCGCCACCCGCACCGCCGGAGGCCGCAAAGGCGGTCGAGTGCGCGGATGGCATCCCACCGACCTCGGCGGCGTGGTCCTGAACGAACTGATCGATCGCACCGGAATTGATCCCACGGCGGTCGAGGACGTGGTGATGGGCTGCGTGATGCAGGTCGGCGAGCAATCGACGAATGTGGCGCGCAACGCCGTGCTGGCTTCGAAACTGCCGGAGAGCGTTCCTGGCACCTCGGTCGACCGGCAGTGCGGCTCGTCGCAACAGGCGCTGCACTTCGCCGCGCAGGCGGTGATGAGCGGCACCATGGACGTGGTGATCGCCTCGGGCGTGGAAAGCATGACCCGCGTGCCGATGGGCCTCTCGGTCAGCCTGCCGGCCAAGGAAGGCTTCGGCATCCCCAAGAGCCCGCGCCAGGAAGAGCGCTACCCCAACATCCAGTTCAGCCAGTTCATGGGCGCCGAGATGGTGGCCGAGAAGTACGGCCTGACCAAGGACCAGCTCGACGAGTATGGCTATCTCTCCCACCAGCGCGCCATCGCTGCGACCCAGGGCGGGGCGTTCAAGGATGAGATCCTGGCCATCGACGGCCTCGATGCCGAAGGCAACACGGTTCGTCATGACTCCGACGAAGGCATCCGCTTCGATGTGAGCCTGGACGGCATGCGCGGCGTAAAGCTGCTGCGCGAAGGCGGCCGGATCACCGCGGCCACTTCCAGCCAGATCTGCGACGGCGCCTCCGGCGTGATGATCGTCTCGGAGAAGGCGCTGAAGGAGCATGGCCTGACGCCTCTGGCGCGGATTCATCACCTGTCGCTGCTGGGCCACGACCCGGTGATCATGCTGGAAGCCCCGATCCCGGCGACGGAACGTGCGCTCAAGAAGGCGGGGATGAGCGTTGACGATATCGACCTCTTCGAAGTCAACGAAGCCTTCGCCTCGGTGCCGGTTGCGTGGCTGCAGAAGCTGGGCGCCGATCCGGACCGGCTGAACGTCAACGGCGGCGCCATCGCGCTCGGCCACCCGCTGGGCGCGTCGGGCACCAAGCTGATGACGACCCTGCTCTACGCCCTGAAGGCTCGCGGCAAGAAGTACGGCCTGCAGACCATGTGCGAAGGCGGCGGCATGGCCAACGTGACCATCGTCGAGCGGCTGTAGAAGCGGTACGCTCTTTCCACTCCCGCTCGTCCCGGCATCCGCCGGGATCAGCGGGGGCCGGGAGCTGAGTGTGGCGGCACGAACAATTGTCATCACCGGCGCGTTCGGAGCGCTGGGCCGGGCTGTCGCCGAAGCGGCGGCGGTCTCGGGCGCGCGGCTGGCGCTGATCGACCATGCGGCGGATGGTCCGGCGCCCGAGGGCGCGCTCAAGCTGGGCGGGGTCGACCTCACTGATGCCGAGCAGGCGGGCGCGGCGATCGACGCCGCGGCGGATCGGCTGAGCGGGATCGACGCGTTGATCAACATCGCCGGCGGCTTCGCCTGGGAAACGGTCGGCGGCGGCTCGTCGGAGACCTGGTACGGGCTCTATCGTCTGAACGTGCTGACCGCGACCAACGCCTCGCGCGCCGCGATCCCCCACCTGAAGCGCAGCGCGGGCGGGCGGATCGTCAACGTCGGGGCCAACGCCGCGCTCAAGGTCGCGATGGGCATGGGCGCCTATGCCGCCTCAAAGGCCGGCGTGCATGCCTTGACCCAATCCCTCGCGGAAGAACTGAAGGGTGACCGCGTGACCGTCAACGCCGTCCTGCCGTCGATCATCGATACGCCGGCCAACCGCAAAGACATGCCGGACGCCGATCCCGCGCTCTGGGTTGCGCCCGCAGATCTCGCGGCGGTGATGCTGTTCCTGGCTTCGCCCGAGGCGCGGGCGGTGACCGGCGCGCTGATCCCGGTCACCGGGCGGGTTTGACGACTGACGCTTGACCCGCGCTGGATTTGCGCGAGGCTCGCACGCCATGGCTCTGCTGGATTGGATCGCGCCCGAGAGCGGCCTCAAGGTCGAGGGCGATGGCGTGTGGCTGCGCCCGCCGCGCGCGTCCGACTACGACGAATGGCGAGCTTTGCGCGAGTCGAGTCGCGGGTTCCTGCAGCCTTGGGAGCCGACGTGGCCGGCCGATGATCTCTCCCGCGCCGCCTTCCGACGCCGCCTGATCTCCTATGCGCGGGACCGGGAGGCGGGGGCGGCCTATCCGTTCTTTGTGTTCCGCGGGTCGGACGGCGCGCTGTCGGGGGGCATCACTCTTTCCAATGTGCGGCGCGGCGTCGCCCAGATGGGGTCGGTCGGCTACTGGTGCGGCCGGACGTTCACGCGCCAGGGGCTGACGCTGGCGGCGGTGCGGGCGCTCTGCGACTTCGCCTTCCGGACTCTGGCCCTGCACCGGCTCGAAGCGGCCTGTATTCCCGACAATGCGCCCTCCCGCGCCCTGCTGGTCCAGGCGGGCTTCTCCGAGGAGGGATTCGCCAAGGCTTATCTGAAAATTAACGGCGTCTGGCGTGATCATGTTCTGTACGGACGGCTGACCCCGATGCGGGGGCCAGACCGGGCGGACGAGGGGGTGTCGGTCTAGTCGACGCCCGAAACCGGGGCACCTTACAGACAGACGCATGGCCACCGATCGCTGGATGTGGGACGCGACGGCGACGCTGGAGGCGCTGGGCGCCGCGGAGGTGGCGCTGTGGGTGTGGGAACCTGAGAAGGACCGCCTGCGCCTGACCGGCGCGACCCGTCCGTTGGGCCTGGGCCCGCTGGCCCCCGACTGCTCCTCCGCCGCCTTTCGCGCCATGGCCCTGCCGCAGGATCGGGCGCTGGCCGAAGACATCCTGCGCGTGCAGCCGCCGGGCGGCGAGGTTTCGGCGCGGCTCAGGATGCGCGGGGGCAGCCCCAGCGTCTGGCGCGGGGTCTGGCTTGAAGAGGGGGTCCGCGCCGCCGGCGTGGTGGCCGCGGAGATGCGTTTCGCGGCGGTCGGCGTCGACCACCTGACCGGGCTCGCCGACCGGCGCAGCTTCATCGCTATGGCGCGGGATCGTCTTCAGACGCCCGGCCGCTACGAAGTGATCGTGGCTGACCTCGATCGCCTGCGGCGACTGAATGAGGCGCTTGGGCATGAGCGCGCCGACCTGGTCCTGGCGGCGCTGGGCTCCAGGCTCGCGGCGGCTTGTCCGCCGGGCGCGCTGATCGCGCGGATCGGCGAGGACGAGTTCGCCACGCTCGCGCCGGCGGAGACCTCGCCGGGCGCGGAAACCCTGCGCCGGGCGCTGGAGCAGCCCCTGCGGGTCGCGGGTTTCGATATTCATCCCACACTCTCGATCGGCGCGGTCGAGGCCCTGGGCGGCGATGAGGCGCCGGATGCGGTCGAACTGCTGCGGCGGGCGGAACTGGCGGTGGAGTCGGTCAAGACCGGCGGGCGCGGCGGCGCGGCGGCCTACGGTCGAGCGCTGGAGACCGACGGCTTGTCGCGGCTGGCGCTGGAGGGCGATCTCAAGGGCGCGCTGCGGCGCGGAGAGCTCGCGCCGTACTACCAGCCTATTGTTCGGCTCTCGAGCGGGGCGCTTTCGGGCTTCGAGGCCCTGGTCCGCTGGCGCCATCCGAGGCGCGGCCTGATCCTGCCCGACCAATTCCTGCCGCTGTGCGAGGAAATGGGGCTGATGGCGGAGCTCGGCGCCATGATGATGCGCGAGAGCGCGCGCCAGCTCGCCGAGTGGCGGGCGCGGCATCGGGCCGCAGGCGAGCTGACCGTGGCGGTCAATCTCTCCACGGGCGAAATCGACCGGCCAGGACTGGTGGAGGATATCGCGCGGATCCGAGCTGAAACCGGCCTCCCGCCGGGAGCGTTGAAGCTCGAGGTCACCGAGGGCGACGTGATGCGCGATCCGGACCGTGCGGCGCATGTGTTGCGGGCGCTTCGGGCGGCCGGCGCAGCCCTGGCTCTGGACGACTTCGGCACCGGCTTTTCGTCACTGAGCTATCTGACGCGGCTGCCGTTCGACACCTTGAAGATCGACCGCTACTTCGTGCGCACCATGGCGACCGACGAAGGCTCTGCGACCATCGTCTCGTCGGTGGTGAAGCTCGGCCGGGACCTGGCGCTGGAAGTGGTGGCGGAAGGCGTCGAGAACGCCGGCATGGCGCGGCACCTTCTGTCGCTCGGCTGCGACTACGGCCAGGGCTATGGCTACGCGCCGGCGTTGTCGGCTCAGGAAGCCGAAGTCTATCTCAATGAGAGCTATGTCGACGGCGCCGCGCCGGTGAAGGCGCGCGGTTAGGCCCGCCCAGCCTCGGCAGTGAGGAACTGGGGATCGACGCCGAGTTTGGCCAGCGCCCGGGTCCATTTGGTGGCGTGGTCGTCGTCGAAGACCAACGCCTCATCCGCCTCGCAGGTCAGCCATACATTGTGGCGCAGCTCGCCTTCCAGCTGGCCGGCGCTCCACCCCGCATAGCCGAGGGCCAGGATCGCCCGGCGCGGGCCCGCGCCCGGCGCGGCCATGGCGGCCAGAACCTCGCGCGTGGCGGTGAGCGCATAGCCGCCGGGGACGGGGATGGTGTGCTCGGCGCCGTAGTCGTCGGTGTGGACCACGAAACCCCGCTCCATCTCCACCGGGCCGCCCATCAGCACGGGCGTCTCGGTCACGCCGGCGCCGGCCGAGATATCGAGGCGACGCAGCAGATCGGGAACGCTCAGGCCCTCGACCGGCCGGTTGACCGCAACGCCCATGGCGTGGGTCTCGTCATGGGCGCAGAGCAGGATCAACGCGCGCTCGAAGCGCGGGTCTCCGATCGTCGGCATGGCGATCAGCATCTGGCCCGTCAGAAAGGCGCCGTCCATGGCACACCCTCGGCCGATGGCCCGCCGACTTCAAGCCTGTCCCGTCGCCGAGAATGCGAGATCGCCCCTTACCGAACGCCGTGTTCGACGCTATCTGCCGTCGCGAACCCGCACCCCTGTTCATCTCCCTCAAGGAACACGACCCATGACGATCAAGGTTGGCGACAAGCTGCCCAGCATGACCCTGACTCAAGGCACGGCGGAGGGACCGAAGCCGGTTTCGACGGACGAGTTCTTCGCGGGACGCACCGTGGCCCTGTTCGCGGTGCCGGGCGCGTTCACGCCGACCTGCTCGGCCAAGCACCTTCCGGGCTTCAAGCAGCACGCCTTGGACTTCAAGGCCAAGGGTGTCGACGCCATCGCGTGCCTGTCGGTGAACGACGCCTTCGTGATGCGCGCCTGGGGCGAGGATCAGGCCGTCGGCGACGACATCGTCATGCTGGCCGACGGCAACGGCGCGTTCACCGACGCGGTGGGCCTGGTCATGGACGGCAGCCGCTTCGGCATGGGCAAGCGCTCACAGCGCTATTCCATGGTGGTGAAGGATGGCGTGGTGGCCGAGCTGAATGTCGAGGAGGGCGGCGAGTTCCGCGTCTCGTCGGCCGACTACATGCTGGCCCAGCTCTAGTCCGACACGCTCAACCGCCCGCTTTCCGGCAGTCGCCGTCTCTCCCGCCGGGCGGGAGAGGGCGGGGCTACGGGAAGCGGCGGCTCAGGAAGCGCGATCCGGCCTCTCCGAAGCGCCAAGGGACCTCGGCGGCCCTGGTGATGCCGATGCGGCGTCCTGCGAACACGCGGGTGGCGGGACCGACGGCGAGGGCGAAGGGCGCCTCGTCCAACCCAAGGCCGTCGTGCTCCCGGGTGACGCCCAGCGCCTGACATAGCTTGCCGGGGCCCGAACAGAGGTCGCGCGGGTCGGACAGGCCTCGACGTTCCGCCATGCGCTGCACGCCATGGGTCGGCTCGATGGCCCGGATCAGGACAGCCCCGCCGGGCTCATCGCCGCAGACGAAGTTCAGACACCAGTGGACGCCATAGGACCGGTAGACGTAAGCGCGCCCGGTCGGCCCGAACATGGCGGCGTTACGCGGCGTGGGGCCTCTGTAGCTGTGCGAGGCGGGGTCCTGATGGTGATAGGCCTCGGTCTCGACAATCCGCCCGCCCACGCCATCCACGAACACTGACCAACCGATCAGGTCCGCGGCGACCCGCGCCGGGTGACGATCCCAGAAGCCTTGACGCGTCGTCCCCGAAGGTCCGGAATGGTCGGCAACGAACGAGCTCATCTTGGGAGGATGCGCCATGCCCTATGTCGAAGGCCAGACGATCCACGACGCCGACAGCCACATCATGGAGATGCCGGAGTCCGTACACCCCTATGTCGACCCCAAGTTCCGGGCCGCCTTTATCGACAAGACGCGCAGCAAGGACGGACTGTTGGAGCGGTTCGCCAAGGCGGCGGCGCTGCATGAGGACCCGGAGTTCATGGCCGGCGCGGCCGCGAACATCATGCTGCGCAAGAACCACGAGGCGCTTGGCGCCTTCCGCAGCTCGGACCGCGGCGCCGCGCTGGATCAGCTGGGGTTTGCTTCGCAGCTGGTGTTCACCACCGCGTGCCTGAGCAATTTCGGGCTCGAGCAGCGGGGGGAGGTTGAACTCGCCCTGGAGGGGGCCCGCGCCCACAACCGGATGATGACCGAGTTCTGCAGCGTCGACCGCCGTCTGCTGGCCACGGGCTATGTGCCGCTGATCGATCGCCAACGCGCGCCCGAGATCGCCCGCGAGGCGCTGGCGCTGGGCGCCAAGGCGCTGATGGTGCCTTCGCGCCATCCGCCCGGCTTTTCGCCCAGCCATCGCGAACTGGACCCGCTCTGGGCGCTCGCCCAGGAGGCGGGCGTGCCGATCCTCTTCCACGTGGGCGGCGAAGAGAAGATGCACCGGGACTATCTGGAGAACGGGCTGCCGTTCGTGAAGGACTTCCACGGCGGCGATGAGAACTTCACCTCGCTGACCTTCATGGCGATTCCGCTCAGCGTCTGGCAGACCCTTTCGGCGCTGGTCATCGACGGGGTGTTCGACCGGTTTCCGCGCCTGAAGTTCGGGGCCATCGAGCTCGGAGCCTCGTGGCTGCCCAGCCTGATGAAGTTCCTGGACAGCGGCTGCGCCGCGTTCGGCAAGGAGGAGCGGCTGCTGAAGCTGTCCGGAACGCCGAGCGAGATCCTGCGCCGCCAGCTGCGCGTCACGCCCTATCCGCATGAGGATGTGGCCTGGATCATGGCCAATTCGGGCGAGGAGATGGTGCTGTTCTCGTCGGACTTCCCGCACGTGGAAGGCGGCCGCAATCCCCTGAAGCGGTTCAATGACAGCCTGGCCGGCGCCAGCGAGGCGGCCAAGCGGGCCTTCTACCGCGACAACTTCATCGACCTGATGGGCGCAGGCCTCGCGCCGGAGCTACACGATGTGCAGGTGAGGGCGGCGGCCTAGGCTACTTGCTCGTATTGGCAATGTTTGCCAATCTTGGGTGTCAGGAGGCCCGCCATGGCGACCATGAACGTCTCTCTCCCCGCGCCGATGAAGGAATGGGTGGAGTCACGTGCCGACACCGGCCGCTTCGCCAACGCCAGCGACTATATCCGCCACCTGATCCGTGACGATCAGGAGCGGGCTGAGAAGATCGCGCACCTGCAGAAGCTTATCGATGAAGGTCTGGCGAGCGGCGTGAGCGAGAGATCACCGCGCGACGTGATTGCAGCGGCGCGCCAGAAATTCCTCGATCGGCAGCGGTGAAACTCCGACTGACCGCTCAGGCCGACGAGGACCTTGATGCGGTCTTCCTTCAGGGCGCCGAGCGGTTCGGTCTCGCTCAGGCCGACGCCTATGTCGAGGCGCTTCTACGAACCCTTGATTTAATTGCCGATTTTCCCAGAGCGGCCAGCGAGCGGCAGGAGTTCGATCCTCCGGTTCGGATTTACCCGTACCGCTCCCACGTCATCGTCTTTCGGATCGAGTCCGAAGAGGTCGTTGTCGTGCGCATCCGTCATGGCCGCGAGGACTGGATGCGCTCGCCACATGGCTGAAGTGCGCCCCAGGTCTACCCGGCCAACACGTCCGCCTCGGTTCCGACCAGTTCCGCCTGCCCGTCGCAGACGGCGTCGGCCAGGCCCGGAGCGCCGGTGAGGATCTGACTCGCGTAGAGGCTGGCGAGCGCGCCCTTGGATTTCATCCATGGATCGTCCCCTCCGGCGGCGGCGAGCGCCTGGCGGCCGAGGATCCAGCCGCCGGCCACGTCGCCGGCCAGTTTCAGGTAGGGCGTCGCGGCGGCCTGGGCTGCGGCGTTGTCGGCGGTGAGCAGCCAGTCGGTGGCGCGTTCCAGGGCGGCGACGCCAGCGCCGAGGCGCGCGCCGACGGGGGCGAGGTCTGCATTGGCCGACAGGGCGTCGGCGACGGCGGTCATGTCGGCGGCGAGCGCCCGCATCGTCTCCCCGCCGTTCGACCGCACCTTGCGACCGATCAGGTCCAGCGCCTGGATGCCGTTGGTGCCTTCATAGATCGGGGCGATGCGCGCGTCGCGATAGTGCTGGGCGGCGCCGGTTTCCTCGATGAAGCCCATGCCGCCATGGACCTGGACTCCGGCCGAGGCGACCTCGACGCCGATATCGGTCGACCAGGCCTTGGCGATCGGCGTCAGCAGTTCCTGGCGGGCGCGGGCGGCGGCGCGCTCGGGCTCGGTCCCGGCATGGTGCGCGAGGTCGGCGAGAACGCCGGTGGTGAGGCAGATGCCTCTCGCGGCCTCGATCCTGGCCTTCATCAGCATCAGGGTGCGGCGCACGTCGGGATGGCCGTATATCGATCCGTCGCCCCAGGTCGCGCGGCCCTGGCGGCGCTCCTGGCTGAAGGCCAGCGCCTGCTGGAACGCCCGCTCGGCGATGGCCACGCCCTGGACGCCGACCTGCAGACGGGCGGCGTTCATCATCACGAACATATGGGCCAGGCCCTGGCCCAGCTCGCCGACCAGCTCGGCCTGGGCGTCTTCATACAGCATCACGCAGGTGGGCGATCCGTGGATGCCGAGCTTGTGCTCGATGGAGGCGGGGCGGAAGCCGTTGCGCGGTCCGAGTGAGCCGTCGTCCTTCACCTCGAACTTGTTGGCCAGGAACAGGCTGATGCCCTTGATGCCGGGCGGCGCGTCGGGCGTGCGGGCGATGATCAGGTGGCAGATGTTGTCGGCCGCGTCGTGGTCGCCCCAGGTGATGTAGATCTTCTGGCCCGAGAGCAGCCAGCCGCCGCTGCCATCCGGTCGGGCGATCGAGGTCAGCGCCGAGAGATCCGAGCCGGCCTGCGGCTCGGTCAGGCACATGGCGCCGGTCCATTCGCCGGAGACCAGCCTGGGCAGCACCAGGCGCTTCTGACGTTCGGTCCCATGCAGGGTGAGGGCTTCGATGGCCCCCTGGGTGAGCAT
>NZ_JBILUK010000066.1:0-14387 GCF_044371015.1 Phenylobacterium sp.
GGAGGTAAACACGCCTCAGAACACGCTCCAGCCCATCTTCGCCGCCAGACGCTCGAGGGCGAGCGTGCCGACCTGCGAGTTGCCGACCTCATTGAGGCCGGGCGACCAGACCGCCACCGCCGCCCGGTCGGGCACGATGGTCAGGATGCCGCCGCCCACGCCGCTCTTGCCCGGCAGCCCCACCTGGAAGGCGAACTCGCCCGAGGCGTCATAGTGGCCGCAGGTCATCATGATGGCGTTGATCCGCCGCGCATGCTCCGGCGACAGCACCCGCGCGCCGTTCAAGGGGTCCAACCCCTCGCGCGCCAGGAACAATCCCGCCCGCGCCAGCTGGCGACAGGTGATGCGGATCGCGCACTGGCTGAAATAGGTCTCCAGCACGTCGGCCACGGGACTCTTCAGATTGCCGAAGGCGCGCAGGAAGTTGGCCAGGCTGGCGTTGCGAAACCCCGTCTCGGCCTCGGATCGCGCCACCTCGGCGTCGATGTCGATGGTCTCCACGCCCGAGAGCCGACGCAGGAAGTCGCGGATCTCGGCGATGGCGACCTCGGGGGTCCGGCTGTCCAGCACCGCATCCGTGGTCACGATCGCCCCGGCGTTGATGAACGGATTGCGCGGAACGCCGCCCTCGGCCTCCAGCTGCACGATCGAGTTGAACCGTGAGCCCGAGGGCTCCCGCCCCACCCGCGTCCACAGGCCCTCGCCCACCCGCTCCAGCGCCAGAGCCAGGGTGAAGACCTTGGAGATGCTCTGGATCGAGAACGGGACCCAGGCGTCGCCGAACTCGGCCGTCTCCCCATCGACGGTTATGACAGCCAGCCCGAAACGATTGGGGTCCACCCGCGCCAGGGCGGGGATGTAGTCGGCCACCCGCCCCTCGCCCCGGTGCGCGGCCATCTCGCGCCCCACCTCCGCGACGGCTTCGGCCAGGGTCGGGGCGTCTTTCATGGCAACCTCAGAGCCAGGGGGCGGCGGCCTCGCGGGCCAGCATCTCTTCGTAGGTCGGACGCGCCCGCACCACCGCGTAGCGGTCGCCCTTGACCAGCACCTCCGGGGCCAGCGGCCGCGAATTGTACTCGCTGGCCATCGAGGCGCCGTAGGCTCCGGCGCTCATGAACGCCACCAGATCGCCGGCCTCGAACGGCGGCAGCGCCCGGTCCCGCGCGAAGGTGTCGCCGGTTTCGCAGACCGGACCGACCACGTCATAGGGCCCGGCCTCGCCCGCTCGCGGGGCCACGGGGCGGATGTCGTGCCAGGCGTCGTACATCGCCGGCCGCAGCAGATCGTTCATCGCCGCATCCAGCACCAGGAAGCGCCGGCCCTCCGGCCGTTCGTGCACGTGCAGCACCCGGGCCAGCAGCACGCCCGCATTGGCCGCGATCACCCGGCCCGGCTCGAACGCCAGCTGGATATCCAGACCCTGCATCACCCGCCCGATCATGGCGGCGTAGTCCGCGGGAGACGGCGGGGTCGGCTGGTTGAAGTAGGGCACGCCCAGGCCGCCGCCCAGGTCCAGCCGCTCGACGGAAAGACCCTCGGCCCGCAGCCGCTCGACCAGCCCGCGCATCTTGCCGAACGCCTCGGCCATCGGCGCGAGATCGGTGATCTGGCTGCCGATATGACAGGCCACGCCCACCGGCTTGAGCCCCACGGCGTTGGAGGCCTGGGCGTAGAGCCGCTCGGCCTCCGAGAACGAGACGCCGAACTTGTTCTCCGACTTGCCGGTGGCGATCTTGGCGTGGCCGCCGGCCGCCACATCGGGATTCACCCGGATGGCGATCTGCGCCCGCACGCCGCGCTCGGCGGCGATCCGGTCCACCAGCCGCATCTCCGGCTCGGACTCGACATTGATCTCGGCCACGCCCGCATCGAGCGCGAAGGCGATTTCGGCGGCCGTCTTGCCGACGCCGGAGAACACGATCCGCTCGGCCGGAATGCCGGCCGCCAGCGCCCGCCGCACCTCGCCTTCCGAGACCGTGTCCGCCCCGGCGCCCAGGGCGCCCAGCGTCCGCAGCACCGCCAGGTTCGGGTTGGCCTTTACCGCATAGGCGATCAGCGGGTCCTTGAGCCCCGCGCCGGTCAGGGCATCGCGCAGCACAGTGAAGTGCCGCTCCAGCGTGGCCGAGGAATAGACATAGACCGGCGTCCCCACCGCCTCGGCGATCCGCCGCAGGGGCACGTCCTCGCACGCCAGCTCGCCGTCCCGCGGCTCGAAGTGGTTCATCGCGGGTTGGCGTAGGGATCGGGCATCGAGGTCGCCGGCGGCAGCCCGCCCGGACCGCGATTGGTCCCCGGGATCGGCAGGGTGCGCGAGGGCGCCGGGTCGCTCGAACGATCCCGCGGGTCGACCGTATCCACCGGCCGGCTCGGGTCCGCCTGCCGCTGCGCCTCGTCGGCGTCGCGGGTCGAGTTGCGTTCCGCGCCGAACAGCGGGCCGGGGCGCTCAAGCTGGCCCACCTTGCCGCAGCCGGCGAGGCCGCCCGCCAGGATCACGGCGCTCAGCGCCACCACAATACGGCTCATGCCAGCATATCCTTCCAACGCGCGATCTGCGCCCGCACCTGGTCCGGCGCGGTCCCACCATAGCTGGTCCGGCTGGCGACCGAAGCCTCCGGCGTGAGAACGCCATACACATCCGCCGTGATCCGCCCGTCCAGCGCCTGCAGGTCGGCGAGTGGCAGGTCCGACAGCCCCACGCCCAGCGTCTCCGCCCGCTTCACCGCCGCGCCGGTGATGTGGTGCGCGTCGCGGAACGGCAGGTCCAGCGTCCGCACCAGCCAGTCGGCCAGATCCGTGGCGGTCGAGTAGCCCGCGCCCGCCGCCGCCGCCATCCGCGACCGGTCCGGCTCCAGGTCGGCCACCATCCCGGCCATGGCCAGAAGGGAGAGCTCCAGCGCATCGAAGGCCTCGAAGGTGGGAACCTTGTCCTCCTGCATGTCCTTTGAATAGGTCAGCGGCAGGCCCTTCATCACCACGGTGAGCTGGGTGAACGATCCGAGCAGACGCCCCACCTTGGCCCGCACCAGCTCGGCCGCGTCCGGGTTCTTCTTCTGCGGCATGATCGAAGAGCCGGTGGTGAAGGCGTCCGACAGCCGGATGAAGCCGAACTGCGGCGTCATCCAGATCACGATCTCCTCGGCCAGGCGCGAGAGGTGCACCGCCGTGATCGAGGCCGCCGCCAGCGCCTCCAGCGCGAAGTCCCGGTCCGCCACGCTGTCCAGCGAGTTGGCCGTCGGCCGATCGAACCCCAGCGCCTTGGCCGTCATCTCCCGGTCGATCGGGAACGGGGACCCGGCCAGCGCCGCCGCGCCGAGCGGGCTCTCATTCATCCGCGTCCGCGCATCGGCGAAGCGGGCGGCGTCGCGGCCGAACATCTCCACATAGGCCATCAGGTGGTGGCCGAAGGTCACCGGCTGAGCCGGCTGCAGATGCGTGAAGCCCGGCATCACCGCGTCCGCGTGCACTTCGGCCTTGGCCAGCAGAGCGCCCATCAGCGCGCGGATCTGCCCGCCCGTCCGGTCGCAGGCCTCGCGCACCCACATGCGGAAATCGAGCGCCACCTGATCGTTGCGCGACCGCGCCGTGTGCAGCCGCCCGGCCGCCGGCCCGATCAGCTCGCGCAGGCGCGCCTCCACGTTCATGTGGATGTCTTCGTACTCATCCCGAAACGGGAAGGTTCCGGCGGCGATCTCCGCCTCGATGGTCGCCAGTCCGCCCTGGATCGCCGCCTCGTCCTCGCTTGAAATCACGCCCGCCATGCGCAACATCGCGGCGTGCGCGCGGGAGCCGGCCAGGTCCTGCCCCGCCATGCGCTTGTCGAAGCCGATGGAGACGTTGATCGCCTGCATCAGCTCTGCGGGTTTGCCGGAAAAGCGTCCGCCCCACATCGCCTGCCCCGCCGGGGTGGGCCGCGCGGGCGGGTCGGAAGGAGACGAGGTCATATGAGCGAAGGTCCGCAAGCGCCGGCGAAACCCAAACGAGGCCTGTTGGGGTGGGCCCTATGGGGCGTCGCCCTGGTGGGCGTCGCGGGCGTTGTCTACATCATCGCCCAGGCTTCCTCCAACCCGGCGCCGGTGGTTCACACCGAGGTCGCCGAGCCCAAGGCGCCTCCGGCCGAATCCTTCACCCAGAAGTTCGAGCTCGCCGAAATCCCCGGCGTCCCGCCCGACCACGTCTTCTACAACGAGGCGGGCAAGCCGATGAAGATCGCCGACCTGAAGGGCAAGGTGGTGGTCATGAACATCTGGGCCACCTGGTGCGGCCCCTGCAAGGTGGAGATGCCGACGCTGGCCAAGCTCCAGGCCGCTTATGCCGGAAAGCCGGTCGAGGTGGTCGCGGTCTCCATCGACAGCCTGGACGACGCCGCCAAGGCCCGCCTGTTCATCGCCGCCAACGCGCCGCTGAAATTCTACCACGACCGCGAAATGAAGCTGGCCTTCAAGCTCTCCCCGCCCGCCCCCGGCATGCCCACCACCGTCATCTACGGCAAGGACGGCCTCGAAATCGGCCGCCTCCCCGGCGAGGCGGACTGGTCCGGCCCGGAGGCCCGGGCGGTGATCGACAAGGCGTTGGGGGGCTGAAGCCATCGGCCCGTTCCTCTCCCACGAAATGGGAGAGGGGGACCATCGGCCGAGCGCGCAGCGCGGAGAGCCGATGGGGGAGAGGGCAAGCGGCGCGGACTGACTGCAATGTCACGCGAGAACGAAGAGCAAGACACTCAACGCTCTCTGGGGTTGCTCCGACACCACGGCGTGCTTGTGGAACAGTGCCCGACCGTTCCGACGGATGAGGCCCCGTGTTCCAAGATGTCTCGCTTAACGCCTTTCCACTCTTGGTCGAGTGAGCTCCACGTCGCTGGCGCCCAGGCGGCATTGTGCAGTCCTATAGACGTCCGACCGGCAAACCGCGCACGCCAGACTTTGCGGCCCGCCTCCCCCAGCCCATAGTCATAGGGCTGTGTGGTTGCGAGGCGCTCCTGGCAGGGCGCGTAGCCTGTGTCGGCGCATAGCTCGGTCAGTCGCCGCGCGATTGGGAGACTGGCCGGATATTGATGAACGTCACCAGCAACATATGTGGCGATCCGATCGATGCTGTGCATTTGCCCTGCGGCGGCGGCCTTTCCGGCATGGTCCAGGGCAAGTGAGCGGTTCGCCTGCAACTGAGTGATGGAGCCGTCTCCGCGCTGATGCCAGTACCATCTGACCAATTCGTCGTGGGCCGAAGGGTGGCCTTTGTCTGCGGCCGTTGTCACGAGGCTCAGCCATAGGTGAACGTCGCGGGGGTCGTCGCTATCGCGGAGTCGGAGCGCTATGCGGTGGATCGCTTCGGCATTGCCCTGTTCGGCGAGCGGCCGAAGGACACGATCCTCAGCGGCAATG
This sequence comes from Phenylobacterium sp., assembly GCF_044371015.1. Classification (GTDB taxonomy): domain Bacteria; phylum Pseudomonadota; class Alphaproteobacteria; order Caulobacterales; family Caulobacteraceae; genus Phenylobacterium. The sequence continues at coordinate 5,379 of NZ_JBILUK010000066.1, forward strand.
AGATAGGCCCAGTGGGCGTCGTAGAATCGCTCCTGGTCTACGGCCGGAAGGGACCCGATCTTGTTGGTCAGCTGAAGCTCTCGAGCTCGAGTTTCCTCGATCAGAGGCGCCAGCGCTGCTTCGACTTCGATCCTTTGTTGAGCAAGGCCGACCGCAGGCCCGACCACCGTCGTCAGAGTTCGCGGGGCCGCACATCCCGCTAGACAGATGGCGATCACCACACACGCAACACGCATTCCCTGCCTCCCGTAGCCGGAAGTATCTCATCAGCAGGCTATCCCGCCCCGGCTGCAACGCCAACTCCAGTCACCTGTGGCGGCGCACTCCTTGATCAGCAACATGCGCATTGAGGCTGGGCCCCGCACCCCGTCAGCCTCCCTACCCCGCCAAAACCGCCGCCGTCCGCTCCGGCTCTGCCGCGATCACCTTGAGGAACGATCGCACCGCCGGCGGGGGCATGACACGGCCGATCTCGTACTGGCGGAGGTTGGCGACGGGGACGCCGTAGCGCGCGGCGAACTTGGACCCTAAGCCCCTCCCGCCGCGCAGCATCGGGAGGGGTTGGGGAGGGCCGGCTGGATCGGAGGCTCCAGCTCCGGATGTGAGACCGAGGGCCCTCGACGCTCCATCCGGAGCCCGTCGAACTCACGGCGCCGGCCCACCCCAGGCCCCTCCCTCGGACTTCGTCTCGGGTAGGGGTTAGGGGAGCACTCAAAACCGACCAATCACCTTGACCAACACCCTTGGCCAACCTACCCTCCCCCCATGACCATCCACGTCAACATCGGCGACGCCAAGACCCGGCTCTCGGAGCTGGTCGCCCGCGCCTTGGAGGGCGAGGAAGTCATCCTGCAGAAGGCCGGTCGCCCGGTCCTCAAGCTGATGCCGCTTGCCGATGCCGAGCAACTTGAGGCGCAACGGGTCGCCGCCCGCCGCACCGCCGGCGTCGGCGCCTTCAAGGCCGCGTTTTCCGGCGTCGATCTCAGCCTGGAGGCGTTGAAGGCCGACCGCGACGATCCCCAGGCGCGCTTCCGGAGGAAGTTTGGACCTGCTGCTTGATACGCACGTCCTGGTCTGGTTCGCGGCCGGCGATGCGCGCATGGGTCAACGGTTCCTCAGCCTGCTCCCCGACGCCGCGACCCGCCTCTTCGTCAGCGCCGTGACGGCCCACGAGTATGTCGATCTCCTCGCTCGAGGCCGTTTCGGCGAAGGCGTGGGCCTGGACCAGCTGCGCGACCTGATGGGTTTCCACCTGCTCGACTTCCCTGCCGCCAGCTGGGAGACGGTCCAGGCGCTGCCCGACATTCACCGCGATCCGGTCGACCGGATGCTGGTCGCCCACGCCATCACGCTTGACCTCCCCCTTGCCACTGCCGACGCAACCCTGGCGCAGTATCCGGTGCGCATCGTTTGGTGAGGGGGCTTCCAGCGCCCCAATGACGTGGCCCCACCTCCCCAAAGCGCCAGTCCGTCATGTTCCAGGCATTGGCCGCCGGATCGACTTTCGATCATGATCCGGCCGCCCGACCTTCAACGCCGGACCACCCCATGACACACCCCTCCCCCACCGCCCGCTCGGCCGAACTGTTTGAGGCCGCTACGCGCGTGCTTCCCGGCGGCAACACCCGCAGCACGCTCTTCTTCGCCCCTCACCCGCTTTATGCGGCGAGCGCTGAGGGCGCGCGCGTCACCGATGTCGACGGCGTCACGCGGCTCGACTTCGTCAACAACTACTCGGCTCTGATCCACGGCCACGGCCACCCTGCGATCGTCGAGGCCGCCACCCGCCAGATCGCCCAGATGATGGCCGTCGGAATGCCCACCCAGGCCGAGATCGACCTCGCCGCCCGGCTCGTCGACCGCGTCGAGAGCGTCGACCGGGTCCGCTTCACCAACTCCGGCAGCGAGGCGGTGATGATGGCCGTGCAGGCCGCCCGCGCCTTCACCGGCCGCAGCCGGATCGCCAAGGTCGAGGGCGCCTATCACGGCGCCTACGATCTCGTGGAGCTGAGCCAGATCTCCCGCCCCGACGCCTGGGGCGACGACGACGCGCCTGTCACCACCGCCATGCACGCGGGCCAGCCGCAGAGCCTGCTGGACGAGGTGGTAACCCTCCCCTGGCAGAACATCGCCGGCGCCCGGCGCGCGCTCGAAGCGGCCGGCGAGACCCTCGCCGCCGTACTGATCGACCCGATCCCCTCGCGCCTGTCCTTCGCCGAGGCGCCCGAGGGCTATCTTCAGATGATCCGCGAGGTCTGTGACGCCACCGGCGCGCTCTTCATCCTGGATGAGGTCTACTGCTTCCGGCTGGCGCACGGCGGGGCCCAGTCTATCTATGGCGTACGTCCCGATCTCACCGCCTTCGCGAAGATCATCGGCGGCGGTTTCCCGGTCGGCGCCGTCGGGGGGCGGGCCGATGTGATGGCCGTGTTTGATCCCCAGACGAAGGGCCCGGCGATCTCCCACGGCGGCACCTACAACGGCAATCCGGTGACCATGGCGGCCGGCGGCGTCGCGCTGGATCTGCTGGGTGAAGCCGCCTTCGCCCGTCTCGACGCGCTGGGCGAGCGCCTGCGGAGCGGCCTCCGCCGCGTGGCGCGCACCGTCAATCTGCCGGTGCATGTGCAGGGGCGCGGCTCGCTGGCCTCATGGGTGATCGCCGAGGCGCCGGTCCTCGACTATCGCAGCCTGGTCCGCCGCGATGGCGCCCGCATGGCCCGCCTGCATCGCGAGCTTCTCGAGCGGGGCGTCATGACCACGCCCGCAGGGGCCTGGATGCTGTCCACGGCTATGACCGAGGCGGATGTCGATCAGGCCATCGAAGCCGCGGGTCAGGCGCTCGCCGCCGTCGCCGATGCCGGGGCGTAGATGAGGGCTAGGCCGGCTCCAGCCAGCTCAGCCACTTCCGCGCCACCGCCGCCTCCGGGTCGATGCCATGGTGGCGGCAATAGAGCAGCAGCATGCACAGCACGTCGGCCGCCTCGTCGGCCCGATCCTGCTCGGTCGATGAGCCCCGTCCCCGACCCGAGAGCCGCAAATGCGCCTGGGCCAGCTCGCCCAACTCTTCCTGCAGCTTGATCAGGAACCAGTCGCCGTCGCGCTCGATCCCGTACTTGCCGGCATAGATGTCGGAGATGCGGGCGGCCGCGTCGGAAACCCCGGCGAGGGTAAGCGCCTCGGCCATCTAGACCGCGATCGGCGCCGCGATAGCCGGATGGGCCTGATAGCCCTCCAGGCGGAAGTCCTCGAACGTATAGCCGAAGAGGTCGTCCCGCGCCGCCACGTGCATCACCGGGGCCGGCAGCGGCTGCCGCGTGAGCTGCAAGCGGGCCTGATCCAGGTGGTTCAGATAAAGGTGCGCGTCGCCCAGCGTGTGGACGAATTCACCGGGCTCCAGGCCCGTGACCCGCGCCATCATCATCGTCAGCAGCGCATAGCTGGCGATATTGAACGGGACTCCCAGAAACACGTCGGCCGAGCGCTGGTAGAGCTGGCACGAGAGCCGGCCCTCCGAGACATAGAATTGAAACAGGCAGTGGCAGGGCGGCAGCGCCATGTCGTCGACGTCGGCCGGGTTCCAGGCCGAGACGATATGGCGGCGGCTGTTGGGATTGGTCTTCAGGCTCTGGACCACGCCCGAGATCTGGTCGATCACCCGGCCGTCCGGCGCCGCCCAGGAACGCCACTGGCGGCCATAGACCGGCCCCAGTTCGCCCTCAGCATCCGCCCATTCGTCCCAAATGCTGACGCCGCGTTCCTGCAGCCACCGCACGTTGGTGTCCCCGCGCAGGAACCACAGCAGCTCCAGTATGATCGACTTCCGATGCAGCTTCTTGGTGGTCAGCAGCGGAAAGCCCTGGGCAAGGTCGAACCGCATCTGCCGTCCGAAGACACCCAGCGTGCCGGTGCCCGTGCGATCGCCGCGCTCGACCCCTTTGGCCAGGATGTCGGCCAGCAGGTCCAGATAGGGCTGCTCTGGGTGAGCACGGCCCGTATCGGCGGCTGCGGCGATGGCGACATGAGCGTTCACAGGGTGATTCGCGACTGATTCGCGGGCCGCCGGAAATGCGTTTGATCGGGCGTCCACAGGCGCCTTCAGCCGGCGAACCCGCCCTCGTCGAGGAACAGCTGCTCCTCCGGCGTCGTCACCCGGCCGAGCGCCGGGTTGCGGTGCGGGAACCGGCCGAAGCGGGCGATGACTTCGTGATGGATCCCGGCCCATTTGATCAGGTCCGGATCGCCCAGCTCGGCGGCGAGCGTCAGGCACAATTCCTGGTCCGCCAGATCTTCGGAGTGTTCGAAGGGCAAGAGGAAGAAGCCCCTCAGCTCAGGCTCCACCCCTTTCATCCAGCCCCGGTCGACCGCCCGGCGAGCCACGGCCCTGGCCTTCGGGTCGGTGGCCCAGGCGTGAGCGCTGTCGCGATAAAGATTGCGCGGGAACTGGTCGAGCAGCAGCAGCAGCGCCAAGGCCGCCTCGGGTCCTTCGTCGGCCCAGCCGTCATAGGCTCCGCGCGCGGCCGCGTGGTGCACCGGCTCGAACCGCAGCCGGATCGCGTCGTCAAAGCGCGAGTCCTTGCTGAACCAGCGCCTGGGGCCGGCATTGCGCCAGAAGGTCAGCACATCCTGCGGCGTGGCGCTCAAATCGGCCTCCCATTCCAGACGTCTGTCTGGCCGGAACCGGCGCGCCGTTCAACCTGGGTTCAGACGGCTTGTGGTGACTGGATCATGAGTGGACAAGACAGCGCCGGGATCCGGCGCCTCTGCAGGATGCGATCCGCGATGAAACAGGCCGCCGCCGTGATGGCCCTGGCGCTCGGACTGAGCGCCGGCCCCGCCCTCGCCCAGGAGCCCGGCGAAGACGCGGTCCGGGAGAGCTTCGGAGACGCGCGCGGCTTCGAACGCGCCGACCGCCCGCCCCCGCCGCCGCCGGCCCCCGACGCGCCCCGCGCAGCAGAGGCCCGCGAGCCGGACGGCGGCCGCTTCTATGGTCCAGGCGGCCGAGGCGGCTTTGACCGCCGCGACGGCGGAGACCGGGATCGCGGCGACCGGGCCGATGGCGGGCGCGATCGCTACGACCGCGATCGCGCAGACCGAGACCGCAAGGATCGGGATGAACGCCGCCGGGACTGGCGGGACGACGACCGACGCCGCTGGGATCGTGACCGTTGGTGGGATGATCGGCGCTATTGGAGCTGGGGCCGCTGGCCGGGCGTGTACGACAGCCCCTATCGCTACCGCCATGCCTGGCGACCGCCGTCCGGCTACTATCTCCGCGATTGGGCGTTCGGCGACTACCTTCCGCGTGGCTGGTACGGCTCCAACTGGTGGATCGATCCCTGGGCCTTCCGCCTGCCGCTGCCGCCGCCGGGCTATGGCTGGGTGCGGTCGGGCGATGACGCCCTGCTGGTCGATCGCTACACCGGCCGGGTCGTGCAGGTGGTGCGAGATGTCTTCTGGTAGGGCGGTTCAGCCCGCCTGGCAGGCGGCGCAGAGGCCCCGGGCCTCCAGCGTCACCGCACGGAGCGCATAGCCGAGCGCGCCCGCTTCGGCCAACGGCGCGCCCAGGTCCGGATGGAACTCCGCCGCCTCGCCACAGCAGTCGCAGATCAGGAACGCGGCCGAGTGCCCTCCGGCGATCCGGCACGGCACATAGGCGTTCAGGCTTTCGATGCGGTGGGCGAAGCCCAGGCGCTCCAGAAACTCCAGCGCCCGATAGACCGTCGGCGGCTTGGCCGGCTCGCCCGCCGGGCCATAGGCCGCGATCAGGTCATAGGCTTTCAGCGGCGCGTCGGCCGCAAGCAGAAGCTCCAGCACCCGGCGGCGCGGCGGGGTCAGTCGCTCCTGAGACGCGGCGCAGCGCAACTCGGCCTCGGCCAGAGCTTCCAGGAGCGGCCCTGAACCCAGACCTTGGTGAACGTGGTGATCGTGATGGTTGCAGGCATCGGCCATGGGCAATGGCTAATCTCCTTCACGATTGGCCGCAACGCGCTTGACGTGTAGTAATGTTATTTCATAACAGATCAACCCGTCTGCAAGGGTAGGATCTGGATCATGTCGCGTCTGCTGCTTCTGACTTCAGTCGCCGTCTTGGCGGCCACGCCCGCAATGGCGGCCCCGGACGACTCGGAGGTCAGCGAGGTGGTGGTGACCGCCGCGCCCTACGCCATCAGCCTCGACTCCGCGACGACCAGTGTCGCCATCCTGGACCGCGGCGAGCTGGATCTGGCGCCTTCAGGGGGTCTCGGTGAGGCGCTCTCGGGAATGGTCGGCGTGCGCTCCAGCTTCTTCGGTCCGGGCGCGACGCGGCCGGTGATCCGCGGCCAGTCGGGGCCTCGGGTGCTGGTGCTGTCGAACGGCATGGGCCAGGTGGACGCGAGCGCGCTCTCACCAGACCACGCCGTGGCGAGCGACCCCCAGGAGGCGGAGCGGATCGAGGTGCTGCGCGGACCTTCGGCCTTGGCCTATGGCGGCTCGGCCATCGGTGGGGTGGTGAACATCATCGATCAGCGGATTCCGATCCAGGCCGTCGAAGGGCTGTCGGGCCGGGCGCATGGGTCGGCCAGCAGCGTGGACAAAGGCCGTGAACTGGGCGGGGCGCTCCAGGCCGGGACCGGGCCGCTGGTGTTCACCGTAGACGGGTTGTGGCGCGACAGCGAGGACTATGAGGTCCCGACATTCCCGGAGTCGCGCCGGCAACTGGCGGCCGAGGGCGAACCGTTCCCTGGCAAGGTCGCCAGTGAGGTCGAGACCACCTTCACGCGGCTGAAGGCGTTCGGCGCGGGGGTGGGCCACGTTGGAGACAACGGGCGGATCGGCGTCTCCGTTCGGCGCACAGTCTCGGACTATGGCGTCCCGGGCCACGCGCATGAGGAAGACCACTCGCCTGCACCGGGCGCGCCGGTCGAGGACGAGGAAGTGGTCACCATCGACCTGGAGCAGACCCGCTACGATCTGCGCGGTGAGTATCGCCTTGCGCTCGGGCCATTCGAGACGGTGCGGTTCTCCGGCGGCTATGCGGACTACACCCATGTGGAGCTCGAGGGAGATGAGGTCGGAACCCGGTTCCTCTCCGACGGCTGGGAAGGCCGCCTGGAGCTGATCCAGGCCGAACGCGAAGGCTGGCAGGGTGCGGTGGGTCTGCAGCTGCTCCAGCGAGACTTCGACGCCCAGGGTGATGAAGCGTTCGTCCCCCCGACCGAGACCAAGGAGGTGGGCGTTTTCACACTCCAGCGGCTGGACCGGGAGTCCTGGGGGATCGAGGGCGGCTTGAGACTTGAGAGGAAGTCGCTCGATTCCATGGTGGGCTCACGCGACTTCACCGGCTTGTCAGCGTCCCTTGGGGGCTTCCTGCGGCCAGCGCAGGGCTGGTTCGTATCGCTGTCCGGCTCGCGGGCGGAGCGAGCGCCGGCGCAGGAAGAGCTGTTCGCCGATGGGCCGCACGCGGCGACCCGGGCCTTTGAGGTGGGCGACGCCACACTCGACAGCGAGGTCTCTTGGTCCGCGGATCTGACCGCGCACTTCAGTACAGACACCCTGGATGTCGACGCCCACGCCTTCGTGGTGCGTTATGACGGCTTCATTGACCTTAGGCCGACCGGCGCGGAAGAGGATGATCTACCGGTCTTTGCGTTCCTTCAGACCGATGCGACCTTCCATGGATTCGAAATCGAGGCTTCGCTGGCCGCGTGGACAGACGGCGCCCGGACTCTGCGTCTGGAAGCCGGCGCCGACTATGTGCGCGGCAAGAGCGACCTGGGTCCGCCGGCGCGCATTCCGCCATGGTCCTTGACCGGACGCGCGATCCTCGAGGACGCCGCCTGGAGTGTCTCAGCGGAGGTTCGGCGCGTGGGCGACCAAAACCGGATCACGCCCTTCGAACTGGCCACCGACGGTTACACGATGGTGAACGCCCAGGTCAGCGTTCGCCCGTTCGCGGCCCGCGAACTCCGCATCTTCCTGGACGGAAGGAACCTCGGGAACGTCGAAGCGCGGGAACATGTCTCGTTCCTGAAAGACCTCGCCCCGCTGCCGGGCCGCAATGTGAGGGCGGGCTTCAGCTACAGGTTCTGACGACGCGCGCGCTGATCCTTCACGCCCGCTGGTCCGCCGGACAGGTCACGGCGAAGACCCTACCCTTGGAAGCGGGCGGATGGCGCGTCGCTTGATGGAGTCAGCTTGCGCCTCAGGCGTCTTCCGTCTCGGGCTTTGCGTCGCCTTCGAAGCTGCGCGGCGCGCGGCGGCGGCGCGGCTTGGGCGCCGCCTCGACGTCGTCCGCCACTGGCGCGGGCCGTGCGGCCTGCAGGAAGGCGGGCGCGTGGCTGGCGCCGCCGTCTGAGTCGCGCAACATCGGACCACTCGGTTCGGGCGCCGGCTCGACATAGGGCTCGCGCTCCCGGCGCTCGTCGGCCTCGGCGCGCGGACGCTCGTCGCGAGGACGATCATCCCTGGGGCGATCATCTCTGGGGCGATCATCCCTGGGTCGATCATCACGGGGCCGTTCGTCGCGGGGCCGTTCGTCGCGGGGACGATTGCGGTCACGCTCGCGCCAGCGGTCGCGGTCGCGGCCCTCCCGCGGGCGATCGTCACGGGGCCGCTCATCACGGGGACGGTCATCCCGCGCCCGATCCTCGCGAGGTCTGTCGTCGCGGGGCCGATCGTCACGGGGCCGGTCATCGCGGGCGCGGTCGTCGCGCTGGCGATCATCACGCGGACGGTCGTCACGGGAACGATCATCCCGGAACCGATCCTCCCGCGGCTGCCAGTCGCCGCGATCCCGATCACGATCTCTGGGGCGGCTGTCGCCGTCGTCGCGGGCCTCCGAGTCCTGGACCTCTTCGGGCGGAGGCTGGTTGAAGCCGCTCTCGTCCTCGAAATCGATGTCGTAGCCCGACGCGACCTGGTCGCGGCCGATGATTTCGCTGGGCGTGCGGTGCGGCTGCAGGGCTCGCAACAGCCGGAAATAATGCTCGGCGTGCTGGAGATAGTTCTCCGCCAGCACCCGGTCGCCGC
>NZ_JBILUK010000274.1:0-4005 GCF_044371015.1 Phenylobacterium sp.
CGGTCGAGACCATGCTCGCGGCGAGACCCAAAAGGTGGATGTGGTGGTCGTGCAGGCCGGGGATCAGCGCGCCGCCATAGCCCTCGATCACCTCGCCCGGCCCGCGGAGGTCCACGCCGATCTCCACAACGCGCGCGCCGGCGACCCGCACGTCGAGACCTGTGCGGCCTTCAACCTCGACGTTCCGGATCAACCAGTCGCTCATTGCGAGCGCCATCGAGCCGCTCGGGACGCGCTCTGCGCCATCGCCGCATCGACGAGGCAACCGCCTCCATGCAGGATTCCCGCCATGGCGCTCACGGCAGCCGCCGCTCCGGTCAGGGGATCCGAAAGCGCGTCACCCAGAAACCGGGGTTCGCCGGCCTCGTTCCAGCCCACCAGTCCGCCCGCCGCGGCCGCGTCGTCTCCGAACGCGACGCGTTCCGGCGGATCGCCAGGCGCATCGCCCCCCCGCCATCCATAGCCGGTGATGGCCACCCAGGTCAGGCCGGGGCGCGCCGCCAGCATCGCTTCAGGGTCCAGTCCGATCGATAAGACACCCCGTCGCCGGGCGCTGGTGATCACCACGTCCGCCGCCAGCACGCGGGCGCGGAGCTCGGCCTGTCCTTCCCGCGTCGCGAGGTCCAGCGCCAGCAGAGTCTTGGCGACGTTCAGACGCGCGTGGAAGCCCGGGGTGGCGAGCCGCGTCGGATCGGGACGCCGGACGCTCTCGATCTTGGTCACCTCTGCACCCATGGCGGCCAGGACGGCTCCGCACATCGGTCCCGCCCAAAGCGCGGAGAGATCCACCACCCGGATCCGGGCCGGAGGGGCCGGGACGCGCGGCCAATCGTGCTGTTGCACGATCCGGATCGGCTCGTCGTCTCTCCAGGCCACTTCGCCGACCCGGGCCGCCGGGAGGCCCAGTAGGGTCGCCCGCGCCACGAGATCGTCCGCCCCGTGACGGCCGCCTTCGGCCGCAATGAGGGTCCAGGGTTCATCGGTGGCGTCCGTCTCCAGCCAGGCGGGAACGAGTTCGCGATCCTCCTCGCGCGCCAGGTTGAGCGCCATCCAGTCATCGGCCGCCCGAAACATCCGACAGGCGCCGTTGGGCGATACGGCCTCCCCGGCCGGACCGAGCGCCAGTTCCCCGGTCCGGTCCGTAACGCCGAGCGACGCCAGGTCCACCCGGTGTCCAAGCTGCGCCGACAGATCCGCCACCTGGGCGGCCCGCCGCTTCAACTCGTCTGCGATGGGAGTCATGGGATTACGGCGTCCAGCAACCCCCAGACGCGCGCGCTCTCCGCGTCCAGCGTCGCGCCGGAGATCGCCAGCCAGGCTGCCCGCTGACGCCCGATCCGGCGCGGCAGGCTCGCCGTTCCGCCCGCGCCGGGAATGAGGCCCATGGAGACCTCCGGCAGCCGGAAGACCGAACCCGCCCGCGCGACGACCCGCCCGGCGGCGGCCGGGACCTCGATCCCCGCGCCGACACAGGCGCCGTGCAACTCGACCGTCAGTCGATCTCCCAAACCACGCGCCAATCGCACCGGGGACCGGAGGGTGCGGATCAGATGCGCCAGGCCCACGTCCGTCGCCGCGCCGAACTCATCCAGATCGCCGCCGGCGCTGAAGCACGGCCCCTCGCCGGAGAGCGTCACCGCCGGCTGATCGGGATGCTCGAGGGCGAAGAGCAGCGCTTCGCTCAACGCATCCCGCATCGCGGCGTCGAATGCGTTGCGCACATCAGGTCGCATCAGGCGCAGGGCGATCCCGGACTCGGACACGTCGATCCCGACCCGTTGGCCCCCCGGGTCCGCACGCGCCTTGACCGGCCGGTCTGCACGCCACGCCTTGAAACCGTCAGAGGCCAACAGCATCGAGAACGCCATCGACTCCACCGCCAAGGCGCCGTCGAACGAAAGGCCCGGGGAGAGTCTCAACACCTGCGCACAGACCGAAGCCGCCACGGGCTGGGCGGCGACCACGGCCTTCAACGACGCCAGAACCGAATCCACATCCTGCACGCCGACCCACGGCCGAGGCGCGTCCGGTTCGAGGCTCAGCAGGATATCGAAGGCCTCAAGGTGCGGGCCGTCCGGTCGAGGGCCTTCGCGATGGACGCCGACACGCACCACCGCGGACGTGTCTCCGGGCGACTGATCCGCCGGCGTCACGTCAATTCCCGCCCCGCCCAGGGCGATCAGGTCCGCGATCAGGGCGGCGGCGCCCGCCATAAGGGCCTCCGAGAGGGCTGCGGCCTAGGCCTTGGCCAACTCGGCCCTGAGCTGGCGACGTAGTAGCTTGCCGGTGTCATTGTAGGGCAATGCGTCGCGAAAATCCCAGATCTCGGGCGTCTTGGTGGATTTCAAGCGCGCCTTCACCCAGGCGGCGAGATCGTCGGTCGAGGGCCGATCTTCGCCGGCCACGATGACGGCCGCCACGGCTTCGCCCCACTGATCGTCCGGCAAACCCAGGATCGCCACATCGCTGACGGCCGGGTGCTCGCGGAGCACATCCTCAATCTCACCCGGCGAGATATTCTCACCGCCTCGAACGATCACGTCATCGAGACGGCCCTCGACGTAGAGATAGCCCTCATCATCCATCCAGCCGCCGTCATTGGTGGCGAACCAGCCGTCGTCGTCAGTGACCTTCTTGCCGGCGTACTCGCCCGACACCTGCTCGCCCCGCACATAGATCTCACCTGACTGGTTGGGGCCCAGGACTGCGCCGTCCGGACCGCGGATCTCCAGTTCGAGACTCGGCAACGGTTTGCCGACCGATCCAAGCCGGCGCCGGCCCGCTTCATCCTCGGCGTAGACGGCCATCCGATGATCGTCCGGCCCCAGGATCGAGATGGTGGATGAGGTTTCCGTCAGGCCGTAGGCGTTGGCGAAGTCCACGTGCGGCAGCAGGTTCATCGCCCGCTCGATCGTCGGCAGCGGCATGCGACCGCCGCCGTAGCTGATGGCCCGCATCTCCGGCAGGGTCTCGCCGGTGGTCTCCAGCACATCCAGGATCCGACCCAGCATGGTCGGCACGACCATGGCGTGGGTGATCCCTTCGGCCGCCGCCGTGGCGACCCACGCCTCGGGTGTGAACGCATCCAGATGCAGGATGCGACGGCCGGAATAGACGCCGGTCAAGATCGCTGAGACGCCGGCGATATGGTAGGGCGGCACGCTGACCAGAGCCGCTTCGCCATCCTCCGAACCCAGGAACTCGACGGTCGAGATCACATATGAGGTCAGATTGCGGTGGCGCAGGATCGCCGCCTTGGGCTCGCCGGTGGTGCCGCTGGTGAACAGCAGCACGGCGATATCATGATCCACATCCAGGAACTGAGCCTCGCAATCGCCCTGGACCCTGCAGGCCGCGTCAAAGGCGCTCCGGCTGACGATGGTGACGCCTTCCGCCTGCCCCAGACGCCCGACCATGTCGTCATCCACGATGGCCACCGAGGGCGCCGTGCGGGCCAGCAGCTTGCGCAGGTCGCCGTCCGGCAGGCGGTAGTTCAAGGGCGCGAACGGTCGCGCCAGCATGCCTGACGCGAACACCGCAATCGGCAGGGAGGGGCCGTTCAGCCCCAGGAACGCGACGTTGGTTCCACCCAGTTGCTCCAGCCAGGCCGCGCCGTGGTGCGCACGCCTCCGGGTCTCGGCGAAGGTCAGACCCTCGGCGCGCGCTCCCAGGGCCAGCCGGTCCGGCGCCGCGTCGGCGATCATGTCGAGCAGTAGCGCGGTATGCATCAGTCGGAAGACGGCAGCTTCTTGGCCTCGGCGGCGCCGATAGCCCGCCCGTCCACGGAGAGCGACCCCGCGCCCCCCTTGGTGCACAGCACCTCGATGCCGGTCTCGGGATCGGTGTAGCGCTTGCCCGCCGCCGTTCCACCGGAATGATCAGCCGACGGCGCCAGCCCCTCAGGCTTGCCCTGCGCGTGCGGGATCACGGCGTGGCCGCCGCATTCCAGGCTGGCCGGGGTCTTCGGCGGCCGCACCACCACGACCTCGGTGTCGCAAACCGCGC
>NZ_JBILUK010000275.1:0-3996 GCF_044371015.1 Phenylobacterium sp.
CCGCCCTCGAACAGTTCGTTGTCTTCCGTACCGATGAACTCGGCCATGACGGCGCACCCCGCGTTTCAGGCGCGGAAGGGTGCGCCGGCGAGATTTCGGCCCCATGAAGCAGTAGGGTTAACCGCAATGTCCGGCGCTAACTGCCGAAGATCCAGCCCTGCGGCAGGCTTGAGAGCTGGACCCCGACCAGCACCATCTGACCGCCTCCGGTCATGCTGATCACCGTGTCCGCGCCTGATTGCGCCAGACTGAACGTCGTGCCGGGCGCCAGCTGCACCCGATCCCCCTCGGCGGCGCTGAAGTCGAGCACCCGATCCAGACCGGTCTCCGCGAAGGTGTTGAACGTGTCGGCGCCCGCGCCGCCGCTCATCGTGTCGTCGCCCCGGTCGCCCGAAATGAAGTCGGCGCCGGCCCCGCCGCGGACGATGTCGTTGTCCTGCCCGCCGCGCACGATGTCGTCGCCCTCGCCGCCCTCGCAGGTATCGGCGCCGAGATTGCCGAACACGAGGTCGCCGCCGGAGTCACCGAACAGCAGGTCGTTGTCCTTGCCACCGACCACCCAGTCGTCGCCCAGACCGCCCGAGGCGGTGTCGTTTCCCGCATTGCCGTTGATGTCATCAAAGACCGCGCCGCCCTGCACCGAGTCGTTGCCGGCGTTGCCGCGCAAGTAGTTCTGGCCGGAGCCGCCAGTCAGCGTGTCGCCGCCGCCGCCGCCCTGCACATCGTGAAATCCGCCCCCGACCGCAGTCAGCGAGAGCCCGCGCGCGCCCAGCCCCTCAATCAGGGTGACGGGTCCGCTCACAACCGCAGAGGCGGAGAGCTTCAGGGCCGTCCCGCCGACCACGTCGATCTTCACGTTGTCGCCGGACTGAAGGGTCAGCCCCACCGAGACCGGGCCCGTCAGCCCGCCCCCAGTCAGGGTCACGGTCTGGGCGCCTGTTGCGCTCGATTGCAGGGCGTAGCCGCCGCTGGCGGTGCTCGACGCCGTGACAGCGCCGAGGGTCACGCTCAAACCCGTCCGGCCCTCGCCCACGGAGTAGAACCGGTTGGCGTCGCTGTCGGTATAGGCCACGCCCAGGATGAACACGCCGGCCTGCGAACGCGCGCCGAACTCCTGCGACACCACCAGCGGCCCCACCTGGGTCGCGGCCGAGTTCTCGGCCGTGATGGCGATGCCCGCCTCGCGAAAGTCGGGGTTCATGATGCTGATGCGATGGCCGGCGGGCGACTGCATCCCGTTGGGCCCTTCGCCCCAGTCGACCATGAAGGCCGCGTGGGTCTCCAGCACGCTCCTGCCGAAGGCGAAGACGTTCTCGCCGGCGGTGATGAAGTTGTAGCCCGCCGCCTGGAGGCGCGCGCCAAAGCTCGCCTCGCCCGGGGCCTGGTGGGTCTGCAGGTCGGCGGCGATCATTGCGGCGTTGTGGCCCTCCGCAGCGACCGACAACGCGTCGTTCCAGGCCAGCGGATCAGTCGGCGTGAGCGCGCTCAGCGCCTGCTGCAGCGCCGGCCCCGATACGCCGAAGAACCGCAGCGCGTTGTTGATAGTGGCGTCCGTCGACGTCGCCGTCGCGCCATAGCTGCTGATGTAGCGCGCCGCGTCGCCCAGCGGGTCCAGCCGCGCGGCGTTGATGTACTCCAGGAGCAACTGCTCCTCCGCCGTGGGTGCGGTCATGCCGGCCTCCGTGCCGCCCGTCGTCAGGGCAAGTACGTGGAAAGCCTAACCTGAGTTGCGTTTCCGGACCGTATGCGCGGCCGCTAGAGCGCGTTCGGCGAACCTGGAGGCCGGTTTCGCCGAAGAAACGCGCTCTATTTCAAAGAGATCCAGACTGTTCGACCGGCCTTGATGGTTCCATCAAGGCCGGACAGGCTCTAGCGCGTGAACTTCTGGAACTTGATGCGGTGGGGGATCAGGCTGTCGGCGCCCAGGCGGCGCTTCTTATCCTCTTCATAGGCTTCGAAGTTGCCTTCGAACCACTCCACCTTGCTGTCGCCCTCAAACGCCAGGATGTGGGTGGCTAGGCGGTCAAGGAAGAACCGGTCGTGGCTGATCACCACCGCGCAACCGGGGAAGTCCTCCAGCGCCGATTCCAGCGCGCCCAGGGTCTCCACGTCGAGGTCGTTGGTGGGTTCGTCGAGCATCAGCACATTGCCGCCGGCCAGCAGGGTCTTGGCCAGGTGGACGCGGTTGCGCTCACCGCCCGACAGCAGGCCGACCTTCTTCTGCTGGTCGCCGCCCTTGAAATTGAAGCTGCCGACATAGGCCCGGCTGGGAATCTCGCGGGCTCCGACCTTCACCACATCCAAACCGCCGGAGATCTCTTCCCAGACGTTCTTGTTGGGATCGAGCGTGTCGCGGCTCTGGTCGACGTAGGCAAGCTTGACGGTTTCGCCCAGGCGAACGGCCCCCGCATCGGGGGTTTCCTGGCCGGTGATGATCTTGAACAGCGTGGTCTTGCCCGCGCCGTTCGGCCCGATGACGCCGACGATGCCACCCGGCGGCAGCTTGAAGGTGAGGTCCTTGAACAGCAGCTTGTCGCCGTACTCCTTCTCCAGACCCGTAGCTTCAAGCACCATCTGCCCGAGCCTCGGACCGGGCGGAATCTGGATCTGGGCGAACGTCTGCTTGGCCCTATCGGCCTCGTTCTGCAGATCTTCAAAGGCCGCGAGGCGGGCCTTGGACTTCGAGCGCCGCGCCGAGGGTGATGAGCGCACCCAGGCCAGTTCGCGCTCGATGGTGCGCTTCTTGCCGGCTTCCTCGCGCTCTTCCTGGGCCAGGCGCTTGGTCTTCTGCTCGAGCCAGGAGGAGTAGTTGCCCTCATAGGGCAGGCCCTTGCCGCGATCGAGTTCCAGCGTCCACTTCGTCACCTGATCCAGGAAGTAGCGGTCGTGGGTGACCAGGATCACGCAGCCCGGGAACGCTTCCAGATGGTGCTGCAGCCAGGCCACGCTCTCGGCGTCGAGGTGGTTGGTGGGCTCATCGAGCAGCAGCATGTCGGGCTTGGCCAGAAGCAGGCGCGCCAGCGCCACCCGGCGGCGCTCACCGCCGGAGAGCTTGTCGACCGGCCAGTCGTTGGGCGGGCAGCGCAGGGCGTCCATCGCCATCTCGATGCGGCTGTCGATGTCCCAGAGATCGCCGGCGTCCAGCTTTTCCTGGAGGGTGGTCATCTCCTCCATCAGTTCGTCGGTGTATTCTTCGCCCATCTGGGCCGCGACCGCGTTGTAGCGGTCAAAGATCTGCTTCTCCTCGCACCAGGAGATCACATTGCCCCAGACATCCAGCTTGGGGTCCAGCTGAGGCTCCTGCTCCAGATAGCCGCGCTTGACGCCGTCGGCCGCGAAGGCCTCGCCGGTGAACTCCTTGTCGATCCCGGCCATGATCTTGAGCAGGCTCGACTTGCCCGACCCGTTGACGCCCACCACGCCGATCTTGGCGTCCGGGTAAAACGACAGCCAGATGTTCTCGAACAGCTTCTTGGGCGCGCCGGGAAAGGCCTTGGTCAGGCCCTGCATCTGAAAAATGTACTGCTGCGCCATGGGGCGTCCGCGCTCGCTTGGTCTTTGGGTGGGAGAGATCGAGGCGGGGAAATAGCCGCGCGGGCGGGCGGGCGCAACGCGGGTGGGTCGAATCCGCCCCCTGGAGCGCAATCCGCCGAAGTGGAAGCCGGTTCGGCGGCGGGAATGCGCGCCAGATCAAAGAATCGCGCCTCGTCCTCCCGATCAGACTGATTCAATCAGATCGGGCGAGGCTCTACCCCCGTCCTTCGGCGTCGATCTCGGCGAACGTCCGGCCTTTGGTCTCCCTGGCGAAGAGCGTCGAGACGCCGGTCAGCAGGGCCGCGCCGGCGATATACCAGCCCACCGCGGCGCCTGAGCCCGTAGCGGCCAGCAGGGCGGCCGCGATCAGCGGCGCCAGCGAACCCGCGAACATCGAAGTGACCTGCTGGGCCAGCGAGATGGCGGAATATCGCATCCGGGTGGGGAACATCTCGGCCATGA
>NZ_JBILUK010000067.1:0-14262 GCF_044371015.1 Phenylobacterium sp.
CATGGCCCGGGATTTCCGGATCGAGACCCCCTTGATGTGGCTGACCAAGGCGCAGACCTGGGCCCTGGCCCGACGGCTGGGCGGCGAGGCGCTGGTCGGGATCACCGTCGAGGACACCCACACCTGCTATCTGGGCGAACGGGGCGAAGGCCACGCTTGGGGCCATGGCTGCGGGCGTTGTCCGGCCTGCGACCTGCGGGCCCGCGGCCACGCGGAGTGGGTCGCGAATGGAGCGCCGGCGCTTGAGGTCGCGCCATGAGCTATGCGGTCAAGGAGATCTTCCTGACCCTGCAGGGCGAGGGCGGCCAGGCCGGGCGGCCGGCGGTGTTCTGCCGCTTCGCCGGCTGCAATCTCTGGTCCGGCCGGGAGGAGGATCGCGCCGCCGCCGTCTGCACCTTCTGCGACACGGACTTCGTCGGCATGGACGGGCCCGGGGGCGGCCGGTTCCAGGACGCGGAAGCGCTTGCGGCGGCGGTTGAGGCGGCCTGGATCGGCGGGGCCTCGGATCGCCTGGTTGTGCTGACCGGCGGCGAGCCGTTGCTTCAGGTGAACGACGCGCTGGTGGCGGCGCTGCACGCCCGCGGCTTCACCATCGCTCTGGAGACCAACGGCACCCTGCCTGCGCCCGAGGGCATCGACTGGATCTGCGTCAGCCCCAAGGCCCAGGCGACCGTCGTGCAGCAGCGCGGCCAGGAATTGAAACTGGTCTATCCGCAGAGAGACGTCGATCCGGCGCGGTTCGAGGACCTGGATTTCGAGCGGTTCCTGCTGCAGCCGATGGACGGCCCGGATCGCGAGGCGGCGACCCGCGCGGCGATCGCCTATTGCCTCGAACACCCTCGCTGGCGTTTAAGCGTGCAGACCCACAAGTACCTCGGCATCGCCTGAGGCTTTCACCGCGCCCGCGGGCGCCAGATCCCGCTCGTTTCTGTTCAATGACCTCCGCCACATTCGAGATCACCAAATCCGCGACGTTCGACGCCGCGCACTACTTCGCCGAGGGGCCGGAACACCGGCCCTATTCCAACCTGCACGGCCATTCTTTCCGGGTGGAGGCCACCGTGCGCGGCCCCACGCAGGAGCCGGTCGGCTGGGTCGCCGACCTTGCGGACGTCGATGCCGCCTTGAAACGCGTGGCCGGTGAACTTGATCACCGCCTGCTCAACGAGCGCCCGGGCCTCGAGCGCCCGACCCTGGAGCACCTCTGCCTCTATTTTGCGGAACGCCTGAAGGGCGAGTTCCCCGGCTTGTCGCGCATCGTGGTGTCGCGCCCGACCATCGGCGAGAGCTGCTCGCTTAGCCTTTAGGGCGGGTTTCGGACCCAAGATTGCGCGCCCGAGTTGCCGTCGCCGCGCGATCAGGTAAGAGGCACGCCCTGAGCCCCCTTGGCGGAATTGGTAGACGCAGACGACTCAAAATCGTCCGCCGCAAGGCTTCCCGGTTCGAGTCCGGGAGGGGGCACCATCTCAGTCCAGGATCGCCACCGCGCGGATCCAGCCTGCCGACGCGCCGGCGATTTTCACCGGGAAGCAGGAGAGGGTGAAGCCGTGGGGCGGCAGGGCCTCGAGGTTGGTCAGCTTCTCGATCTGGTAGTACTCACGGAAGCGGCCGGCCTTGTGGCCTTCCCAGATGATCTTC
This sequence comes from Phenylobacterium sp., assembly GCF_044371015.1. Taxonomy (GTDB): domain Bacteria; phylum Pseudomonadota; class Alphaproteobacteria; order Caulobacterales; family Caulobacteraceae; genus Phenylobacterium. The sequence continues at coordinate 1,639 of NZ_JBILUK010000067.1, forward strand.
GGGTCACGCTTCTCCGCCCAGCGGCGGGCGGTGTGGGAGAAGGGCGCGTCCCAGCTCCACGCGTCGGTGCCGACCACCTTCACCCCGCGCTCGGTGAGGAAGAGCGTCGCCTCTTCGCCCATGCCGCAGCCCTTGTGGATGAAGTCCGGCGCGCCGTAGGCGGCGCCCGCAGCGGTGTTGACCAGCACGATGTCGAGCGGGGCCAGATTGTGGCCGATGCGGTCAAGCTCGGCTTCGACCTCGGCGGCGGAGACGACATGGCCGTCGGGCAGGTGGCGAAAGTCGAGTTTCACGCCCGGTTGCAGGAAATAGTCGAGCGGCCCTTCGTCGATCGTCGGGGCGCGGCGGACGGCGGTGGCCTGATCGGTAGTGGAGTGGAAGTGCCAGGGCGCATCCATGTGGGTGCCGTTGTGGGTGGAGAGCTGGACGTACTCCACTGCCCAGCCCTCTCCGTCGGGCAGGTCGTCCGCCGTTAGTCCCGGGAATGAGGCGGCCATCTGGCCCACGGTTTCCAGGTGGCGCGAGTAGGTCACCTTGGGCCGCATCATGTCGGGATCGGTCAACACGTCGTTGGTGATCGGGATGGAAAGGTCGATCAGGCGCCTTGCCATGTTCAGAACACTCCCAGCGCGGCGCGGACCGCCAGCGCCAACAGCACCAGCGAAGCGACCATGAAGATCAGGAACCGGACCATGATCACATTGACGGTCGCCTGGACCAGGCTGTGGACGACGCGCAGGCCCACATAGCCCCAGGCCAGAGCGGCGTTCAGCCCATCACCCTGGCCCGCGACCGCCAGCACCAGGGCGGTGGCGTAGAACAGCGTCGGCTGCTCCATCAGGTGATTGTAGTTGTCGGCTTTCCAGCGGACGGACGGCGGCAGGGCCGCGGCCAGATCGGCGCTGGTCATGGTGGGCTCCATCGGCAACTTCGCGGCCTGGATCGCCGGGATGCGGGTGGCGTAGAGCCAGGCCCACATCACCAACGACCACAGCACCAGCGCGATCACCGGCTGCAGAATCGGGCTTTCCATGTCGTTCTCTCCCCAAACGCGTCTTTGGCCGCCAATTGACCCCCGCCGGGCTTGACCGTCCAGCCCCTGGAGAGGCTTAAGCCGCCGATGACCGCGCCCGCGCCTCAGCCCGCCGTGCAAGCCCCGTTGCTCGGCATCGCGCTCCGCGTGGCGGCCATGGCGCTGATGGCGGGTCTGTCGGCGATCGTGAAGTGGACCGGCGAGCGTGGCATCCCGGTGTTCGAGATCATCCTGTTCCGCAACCTCTTCGCCTTCGTGCCGCTGGGCCTGTACATCTGGCGGACGACCGGGTTCGAGGTGCTGCGGACACGCCGTCCGCTGGGGCATCTGGCGCGTTCGGCCGTCGGGCTGTCCGGGATGTTCTGTGGGTTCTCGGCGGTGCAGGTGCTGCCCCTGACCGAGGCCACGGCGTTGGGGTTCGCGGCGCCGCTGTTCATGACCGCCCTGGCCGCCCTGCTGCTCAAGGAGCCGGTGGGTGCGCGGCGCTGGGTCGCGGTGATGGTGGGGTTCGGCGGCGTGCTGCTGATGGCGCGACCGTCTCCGGACCACATGAACGCCCTGGGCGTCACGCTCGGGCTGCTGAGCGCTGTGGGCGCCGCGGGCGCGATGGTGGCGATCCGCCAGATCTCCGACACCGAGCGCGGGCCGACCATCGTCTTTTACTTCACCCTGGCCGGGGTCGTGGTGGGGCTGGTGGGGTCGCTGTTCCATTGGGTGACGCCCGACCCGCTGACACTGGCGATGTTGATCCTGGGCGGCCTGATCGGCGGTGTGGGGCAGCTGCTGCTGACCGAGGCGCTGCGCCGGGCCCCGGTGGGGGTCATTGCACCGTTCGACTACATCCAGTTCGTCTGGGCGGCCCTGCTGGGGCTGGTGATCTGGGGCGAGTTGCCACATCCGCTGACGCTTGTGGGCGCGGTGATCGTGGCGGCCAGCGGGGTCTATATTCTGCACCGCGAACTGGTGCGATTCCGGGCGGCCCGGAGCACCGGGCTCGATTGACTCCGCGATTGGAGAGGCGGACTCTCCGTTATCTCAATTGGAGCCCGACCATGCTGTTGCGAGCCCTGACCATCACTCTGTTGGCGACGGCAGTCGCCCTGCCCGCCCAGGCCCAGGGCGCCATGACCGTGATCGGCGGCGGCATGGCCAAGGATTGCTCGGTCGCTGCGCTCGGCGGGGAGTCCGACATCCGCTTCGAGACCGTCTGCACCCAGGCGCTCGAGACCGAGCTGCTCAGCTCGCGCGACCGGGCCGGGACCTTTGTGAACCGGGGCATCCTGAAGCTGCGACGCAAGGCGTACAGCCTCGCTCTGGCCGATTTCGACCGGGCGGTCTCGACCAAGCCCGACCTCGGCGAGGCCTATGTGAACCGGGGCGCGGCGTCGGTGGGCGTGCGGCGCTATGCCGAAGGGCTGGCGGATCTCAACAAGGCCCTGGAGCTGGGGGTTGATGAACCCGAGAAGGCCTATTTCAACCGCGCCCTGGCGCATGAGGGTCTGGATGACCTGAAGTCGGCCTATCTCGACTACCAGAAAGCGCAGACGCTCAAGCCGGACTGGCAGGACCCGGCGCGGGAGCTCGCGCGGTTCACCGTCGAGCGGCGCTGAGGACTGAGCTGGGCCCAATCCGACGTGTCGGCGGGCCGGCGCATCGGTCAGGCTAGCTGATCGCGGGTTTGGCCTCCCAGCCCAGGCAGACCGCCACGGACTTGCGGGCCAGAAGTTCGCCGGGATCCACCAGCTCGAGCCGCGTGTCGCGCGGCCCCATGACCAGCGGGACCTCGGTGCAGCCGGCGACCAGCACCTCGGCGCCTTCGGCCCGCAGCGCCTCGGCGTGGGCGCGCATCTCGGCGCGGACCTCTTCACCCGTGTCTCCGGCCTTGATCTTGTAGATCGTGGCCATGAACGCCTCCTGGGCCTCGGCCGGGAGGACCACCAGACCCATGGCGCGGGCGGCCAGATATTCGCGGTAGAGGCGGATCGCCCCCTTGGTGCCCAGTACGCCGGCCCGGCGCGCGCCCGTGCCCGCCGCCGCCGCGGCCCCCAGCCCGATCATGTCGATCAGCGGCAGGCCGGAGGCCCGCTGGATCAATCCGGCATGGGCGTGGGCGGTGTTGCAGGGCATGGCCAGGACCTGGGCTCCGGCCCCCGCCAGGGCGCCGGCCATCTCGGCCAGCACCTCGCCCGCGCCGGAACCCGGCACGTTGCGGTCGGGCGCCTGGGGGTTGATGTCGGCGATCACCCGGATGTGGTCCTGGTCGCGTTCGGCGGGCGTCAGGGCCTGAACCCGGGCCAGATAGGCGAGCGTGGCCGCCGGGCCCATACCGCCCAACACGCCAAGAACGAGGGGCTTCGTGGTCATCCTAGCCGACCCTCCAGTTCCGATTGGTAGCCGAAAAGCCCCTGCGCGCCGCCGGTGTGCAGGAACACCACCGTCTCACCTTCAAAGTCGCCGGCCCGAGCCCGGGCGATCAGCCCCTTCATCGCCTTGGCCGTGTAGACCGGATCGAGCAGGATGGCGTCGAGACGGGCGAGCGTCTTCAAGGTGTCGATCACGCCTTCATCGATAAGGCCGTAGCCCGCGCCGACATAGTCGCAGTCGGCGACCACCATCTCGCGGGCGACCCGATCCTCGTGGCCCAGCAGCGCGGCGGTTTCGCGGGCCAGTCTATAGACATTGGCCTCCTGGGCCTCGCGCGCGGCGCGGACCCCGATCCCCAGCACCGGAACGTCTGCGCCCATAACCGCGAGGCCGGCCACCAGGCCCGCATGGGTGCCGGCGCTACCGCTGGCCACCACGATCCGGTCGATGACGAGGCCCATCTCGTCGGCCTGTGCGATCAACTCGCGGGCGCATTCGGCATAGCCCAGAGCGCCCACGGCGTTGGAGCCGCCGCCGGGGATCACATAGGGTCGCCCGCCCCTGGTCTCGACCTCGGCGGCGGTGCGGGCCAGCTCGGCGGCCATGTCTGAGCCGCCCGGCACGGTGCGCACCCGCGCGCCGAGAAGCTCGTCCAGCAGCACATTGCCGGAGCGGTTGTAGTCGATGGCGTTGGAGCCTGTGCGCGCCTCGAGGATGATCTCACAGGCGAGGCCGAAGCGCGCGGCGGCGGCGGCTGTCTGGCGCACGTGGTTCGACTGAATCGCGCCCTGGGTGACGAGCGTGTCGGCGTCGTCGCTGAGCGCCGCGCCCAGCAGGTATTCGAGCTTGCGGGTCTTGTTGCCGCCGCCGGCGAGACCCGTGCAGTCGTCGCGCTTGATCCAGAGGGTGGGTCCGGAACCGTCGTCCCCGGCCAGCAGGGTGGTCAGCCCCGGCAGGGGTTCCAGTGGCGTCGGCAGGTGCGCGAAGCGGACGGGGTCGAAGCGGGAAAGATGCATGGCTCCCGACCTAATCCGGTCGGGAGCCATGGGGAAGCAAAGATCAGCCGCCGAAGCGCGCCGTGAAGCGCACGCCGACCTTGCGGGGCGGCAGCGGGTTGGAGAAGTAGCTGCGCAGGAACACCACGCCGCCCTGATCGTTACGCTGGGTCTGGTTGAAGCGCGGATTGCCGGCGATGCCCGATTCCGCGAAGGTGTCGAAGATGTTGTCCGCGAACAGGGTCACCGACCACATGCCGTCGGAATCCGCCGGGCGAAGCGTCAACGACGCGTCATGCATGGTGTAGTCGTCGAGCGCGACCGTGCCGCCGCGCAGGCCCACCGCCGTGTAGATGTTTGAGATGTAGCGGCCGGCGTAGTTGGCCTCGATCTCCAGACCGTTGTTCAGAGGCTGAACGTAGGTCGCCATCAGGTTGGCGCTGTGCTTGGGAGACCCAGGCAGCCGGTCGCCGTCGAACGCGCCGACCAGCGTGTTGCGCAGCGGACCGCGCGGCGGGTTGGGAATCGCCGGATCCGGGATGGTCCGAACCACGCTCGGCGCGTCCGCGGTCAGCTCGGCATGGGTATAGGTGTAGCTCGCCCGCACCGTGAACTGCTCGTTGATCCGGGCCACCGTCGCGACATCGAAGCCCATGGTTTCCGCGCCATTGCCGTTGCGGACAATGGTGCCGCCGCCGTTCACCGTGGCCGACAGCAACTGCGGGTCCTTCCAGTCGAGATAGTAGGCCGACGCGTTCAGTTGCAGGCGGCCATCCATCCAGACCGTCTTGGCGCCAAGTTCGTAGTTGGTGGTTTTATCCGGTGTGTATTCCACCTCATCCGGCAGGGCGCAGACGTTCTGGAAGTTGCCGAGCGGCACCGGACAGGGCGCGATGCCGTTGCCGTTGCCGGTGCGATACCCCTGGCTGTAGGTGAAGTAGACCAGCGCGTCTTCGGTCACCTTGTAGGAGGTGTTGAACTTCAGAAGGACGCCGTCGTCCTTCTGGCCATCCTGGTCGAAGTCCAAACGGATTTCGTTGGGCCGCCGGCCGTCTGGGCTGATGCTGGTGGACAGCAGCGGCAGGTCGACTGCGTTGAAGGTGACGAGCTTGTAGTCGTAGTAGCGAGCGCCGGCCGTCACCTGCCAGGCGTCATTGATCTGATAGCTGAGCTCGCCGAACACAGCCTTCTCGGTCAGATTCGTTTCGCCCACCGACAGGTACTCCAGGCTGTCCGGTCGCGGCACGCCACGGGTGCCGAAGGCGCGGATGGCGTAGAGATCGAATCCGGGCGTGAATTCCCGCGATGAGCCGTCGGAATCGAGCTTCGAGTAGAAGCCGCCGACGATCCAGCTCATCGGGCCATCGGTCTTGGAGACCAGCCGGACTTCCTGCGTCCAGTTCTCGTCGTCCTGGTCTTCCCGGGTGAAGGCAGAGAACGCAGGGAAGGCCTCGTAGGAGTATTGAAGCGTGATCAGTAGGTTGGTCTGGTCGCGCTGCCCGACTTCCTTGTAGCGCGCGTAGCCGGTGGCCGAGGTCAGTTCGGCGAAGCCGAGATCCGCCGTCAGTTCCAACGCCAGGAGGTCGTTCTCGCGGCGGTTGGGCTCGCGGTAGCGAAGTGTGGAGACGTACTTGTCGACCGGGATCGTGCCCCGGTGAGAACTGATCGTCCGGCCCTCGGACTTCTGGTCCTGATGGTAGTAGGTCAGATTGGCGTCGAGCCAGTCCACCGGCCGCCAGCGCACGCCCATCCGGGCCGCGAGCGTCTTTTCGCCGTTGGCGTCCTTGAACTTGCGCAGGTCCGAGCCCGCGCCGGTCAGGATGTTGGGATTGGTGACCCCGGGCCGGTTGACCACGAAATTGTAGTCCACGAAGCCGGTGTCGTGCAGGACATCGACAGAGGCGCGGACGGCCAGGGTTTCGTTGATCGGGAAGTTGGCGGTGGCGCCGTAGTCGGAGCTCAAACCGTCCGCCTTGGAGTAGCCGTAGCCCTCGCCTCGCACCTCCAGGGTCCGCGCGTCGAACTGGGGCCGCTTGGGAATGTAGCGGATGGCGCCGCCCATGGTGCCGCGACCATAGAGCGTGCCTTGCGGCCCGAGCAGGAACTCGACCCGCTCCATGTCGTTGAGCTTGAGGTCGATGTGGATCGGCACCTCGCCAAGATAGGTCGAGACGATGCCGCCGGCGTTGTTGCCCAGCACGTCGGTCTGGCCCAGCGCGTCGGCGTTAAGGCCGCGCACCACGATCCGGTCCGAGGTGCGGCCGCCCTGGTCGACCAGGTGGACGCCCGGGATCATGGCCGCGATCTCGGCCAGATCCGCCGCGCCCTGCCGCTCGATGGCCTCGGCGCCGACCGCCGAGATGTTGAGCGGCACATCCTGGACATTGGCTTCCCGGCGCGTCGCCGTGACGATCAGTTCCTCGACTTCCGCCTCGGCGGCGAGCGCCAGACCCGGGGCGGCGAGGGAGATCGCGCTGATGGAGGCCAGAAGGAGCGAACGGCGGCCGGCAGGCTTATTCATGTCGGAGGTGTTCCTTGTTGCGTGACGAGGGTCACTCTGCGGTAAGTCCTGGACCTACGTTTCGGGCGCCCGCAAGTCGTGGGAGGTTAACGCGCGGCTTGCAGGGCCAATCGGGTCGCGGGATGTTGCAAAAATGACTCATTCCGCCTCCGCTTCAGGCGCCGCGCCCGACCCTCGGCTCCTGCGCGCCGAACGGCTGATGGCGACGGGTGACTACCGTGGCGGGCATGCCTTGTGCCTCGAGGTGCTGAACGACGACCCCGATGCGGTCCTGGCCTGGTTTCTCCTGGGCGTGCTGGCCGCCGACCATGACAACTTCGTCCGCGCCGCTGAGCTGTTCGAGCGGGCCGCCGGGCTGGCGCCGACCGATCCCCGGCCGCTGGCGCATCGGGCCCGGGCGCTGACCCCGCTCAATCGTCATGACGAGGCTCTGGCCGCCGCCCGCGCCGCCGCGGCGCAGGAGCCTGGAGACGCCCTGACCAGCGACACCCTGGGCGTGGTGTTCAGCCGGCTGGGTCTGCACGCCGAGGCTGTGCCGCACTTCGAGCGCGCCGTGACGCTCGAACCTCGCAATGCGGCGTTTCAGTACAATCTGGGCGCCTCGCGACAGTTCCTGGGCGACTTCGACGGCGCCGAGACCGCCTATGCCGCGGCCATAATGGTTGAGCCCGGACACCCCCGCGCCTGGTCCTCGCGCGTGGCGCTGGCCCGCCAGACGCCGGAGCGAAACCACCGCGCCGCGCTGGAGGCCCTGTTCAATGCGCCGGCGCGCGATCCGGACCGGGATCTGCATATCGGCCATGCCCTGGCCAAGACCTGCGAAGACCTGGGAGAACCGGAGGCGGCGCTCGGCTGGCTGATCCGCGCCAAACGGGCGAAGCGCGCTGCGGTGGCCTACGATCCGGCGGGCGACGCCGCTCTGTTTGAGGCGGCGGCGGCGGGCTTTGTATCCGGCGAGCGGGCCGGGCCGGATTCGGACGACGCGCCGATCTTCGTGGTTGGGTTGCCGCGCACCGGCACCACGCTGGTGGACCGAATTCTTTCCAGCCACCACGATGTGGTCTCGGCCGGAGAACTCACCCACTTCGCGCTGGTGCTCAAGCGCATGGCCGGGACGCCGTCCAATCTGGTGCTGGATGTCGAGACCCTGCGGGCCGCGCGCGGGCTCGACCTCGCCGCCGCCGGCGAAACCTATGGGGCGCCCGCGGCGCCCTGGCGCGGCGCCGCGCCGCGGTTCGTCGACAAGATGCCGCTCAATGTCGTCTATGCCGGGCTGATTCACAGGGCGTTGCCGAATGCGCGGATCATCTGCCTCCGCCGCCATCCGATGGACGCTTGCCTCGCCAACTTCCGCCAGCTGTTCGCCACCGGGTTCGCCTACTACGACTACGCCTACGATCTGGAAGACGTCGGCCGCTACTATCTGGGTTTCGACCGGCTTGTGGCGCACTGGCGGGATGTACTGCCGTCGGACCGCTTCACCGAGGTGGCGTACGAGGCCATCGTCGCCGACCAGGAGGCCGAGACCCGCCGTCTGCTCGCCTTCTGCGGGCTCGACTGGGACCCGGCTTGCCTGGACTTCCACGAGAACCGCGCGCCGGTCGCCACGGCCAGCGCCGTGCAGGTGCGCCAGCCGCTTTATGCGACGTCGATCGGGCGATGGCGGCGCTATGGTTCCGGTCTCGAACCCCTTCGGCGCGTGCTCGAAGCCGGTGGCGTCGTCCTGCCTTGAGCGCGTTTGGCGAGATTGGAAGCCGGTTTCGCTGAAGAAACGCGCGCTAATTTAAAGAGATCGAGCCTGTTCGACCGGCCTTGATGGCTCCATCAAGGCCGGACAGGCTTTAGGGTCTGATCTTCGACGGCAGGGCCGCGACTTCTTCCGCGCTCATCTTCACGATCGAATCGACGATGCACGGGGTTTCGAACCCGCCGCGTGAGATGGCCATGTCCATGTCCAGCGGCCTGCAGATCATTGAAGATCCGGGCGGCGAGCGGGTGATGATCGGATCCGACGGGATCGCGCCGGCGAGGCAGCCACCCTTCATCGTCACCCGGTAGGTCTCCCGCTGCCGGGTCTTGATCAGCATCGTCTGACGATCGGCCACCGAATGGCTCTGAATATCTTGGCTGCGGATGCACTGGCCCGAAGGCAGGCCCGCGCCCGAGGCGGGCGCCGGCGTGGTCAACGGCGACGGCTTGGCCGCGAGGGCGGCGCCGGCGGACGCGAGCGCGGCGGTGGCGAACAGGAACGCCATTCTCATGGTGGTCTCCCTTGGAATGTCCCTCACCCTCAATGTACGCCATTGTGGGGCATTCGTCTTCAGGGCCGCCCGTCGCCTGAGCAAGCCATAAGAAAAAATGGCGCGCTGCGTGGTTGCCTGTTGGCCATAGTCGCTGAAGAGCCGAAGGTGGCGATTGCTCGGTCGGGACCGAGACTCGGGGGGACTACAGGATGCAACAGAAGCTTCTCATGACCGGCGCGTTCGCGGCCGGATGTTTCGCGCTGGCTGCGCCGGCCGGGGCGCAGGAGGTCCAGGAACTGGTGGTCACCGGCTCACGCGGCGCGCCGCGCACGGTGATCGAGAGCGCCACGCCCATTGATGTGATCAGCGGAGTCGAACTGGAGAAGACTGGCCGGGCCGGAGCGTTCCAGTCGCTGCAGACCCTGGTGCCATCATTCAACCTGCCGGCCCGCGCCGGCGGCTCGACCTCCACTGTGATCGCCACCGGCGGTCTGCGGGGACTCAACCCCGACCAGACCCTGGTGCTGGTCAACGGCAAGCGCCGCCACAAGACCTCGCTGATCAACGCGGTGTCGTCGCTCTACAACGGTTCGGTCCCGGCGGATCTCGACCACATCCCGACCTCGGCCATCGGACGCATCGAGGTGCTGCGGGACGGAGCGGCGGCGCAGTACGGCTCCGACGCCATCGCCGGAGTGATCAACATCATCCTGAAGGACAGCGACGGCGGCTTTATCGGCGGCAGCTTCGGCCAGAATTTCGACCGCAGCGATGGCGAACTCTGGCAGGCGCATGCGAGCTACGGTTTCGATTTCGCCGGCGGCGACGGCCACCTGAACCTGGCGCTCGACACCAAGGACCAAAAGCTTTCCAACCGCGCCGTGCCGGTGGCGTCGACCGTGCAGATCTATCCGCGCATCAATGGCCAGCCGGACCCCCGCGAGGCCACCGTAGACCGGTTGATCACCAAGAACTCCGGCGTCCTGCCGCAGATGGGCGTGAACGTCGGCTACAACCTGACCTGGAAGATGGGCGAGGCGGCGACCTTCTATTCGTTCGGCACGCTCAGCCGGCGAATCTCGGACCTGCCATTTACGGTGCGGACGCCCAACAACGTCAATACGCTTCCGGAAATCTACCCCGAGGGGTTCCGGCCCAATCTGGTGATCCGCGAACGCGACTATGAGGCGGCCTTCGGCTTCCGCGGCGACTGGTCGGGCTGGTCCTGGGACGTCTCGACCACCTACGGCCGAAACCGCGCGACCGAGAACACATCCAACACACTGAACGCCAGCCTCGGCCCGACCAGTCCTACTGTGTTCTATATCGGGGCTCTGAAATCCACCGAGTGGGTGAATTCGCTCGACCTTACCCGGGCTCTTCAGCTGGAGGGCGCCGGCGAACTGCAGGTGTCTCTCGGCGCCCAGCACCGGCGCGAGACCTATGCCGTATCGGCGGGCGAGCCTCTGAGTTATGCGGCCGGGCCCTATGTGATCCCGGCGGGTCGGCCCTTCGCGGGCCAGCGGCCGCAGACCGGCGCCCAGGCGACGCCGGGCTTCCAGCCCTCCGACGCCAGTTCCAGCTCGCGCAACAACCTGGCGGCCTACGCCGAGCTGGGCTGGACGCCCAGCGAGCGGGTCTTCCTCGGCGCAGCCGCTCGGTATGAAGATTATGACGATTCCTCGGGAGACACGCTGGTCGGCAAGGTCAACGGCCGCTTCGAAGTGACCGACTGGCTGGCCATCCGGGCGGCCGCCTCCACCGGCTTCCGGGCCCCGGGTCTGGCGCAGCAGAACTACGCCGCCTCCCAGAGCCAGTTCCGACTGGTGAGCGGCGTGCTGGAACTGCTGCAGATCAAGACCCTGCCGGTCGGCTCCCGCGAGGCTGTGGCCCTGGGATCCCAGCCGCTGCGGCCCGAGGAGTCCGAGAACCTGAGCTTCGGCGTGACGCTGGAGCCCCTGCCCAGCCTGGCCATCACCATCGACGCCTATCAGATCGACGTGGACAAGCGGATCGCCATCACCTCGACCCTGACCGGGACGGCGGTGTCCAACATCCTGATCGCCAACGGCCTGCCGGGCGCGCTCTCGGCCCAGTACTACACCAACGCCATCGACACCCGGACCAAGGGCGTGGACATCGTCGCCACCTGGCGGACGGACCTGGGTGAGTGGGGCGCGCTGCGGGCCAGCGCCGGCTACAATCACAACGACACGGACATTCGTCGCATCAAGCCCAACCCGCCTCAGCTGAGCGCGCTGGGCGCCGGGTTCGTGCTGTTCGACCGGCTTAGCCAGGGGTTCCTGACCGACGCCTTCCCAAAGGACAAGATCGCGCTCAGCGCCAACTGGAGCTGGAACGACCTCAACGTGAACCTGCGTCAGACACGGTTTGGCAAGTACACGATCCGGCAGAATCTGGTCGCCAACGACCGCAGCTATGGCGCTGAATGGATCACCGACCTGGAGGTCAGCTACAAGCTCCCCTGGAACGTGACGGTGGCGGCAGGGGCCAACAACCTGTTCAACACCTATCCGGACGCGAACGGCATCTTCAACGCCAACCTGGGGGCCGGACAGTACCCGGGCACGTCGCCCATCGGCTTCACGGGCGGCTCCTACTACGCCCGCGTCCAATGGGACTTCTGACCTGCTTCCGCGCGGCGGCGCTGGCGTGTGCGCTGGCGCTGTCGGCTGTCCCGGCGGTCGCGGCGCCCGGGCCGAACGGCGAGATCCTGTGGGATGCCTACGGCGTGCCGCATATCTACGCCAAGGACGAGGCTGGCGCCTTCAGGGGCTTCGGCTGGGCCACGGCGCAGAACCACGGCGACGTGGTGGCGCGGCTCTATGGTCAGGCGCGCGGCCGGGCGGCGGAATACTGGGGTCCCGCCGAGATCGAGTCCGACAAGTGGGTGATCGCCAACGACGTCTATGCCCGCGCCAAGGCCTGGTATGAAGCGGAGCCGGCGGACTTTCGCGCCAAGCTGGACGCCTTCGCCGAGGGCATGAACGCCTATGCCCGCGCCCATCCCGAAAAGCTGGACCCGGCCGTACGGCAGGTGTTTCCGATGAGCGGCGTGGACGTGATGGCCCACGCCCACAAGCTTATGAACTTCAACTATGTGGCGCCCCAGGGCCGCACGATGGGCGCCAATGCCGATGCCGGCTCCAACGCCTGGGCCGTGGCGCCGCAGCGTTCAGCCAGCGGCGCGACGCTGCTGCTGGCCAATCCGCACCTGCCCTGGGCGCCCAGCCAGCTGACCTACTTCGAGGCTCACCTCAATGCGCCGGGCCTGCACATGTATGGCGCCACTCAGGTGGGTCTGCCGGTGCTGCGCTTCATGTTCAACGAGCGGATGGGTTTCACCAACACGGTGAACAACATACTGGGCGCGACCAACTATGAGCTGAAGCTGGCCGAGGGCGGCTATCTATTCGATGGCCAGGTGAAGCCATTCCAGACCCGGAC
>NZ_JBILUK010000276.1:0-3960 GCF_044371015.1 Phenylobacterium sp.
GTCGCTGAGCGCCGCGAAGTAGGCGTGATAGCCGGTCCAGTAGAAGACGCTGCCAATTGGGCTCAGAATGATCACCGCCGCCAATGCGACGCCCGGGCCCTCGACCAGCGGCAGCAGCGGATAGGAGGCCGCCTCGACCAGGGCGCCCAGGATCACCGTCGACTTCAGCCCGATCCGGCGCGCCAGCGGCAGCACCAGAGGGCGAAGCAGGAGGCGCCCGATGTTCATCGCGGCCATGACGCAAAGGGTCAGTGGGGCCGAAACGCCCGTGTTCAGGAGATAGACCAGCACGAAGACGCCGCCGGCGTTCTCGGCCAGGGTCTGGACGGCGGAGTGCAGATTCAGGCGATTGATCGCTGCGTTGGCGAAGAAGCTCATGGAAAGACCGCCTGTGGGTCAAGTGTGCACACGGATCCGCACCCGCTGTGGCGGGGGGATCGATTCAAGTCGGAGCGGGGCTCAGCCCCTCAGGCGACCGGTGCACATGAGAAGGATGTGCCATGCCCGCGGCGGCAGGGCAACGTGCGTTGAGAACCGCCCCCTCAGTCGGCATTCGCCGACAGCTCCCCGATTGGGGAGCACAATATCCAAGCCAAAACGCCCCCTCCGGCTCCCCCGCTGGAGGAGCTCCCGCGCAACGGGTGAGAGGGTAAGCCTCAGATGCGCTTGTATTCCAGGCGCGAGCCGTCTTCGAGCTTGCCGCGCAGCGCCAGCCAGTTGCCCTGCGCATCGTAGAAGTCGTCGATCTCCGCTTCGCCGCGGATCTGCCAGTGGCCAGGCTTGACGCGGGTGGTGGTGATCTTTAGCAGCTTGCCTTCCTGCTGGTTGAACATCGGCTTTCCGAAGCTGGCCTGGTTCCAGTGGCTGAGCGGCACGGCGTCGGCGGGTCCGCGGACATTGCCGTTCGGGCCGCTGATCTGCACGGCGCCGGCCGCTGCGCGGCCCGCCGCCTTGGTGATCTTGCCATTGCCGTTGGTGGTGGCCTCGACGCTCTGGAAACGGCCGTTGGCCCAGCGCTCCACAGCCGAGTGCTTGTAGCGGTAGACCGGCACCGGCCCGACCTTGACCGTCATGTTGACCTCAGTGCGCACCGTGAGGTCGGCCTCGCCGCCGGCGAAGGTCATCATGTGCTCGCCGACCTTGGTCCCGTTGCGGAAGACCGCGAAGGCCAGGCGCGGCGGCGGCGCGGCCCATGCGGCGGACGGCAGCAGGAGCGCAGGGGCGGCGAGAAGGGCGCGGCGGGGCAGCATCAGGGTCATCGGTGCGTTCTCAACGGTGCAAGCGGGGCAGACCTGATCGATAACCATGGCGATCTCATGACGTGATGGGGGCGAGCAAGAGGAGATCAACGAGAATCCAGAACTCCGGCTCAGGCGTTGATCGGACGGCGGAGCCCACGCGCCGCATGGCTCAATCCCCAGGCCGCGGCCAGCGCACCGCCGGCGGCGAAGGCCCAGCGGTAGGACGCGACTTGCGCCGCGAGACCAAACAGCAACATCAGGACGAGCGTCGCCGCCTGCATGATGAAGCCCTTGATAGATCCGACCGTGGCCCGCGTTTCCGGGTTCAGTTTGTGCTGGAAGCGAGCGTCGGCGTTGACTTCGGCTGTCCAATAGAGGGCGACATAGATCATTGGCAGCACGATGGCCCAGGGCTGGTAGACCGCCGCGCCTGCGACGACGGAGAGCCCCGCCAGCGCGAACAGAAGGGCCAGGGCCATCTGGCTCAGGCCCCGGGCGCGGTGGGCGAGCATGGCGGTGATCGCGCCCACGCCATAGAGCGCGGCCATGAAGAGCGCGATGCCGGACCGGGGCAGTCCGACCTCCAGGGCGAATATCTGCCAGTAGTCGGCCATACCGGTGACGATGGCCTGCATGCCGGCGATGAAAATCAGCAGGCCCGGCACGCCCGGCAGGCTCGCGGCTTCGCGCGCGCCGGTGACGAGGTGCGCCAGGAAAGCGGGACGGTCTCTCGGCGCGAAGACCGGCGCGCGGGGCAGGATATAGGCCGAGGCGGCCGCGGCGAGGCCCGCTGCGGCGCTCCACAACGACAGCTCCGCGTAGCTCAGGTTGGGCAGTGCGGCGGCTCCCAGCGAGGCGGCCAACACGCCCGCAAAGCGCGCGGCCTGGGTGCGGCCGAAGATGCGGACGTAGTCGGGTTCCTGCCCGCGCCGCTTGAGGTCGTCGAAGACCAGAGCCTCGAAGGCGCCCGATAGGGTGGCGCTCTTGACGCCCCAGGCCACCAGACCGATCAGAAATCCCCAGAAACCCGGCCAGACCGCCCAGGCCACGAATCCCAGCGCGCGGATCAACTGAGCCACGGCGAGGAGCAGCCTTCGATCCATGCGGTCGGCCAACACGCCGAGGGGCGCTTCGAGCACGAGCGCCGTGCCTGACCAGGCGGCGAGGGCGATGGCGATCTGCGTGGGCGTCAGGCCGTGCTCGGCGAACATCACCACATAGAACGGCGTGATCAGAATGAAGGTGTCGAGGAAGCGGAGCGAACAGGCGCCGACCAGGAGTCTGCCCATCTAGAGCCCGCCATCAGCGCCTCCCCGACGCGGAACGCGCAAGGGAGGGGAAGCGCCGGTCATTGCGCCTGGAACCCGGCCTCGGCGAAATCGAGCATCCTACGAAGCAGGGACTCGACATCGCCCTCGCGGGTTATCCCGCCGGAGAGATGGTGCAGGCGGTCGAACTCCGCGAAGCGGTTGTTGTGGACCATGCCCAGCACGAAGTGCAGCCGCCAGTAGACATCTTCCTTGGGCAGGTCCGGCCGCGCCGCCATCAGCGCATTGGCGAACCGTTCCAGATGGCTGACATCATTGCGCAGGACGTCCCGCATTTCGGCGTTGCCCTCGGAGCGGGCGCGGATGATGAACTGCATGGAGATGCGGCGATCGTTGTCCGGCGAGGCCCAACGCATGGGCGGTCCCAGATAGGCCTCGAGAATGGCGCGGACGCCTGGCCGGCCATTTTCGCGCGCCGCCGCCTCATGTAGTTGGCGCGCGCGTTCACGATTGAGCTCGCCGGTGCGCCGCCGGAAAATCTCGAACAGAAGGCTGTCCTTTGATCCGAAATGGTAGTTCACGCTGGCGAGATTGACCTTCGCCTCGGCCGTGATGTCGCGCACCGAAACGCTCTGAAAGCCGTGGAGCGCGAAGAGCCGCTCTGCCGCGATGAACACCTGGGCCTTGGTGGCGGCCTGGGCTTCTTCGCTCTCGGGTCCGTCCTGCAGCACAGGCTCGGTCATCAGCGCCCCGCCGTTAGAGCCCTTCCCGTTCAGATGGAGTCACCTGAACGGGACGAAAAAAGTCTATAAATCAATAATTTAGAGCGTCTCATCATCCGAAGACCGGTTCCCACTTCTCGGAAGACGCTCTAGCGCGACAGCTCTTTCATGGCCTTCTCCAGGCCGTCGATGGTCAGCGGGAACATGCGGTCGCCCATGATCTGCTTCACCAGACCGATGGACGGCGTGTAGTCCCAGTGCCGCTCGGCGGTGGGGTTGAGCCAGACGGCGTGCTTGTAGATCTGGGTGACCCGATCCATCCAGACCGCGCCGGCCTCCTCGTTCCAGTGCTCCACCGAGCCACCCGGATAGGTGATCTCGTAGGGGCTCATGGTCGCGTCGCCGACGAAGATCACCTTATAGTCGTGCGGGAATTTGTGCAGGATGTCGAAGGTGTTGAGCTTCTCGGCGTGCCGGCGGCGGTTGTCCTTCCACACGGACTCATAAAGACAATTGTGGAAGTAATAGAACTCCATGTTCTTGAATTCGGAGCGCGCGGCCGAGAACAGCTCCTCACAGATCTTGATGTGGCTATCCATGGAGCCGCCGACATCCAGGAACAGCAACACGCTGATCTTGTTGCGCCGTTCAGGCCGCATGTTGATGTCGAGATAGCCCTTTTCGGCCGTGCCCTTGATGGTCTTGTCCATGTCGAGCTCTTCCACTGAG
>NZ_JBILUK010000277.1:0-3946 GCF_044371015.1 Phenylobacterium sp.
AACGGCAAGTCTCTGACAGTGACCGCGTCGCCGGACACCCCGCTGCTATGGGTGCTCCGAGATGAACTGGGCCTGACTGGAACCAAGTATGGCTGCGGCGTCGCGCAATGCGGCGCCTGCACGGTGCTGGCCGACGGCCAGGCGGTGCGGTCCTGCCAGCTGCCGGTCTCCGCCATCGGCGCCGCCAAGATCACCACCATCGAGGGTCTGGGCGGCGCACATCCGCTGCAGAAGGCTTGGGTGGAGTTGGACGTGCCCCAGTGCGGTTACTGCCAGTCAGGCCAGATCATGGGCGCCGCGGCGCTGCTGGCTCAGACGCCCAAGCCGGATGACGCCGCGATCTCGGCGGCCATGGACGGCCACATCTGTCGTTGCGGGGCCTACCAGCGGATCCGAGCGGCGATCAAGCAGGCGGCGTCCGCGCCGGCCAAGGCGTGAGGGAACCCGCCATGACCCGTCACGAAGCCCAATCACAATTCACCCGCCGCCAGGCGCTTGCCGTTGGGGCCACGCTGGCCGGCGGCGCCCTGCTGGTCGGATGCTCCTTGCCCGACATCCTGTCGGCGGGCTCGAAGGTCGAGCCAGGTCCTTTCGGACCGTTCCTCAAGTTCACGCCCGACGGACTCGTCACTGTCGTCTCCAAGCACATCGAGTTCGGCCAGGGAAACCATGCCGGTCTGGCGGCCATCGCCGCGGAAGAGCTCGATGCGGACTGGTCCAAGGTCCGCGTCGAACAGGCGCCGGCCAACGCCAAGTATTACGGAAATTCCTTCATGGGCGGCACGCAGGGGACCGGCGGCTCCTCGGCCATCTCCGATTCCTGGCCCAAGATGCGGGCGGCCGGCGCGGCGGCCCGGGCCATGTTCGTCGGCGCGGCGGCGGCGAAGTGGGGCGTGCCCGCCGCCGAGATCACGGTGAAGGAGGGCGTGGTCTCTCACCCCTCGGGCAAGTCTGCGGGCTTCGGCGAACTGGTGGCGGAGGCGGCCAAGATCGCCCCGCCGGAGGCGCCCAAGCTGAAGGACCCCAAGACCTTCACCCTGGTCGGCACCGACCGCGTCCGGCGCAAGGACAGCCTGGACAAGTCCACCGGCAAGGCCCGCTACACCCAGGATGTGCGTCTGCCCGGGATGCTCACCGCCATGGTGGCGCATCCGCCCCGGTTCGGCGCCAAGGTGAAGAGCTTTGACGCCGCCGAAGCGAAGAAGGTGGCGGGGGTCATCGCCGTGCACGAAATCCCAACCGGGGTCGCGGTCGTCGCCGAGAGCACCTGGGCGGCCAAGCTCGGTCGCGACGCCCTGAAGGTCGAATGGGACGAGTCCAAGGCTGAGATGCGCGGTTCGGCCGCGCTGCTGGCTGACTATCAGGCTCTGGCGTCCGGAAAGACCCCGGCGCCCGAGGGAAAGGACGGCTGGAAGAGCTTCGATTCCAAGGGCGACGCAGCCCGTGCGGCGGCTGGGACGGCGGCCGTGGAGGCGACTTTCGACTTCCCCTATCTCTCGCACGCCACCATGGAACCGATGAACTGCGTGGCCATCGTCGGAAAGGGGCCGACGCGGCTGGTGTTCGGGTCTCAGTCGCCGACGCTTGATCAGATGAACGTCGCGCGCATTACGCCCTCGCTGCCCGGATCAATCGAAATCGAGACGCTGACCACCGGAGGGTCGTTCGGGCGACGCTCCAATCTGCAGTCCGACTACGTGGCCGAGTGCGCCCACATCGCCAAGAAGGTCGGCAAGGGCGTACCTGTGAAGCTGGTCTGGACCCGGGAGGACGACCAGCGCGCCGGCTATTTCCGTCCGCTCACCCATCATTCGGTGCGGGTGACGGTGGACGCCGAGGGCTATCCCGCCGCCTGGCGCCACCGGTTGGTCAGCCAGTCGATCCTGGCGGGCGCACCGGCCGGGATGGGCCCCGGCGACGGCGTGGACGGAACGGTCGTCGAAGGCGTGATGGGCTCGCCCTATCTCAAGGCCACGCCGGTGGTCGACGCCAAGGTGCTGACGCCCGAGGTCGGCGTGCCGGTCTTGTGGTGGCGCTCGGTGGGGGCGACCCATACCGCCTATGTGATGGAGCACACGATCGACCTTCTGGCCCGCAAGGCCGGCAAGGACCCCGTCGACTATCGCCGCGCGCTCTATGGCAAGGCGGGCGCCGCCCGGCATCTGGCCGTGCTCAATCTGGCGGCGGAGAAGGCGGGCTGGGGTCAACCCGCGCCCGCAGGCTGGACGCGCGGCGTGGCGGTTCACGAGAGCTTCGGTTCGGTGGTCGCCCAGATCGCTGAGGTCAAGCTGGAGAACGGGGTTCCCAAGGTGGGCCGGGTGGTCACCGCAATCGACTGCGGCCTGGCGATCGCACCCGACCAGATCGCCGCCCAGATGGAAGGCGGGACCTGCTACGGTCTGTCGGCGGCCATGTTCGGCCAGGTGACTCTCACCGACGGCGTCGTGGATCAGTTGAACTTCGACAGCTACCGGGTGCTGCGCAACTCCGAGGCGCCGAGCGTCGAGACCTATATCCTGCCCTCGGCCAACCCGCCTTCAGGCGTCGGCGAGCCCGGCACGCCGGTGATCGGGCCGGCGGTGGCCAATGCGATGCTGGCCATTTCAGGCCAACCTGTGCTGAGCCAGCCGTTCGTCAAGGCCTAGCGGTAGCTTCGCGTTAACCAAACCCATACTTGGCGCGTTTTAAGGGTTCGACGCGCCCGGTCCGGACACGGATACTCCGGGTGATTCGGGACAGGACCCTATGCGCCGGCTGACCCTCGCGCTGCTCACCGCCACCTATCTGTGCCTCGCGCTGATCGTCGCGTTGGGCCTCTGGCGGACGGGTGCGGGCTGGGGCGTCGCGCTGTCCTGCGCGTCGGGCGCGCTCGGCCTCTGCCTTGCCGGCCACGGCATCATTGTTCGTGTTCTTGAGATGCGCGACCTCCGCGCCGAGGTCGAAGCGGTGCGCGAGGCGCATCGGATCATGCTCGACCAGATGACCCGGCTCGATGGGCGCATGGTCGAGGTCGGCCGCGTGGTCGAGGCCGATCATGGCCGGGCGGTGGAGCTCACCGACGAGATCCAGCTTCTCGAACAACTCGTGCAGGACATGAGCCGGCGGATCGACGAGGCGCCGCGCCACGCCGCCGATGAGGCCGCGCCCCGCCGCGCCTCGGGCCTGGCGGAAACGGTGCGCGACGCCCTGGCCGAGAACCGGGTCGATCTTTACCTGCAGCCGGTGCTGTCGCTGCCGCAGCGCAAGACTGTCTACTATGAGAGCTTCTCCAGGCTGCGGGACTCCACCGGCCAGGTGATCATGCCCGGCGAGTATCTGGCGGTGGCCGAGCCCGCCGGTCTCGTGGCGGCGATCGACAACCTGCTTCTGTTCCGCTGCGTTCAGATCGTCCGGCGGCTGGCGCGTCAGGACCGGCGGGTTGGCATCTTCTGCAACATCTCGATGGCCAGCCTGGGGGATGAAGCGTTCTTCCCGCAGTTCCTCGACATGCTGCGGGCCAATCGCGATCTCGCGCCGGCCCTTGTGTTCGAGGTGGGGCAGGCGGCCTTCGACACCCGCACGGCGGTCCAGGCGCGCAATATGGGCAAGCTGGCCGATCTCGGCTTCCGTTTCAGCCTGGACAAGGTGCTGAACCTCGATCTCGACCTGCAGGAACTCCAGCGGGCCGACGTGAGGTTCCTCAAGATCACCGCCCGCACTCTGCTCGACGAACTGACCGAGGTGGGCGAGCGGCTGGTGCTGCGCTCCATGCCCGATCTGGCGGCGGAAGACTTCGCGCTGCTGGCGCGACGCTATGGCCTCGAGGTGGTGGCCGAGAAGGTGGAGACCGAGCGACAGGTGGTGGACATCCTCGATCTCGACATCCGCCTGGGTCAGGGCCACCTGTTCGGCGAACCCCGCGCCATCCGCGAAGCCGTGCTGGCTGAATCCGGCGCCCCGCCGACCG
>NZ_JBILUK010000068.1:0-14110 GCF_044371015.1 Phenylobacterium sp.
GCTCGGCCAATGCGATCCTGAAGACCCTCGAAGAGCCGCCGCCGCGTGGCGTGCTGCTGATGGTCTGTCACGCGCCCGGGCGGCTGTTGCCGACGATCCGCTCGCGGTGTCGCAGGCTGGCGTTCCTCGCCTTGGATCTGGAGACGGCGGCGGCCTTTGTGCGCGGCCGCGCGGGCGTCGACGGCGAGACCGCCATGGTGCTGGCCGAAATGGCCGGCGGCGCGCCGGGACGGGCCTGGAGCCTGGCCGCGGGTCAGGCGCTTGAGGTGGACGCCGCGGCGCGGGAGCTGATCGCCGCGCTCCCGGCGGTCGACCCGGTCCGCGCCCTGGCCCTGGCCGAGACGTTCCGGGGCGGGGAGGGGGCTGAGCGTTTCGCCCTGCTGTTCTCCCGGCTCGCGGCGCGGGTGCATGAGCGGGCGCGCTCGGGCGCGGCTGTCGGCGAGGGGCGGCTTGATCCCTGGGCGGCGGCATGGGAGAGCCTGCAACGCATCCCACGCGAGGCCGAGAGCGTGAATCTCGACCGCGCCGACGCCTTTTTCACCGCGCTGCAAGAGCTCCGCCAGGCGGCTCGCGCCTGAGACCTCCATGCTGATTGACAGCCACGTCAACCTCCACGCGCCGCAGTTCGACGATGATCGCGAGGCTGTGATTGATCGCGCCCGGGCGGCGGGCGTCGGCCTGATGGTCAATATCTGCGATCGGGTTTCGAACTACGCCGCCTGTCGCGCGGTGGCCGAGGCGCCGGACATCTGGTGCACGGTCGGAACCCATCCGCACGAGGCCAAGGAGGCCCCTGACCTCTCGCCGGAAACCCTGATCGCGCTGGCCGCCGATCCGCGTGTGGTCGGCATCGGGGAGTGCGGGCTCGACTTCCACTATGACCTCAGCCCTCGCGACATCCAGGCGCGGGTGTTCCGCGCCCATTGCGCAGCGGCGCGGGCGACCGGGCTGCCGCTGGTGGTGCATACCCGAGAGGCGGACGAGGTGATGGGCGCGATCCTGGCGGAAGAGCATGCCGCGGGGCCGTTTCGCATCCTGATGCACTGCTACACTTCGGGCTCGGAGCTGGCGCGGCGCTGCGCCGAACTGGGCGCCTGGTTCAGCGTTTCCGGCATCGCCACCTTCAAGGCCGCCGGGGATGTGCGCGCGGTGATTCGCGAGATGCCGGGCGACCGGATCATCATCGAGACCGACTGCCCCTATCTGGCGCCGGTTCCGCATCGCGGGCGGCGCAATGAGCCCGCCTTCGTCGGTCATGTGCTGGAAAAACTCGCCGAGGTGCGTGGCTGGTCGCGCGACGAGGCCGAGACGCGGACGACCGACGCCTTCTTCAACCTCTTCGACCGAATCCCCCGGCCATGAGCGGCAAACTTCAGATCACCATCCTGGGCTGCGGCTCGTCCGGCGGGGTCCCGCGCGCCGACGGCGAGTGGGGCGACTGCGATCCGGCGGAGCCGCGAAACACGCGCACGCGCTGCTCGATCCTGGTGCGGCGAGTCGGGGAGAGCCCCGAGGCCGAGACCACCGTGCTGGTCGATGCGAGCCCGGAGTTCCGGCAGCAGGCGGTGAGGGCGGGGATGCGGCGGCTGGATGCGATCCTGCTGACCCACGATCACGCCGACCAGGTGCACGGCATCGACGACGTGCGCGCCTTCTTCCTGCGCCAGCGCGCCAGGGTTCCCTGCTGGATGGACGCCGCGACCGAGGCCACCATGCTGCGCCGCTTCGGCTATCTGTTCGAGGCCGAGGGCGGTTATCCGGCCATCTGCACGCGGCATCGGCTGCCGGACCACGGGGCGCATTGGCAGGTGAGCGGACCTTCGGGGGTGATTCCGGTGGTGACCTTCGATCAGGATCACGGCGGCGTGCGCTCGGTCGGCTACCGGTTTGGAAACGTGGCCTATTCGAGCGATGTGGTGGGGCTGGACGAGGCGGCCTTTGCGGCGCTGGAGGGCCTGGACGTCTGGATCGTGGATGCGTTGCGACGCCGGCCGCATCCCACCCACGCGCACCTCGACCTGGCGCTGGAGTGGATCGATCGGGTCAAGCCCAAGCGGGCGATCCTCACCAACCTGCACATCGACCTGGACTATCAGACCCTGATCCGAGAGCTGCCAGCGGGCGTGGAACCCGCCTACGACGGAATAGAAGTGATACATGAGCTGGAAGCGGATTTATGAGGCTGGCAAAGCCACTTAGATTGGGTTTCCTCGCATCAGGCGCGGGGTCTTCCGCCCGCGCCATGGTTAACGCGATCGGGGCCGGGACATTGGACGCCGAGGCGCGACTGCTGGTCTCCAATCGTCGGGAGTCCGAGGCCCTTGGGTGGGCCCGGGAGGCCGGCGCGCCAGCGCTCCATATCCCGACCTTGCCGGATGCGGACGCCGCCGATGCGCGCCTGGCCGAGGCGCTGGCGGATCATGGCGTCGAGCTGGTGATTCTCTCGGGCTATCTGCGCCGTCTGGGGCCGATGACGCTCAAGGCTTACGAGGGGCGCATCCTCAACATCCATCCGGGTCCGCTGCCGGCGTTCGGTGGTGAAGGGATGTACGGCGCCGCGGTGCATCGCGCGGTGATCGCGGCGGGCCTGCGCGAGACGGCGATCGTGGTGCACGGCGTGGACGCGATCTATGATCACGGACCGGAGATCGCCCGACGGACCGTGGCGGTTGAGGCCGGTGATACGGCGGAGACGCTGGAGGCGCGGGTGAAGGCGCTGGAGCCGGAGTTTTTCCTGAAGGTGCTTCGGGAGCTCGTCTCCGGGATAAGGCTGGTATAATTTCCGATAATCTTCCTTAGGCGAAGACCGGATACGGCAGAAGAGGCTTGCGCCTATCGCCTGACCCTCGATCAGGCCGCCCTCCCTGGCCTTCGGATCGGGAGGAATCCTGGTGTCGGCTCAGCCCCTCAGCCTGGCGGCGCTCCGCCTCACACCCGCACCATACGCTTCCCGAGGTTCTCGCCCGCCAGCAGCCCAATCAACGCGCTCGGCAGGTTCTCCAGGCCGTCGATCACGTCTTCCTTCACCTTGAGCCGGCCGTCAGCGACCCAGCTCTGCAGGTCGGCCAGGGCCTGATCGTTCTCGGCGGCGTAATCCATCACCACGAAGCCGCGCAGGTTGAGGCGCTTGGTGACGATCAGGCCCGGGACTCCGCGCGGTCCATGCGGCGGCGGGCCGCCGTCGTATTGCGAGACGGCGCCGCAGCAGGCGATCCGGCCGTGGTTGCGCATGGCGAACAGGCAGGCCTCGAAGACATCGCCGCCGGTGTTATCGAAAAACACGTCGATGCCGTCCGGCACGGCGGCGCGAAGCTGCCGCTTGAAGTCCGGCGCCTTGTAGTCGACCGCGGCGTCAAAGCCGAGTTCGTCGGTGAGCCAGCGGCCCTTGGCCTCACCGCCCGCGATGCCCACGACCCGGCAGCCCTTGATCTTGGCGATCTGGCCGACGATCGAGCCCACCGAGCCCGCGGCGGCTGACACCACCACGGTTTCCCCCGGGCGCGGCTCGCCGCATTTCAGAAGCCCGAAATAGGCCGTCAGGCCCGCGATGCCGTAGACGCTGAGAAGGTGGGTTTCGGGTTTGAGGTCAGGCAGCGCCTGCAGCCCCCTGCCCGGCAGCACGGCGTATTCCTGCCAGCCGGCGTCGGCGAAGACCAGATCACCCGGCTTCAGATGCTCGACATTGGACTGCACCACTTCGGAGAGTCCGCCGCCGGCCATCACCTGACCCGCGTTAAGCGCCGAGCGATAGGTGGCCCCCTGCATCCACGCGCGATTGGCGGCGTCGAGTGAGATGTAGCGCGTCTTCAACAGCACCTCGCCCGCGCCCGGCGTCGGAATCTCGGCGACATTGAGCGCGAAGTGGTCCGCGGCCAGCCGGTCTGCGTTGGGCAGGCGGTCGAGCACGATCTGGCGGTTGGGCATTGGCGTCTCCTGTTTGTCCGGAACCCGCCACGAGGCGGGCGCTGGGTCAAGCGGCGCGCGTAAACTGTCCCCCCTCCACCCTGCTTCGCGGGGTCCCCGTCCCCGGGAGGGCGAGGACGAAGAAGGGGGGCGACCGCTAGGGTGTCTGGCCCCGCCACACCGCCAGCCTGCGCTTCGCATCGGCTTCAAGATCAGCGTAGAAGAGATTGAAACCGGGGGCTTTCCGGCGATCCGCCCAGTTGCCGCGTTGTTGCAGCGAGGCGGAGCGGGGGCGGCTCACCTTGAGCAGGCCGCCGTCGCAGCGGGCGCTGACCTGGCGGGTCATGAAGGCGGGCCGGGCGCCCCACTCCAGGCCCGTGGCGTTGGCGGCGCCCAGGTGCAGGCGCTCGGGCGCGGTCGCGTCGGTGACGGCGCCCAGGATCGGGTTGAAGCAGAGCGCGGCGCGGGGCGCGAGGTTCTCCAACTCGCCGGAGGGGCCCCAGACCAGGGCCCGGTCCAGAATCCGGCGGCCGTCGTCGATGGCGCCTTCCCCCACCCGCGCCCAGGCGGCGAGGCAGCCGGCCTGCGCCTGCGCCGTACACGGCGGGACCGGCGGGTTGTCGGCCGGCGTGATGGTTTCAATGAGATAGGCGGCGACGAGTCTCTGCCGGATCGTCGGATACGGCGCGATCTCGTCGGCCAGCAGGCGCCAACCCAGCGTACCCCCCTGCTCCACACCGACCAGCACAAAGGGTCGACCGTCGTTGTCCTTTGCGAGATAGCGGCGGAACGCCTCGCGGATGTCGCCGTAGGCGAAGCGACGCGCCTCGCGGGCGTCCTCGCGCAGCGTCGTCAGGCTGTAGAGGCTCGCCTGCCGGTAGCGCGGGGCGAACACGCGGCCGACGCTGACAAAGGGCCCCACGTAGTTGGGCGCCATGACCAACTCGAACTGGCGGTTCGTGCGAGTCGAGTTGAGCCGCGCGTTCCAGTTGGCCCCGCCGTCATAGGTGGTGGGCGGAATGAAGAAGATGTCGGCGTCACCGGTTTGGGCCGGCCCGGCGGGAAGCAGATGCCAGGCCGCGGGGGTTGCATAGTCGGGCGCCGTGGGCGGGGTGTAGGTCTGGAAGGGCACCTGCGGATCGAGCGCGCTGGAGACCAGATCGCCCCAGAACAGCACGACGCCGAACACCAGAACGCCCAGCGCGCTTCCGAGGCCGGCCAACGCCCACGCGAGTCCCCTGCCCCGGCGCCGACGCGCCATCTCAGCGATAGGGGTCGGGCTGGCTCAGATAGCGGCCGACATAGTCGGCGATGCCGTCCTCCAGCGATGTGAGCGGCGCCGCGTAGCCAGCCGCCCTGAGCCGGGCCATGGGAGCCTCGGTGAAGTATTGGTACTTGTCGCGGATCTCCGAGGGCATGGGGGCGTAATCGATCTCGGGCGGGCGTCCGGCCGCCTGGAACACCTGGCCCGCCATCTCGGCGAAGCTGCGGGCCTGACCGCTGCCGAGATTGAAGACGCCGCTCACATCCGGGTTGTCGAACAGCCAGCGAGCGACGTCCGCGGCATCGCGCACATAGACGAAGTCGCGCCGCTGTCCGCCGTCGGGCACGTCGGCGCGATAGCTCTTGAACAGCTGCACGCTCTGGCCGTCCCGCACCTTCGGCCAGATCTGTGAAGCCACGGAGCGCATCGCGCCTTTGTGCGCTTCGTTGGGCCCGTAGACGTTGAAGAACTTCAGCCCCACCCATTGGGGCGGCGCATAGTCGCGCGCCGCCTGCCGGGCTGCGAAGAGGTCGAACAGCGCCTTTGACCAACCGTAGGTGTTGAGGGGCCGCAGCCGCGCCAGGGCCTCAAAGTCGTTATCGTCATCGAAGCCGTGTTCGCCCGCGCCATAGGTTGCGGCCGATGAGGCGTAAACCAATCGCCGCTGGTGGTCGGCGCACCAGCGGTAGAGGTCCCGGCTCAGGGTGAAGTTGGCATGGACGATCTTGTCCGCGTCCGGCTCGGTGGTCGAGGAGACCGCGGCCATGTGGACCACCAGCTCGATGTCGCGCCAGCGCGTTTCCAGCCAGTCGAACATGGCCTCGGGCGCCACGAAATCGCCGATCGGGTGCTTGGCGATGTTGCGCCACTTGCCGGTGTCAGCCTCGCGAAGGCGGTCACAGACGACGACATCGAGATCGCGATCCTCGGCGAACCGCGCGGCGATGTTGGAGCCGATGAAACCGGCGCCGCCGGTGACAAACACGATCCTGCGGCTCATGCCCGCGGGCCCTCCGTCATCCGGGCTATGGCGGCGGTGGTGGAGTACCCGTCGACAATCCGCGCCAGCTTCACTTCGCCGCCCCAGGACTTGACCAGCTCGTGGCCGACCACCTCGTGCTCAGCATAGTCGGCGCCCTTGATCAGCACGTCCGGCCGGGCGGCGGCGATCAGGTCGACCGGCGTCGGCGCGGCGAAGGCGGTGACCAGATCGACGCTGGAGAGGCCGGCCAGCACGAGGGCGCGGCTCTCCAGATCGTTGACCGGCCGCCCCTCCCCCTTCAGGGCCCGGACCGAGGCGTCGGTGTTCACCGCCACGATCAGTCGATCGCACCAGGCGCGCGCCTCGGCGAGATAGGCCACGTGGCCCTTGTGGAGAATATCGAAGCAGCCGTTGGTGAAGCCGACCTTCAGGCCCTGGGCGCGCCAGCCGGCCGCGATCTCCGCCATGTGTTCCGGCGTCGCCACCTTGCCCTCGGCGTGGGCCGTATGGGCCGAGAGGGCGGCGTGAGTCAGTTCGGTGGGTGAAACCGTGGCCGTGCCCGCCTTGCCGACTGCGACGCCTGAAGCGGCCTGGGCGAAGGCGATGGCGTCTTCGACAGACGCATCGGCGGCCAGGGCCAGGCCCAGGGCGGCAAGCGTGGTGTCCCCGGCCCCGGAGGCGTCGAACACTTCGCGCGGGCTGGTGCGAAAATGGCGAACAGGCTGGCCCCGAAGCCCCAGGGACACGCCTTTCGAGGCCCGTGTGACCACGATGCCGCCCGCGGCGCAGAGCTCGAAGGCGCGCGCGATGGCCGCTTCCATCTGGGCGTCCGTTTCGGCCGGCAGTTCGGTCGCATAGGCCAACTCGGCGGCGTTGGGCTTGATGATGTCGACGGCGCCGTAGCGGGCGAAGGAGCGGGCTTTGGAGTCGACCACCACCTTTGCGCCGGTTTCCAGGGCGGCCTCGCGAACCGCCGCCATCACCGCCTCCGTGACCACGCCCTTGCCGTAGTCGGAGACCAGAATGACGCCTGCGCCCCGGCCCGCGTCGCGCAGGGTGCGAATCAGGCGCTCCTCGATGTCGCCCGCGACCGGCCGGGCGGCCTCGAGATCGACGCGCAGCAACTGCTGTCCGCCGGAGACGAAGCGAGTCTTGAGCGTCGTCGGCCGATCGGGATCGACGACGAGGTAACCCTCGATGGCGGGTTCCTCCGCGCCGACCAGCCGCAGCGTCTCATGTCCCTCCGCGTCCCCGCCGATCACGCCGACAAGGGCCACGCTGCCGCCGAGGGCCGCGATGTTGCGCGCCACATTGCCGGCCGCGCCCAGCATGGTGGTCTCGTGGTCCCGCGCCAGCACGGGGATCGGCGCCTCGGCCGATATGCGGCTCACCGAACCATAGACAAACCGGTCGACCATCACGTCGCCGATGCAGGCGACGCGGCGGCCCGGCAGGGTCGATAGCAGCGCCTGGAGGGCGGCGAGATCCATGGGCCTAGCCTCTGCGGCGCGTTGGCGGGACGGTCAAGCGGGGCGCACCGCCGCGCGCACCGCCGCAAGCGACCTCAGCAGCGTCCGGGCCTCCGCCAGGGGCAAGGCGCTGGGTCCATCGCAGAGGGCCCGGTCCGGGTCGGGATGGAACTCAAGGAAAACGCCGTCGGCTCCGGCCGCCACGGCGGCGCGGGCGATCACCGGCACGCCTTCCCGCCGCCCCCCGGTGGCCACGCTGTTGCTGCGCGGGTCGGCGCCGGGAAGCTGGACGGCATGGGTGGCGTCGATGGTCACAGGGGCGCCCAGATCGCGCATTCGCGGAATGCCCAGCATGTCGACAATGAGATTGTTGTACCCGAACGAGGCGCCGCGCTCACAGAGGATGGTCTGGGCTTCCGGCGCCGCCTGCGTGATCTTGTCGAGAATGGCGCGGGTGTCCCAGGGCGCCAGAAACTGCCCTTTCTTGACGTGCAGCCAGCCTGCCCTGGCGGTCGTCGCCCGCGCCGTCGCCACCACGAGGTCCGTCTGCCGGCAGAGGAAGGCTGGGATCTGCACGACGTCGGCGACGTTGGCGACCGGTTCGGCCTGGGCGATCTCGTGCAGGTCGGTGCAGATCGGGACGTCCAGCACGTCCTTGATCCGAGTGAGCATGGCCAGGCCGACCTCAAGCCCGGGCCCGCGATAGCTGTCGATGGACGAACGATTGGCCTTGTCGAAGCTGGCTTTGAAAACAAACGGCAGCCCGGCCTCTGTGCAGGCGGTCTTGAGCTCGCGGCCGGTTTCGAGCGCCAGCCCCACATCTTCCAGCACATTGAGGCCGGCGATGATCAACAGCGGTGCGTCGTCGCCGATGGCGAGGTTCCAGCGATCAAGGGTCAGGCGCGGCATACATCCTGATGGCCCGGACCGGCGCGCGCCTCAAGTCTCTTGCGAGCGTCCGATTGTCCACCTTGACCGTAAACCCTCCACGCGCTGTTTATCCTCCGCTTGTGTTTGGGGACCCCTGAATGATCAACGGTACGGCCGCGGCGGCCCTGCATGGAACGCCGCTGACCTTCCGCACCGCCGCGCGGACGATGATCCGCAACTGGGCGGTGGGTACAATGACCTTCGTGTTGCCGGACGGCCGCGAACTCCGCCTGGAGGGCGCCGAGCCGGGCGCCGAGGCACGCCTGATCATCCGTGACTACGACTTCATCAAGCGGACGATCTCCAACGGCACGATCGGTTTCGGCGAAGGCTATATGGCCGGGGAATGGGACACGCCTGACCTCTCGGCTCTGCTGGAGGTGCTGGCGTCGAACTTCGCCCGCTTTGAGAAGGTGGCGTTCGGCAACCCGTTCATGGCGGCGTTGAACCTCATCCAGCACGCAATCCGGGGGAACACGCGGGAAGGCTCCAAGAAGAACATCCACGCCCACTATGACCTGGGCAACGCTTTCTACTCTCGCTGGCTAGACCCGACGATGACCTACTCCGCCGCCCGGTTCGAACACCGTGGCGAGGCGCTCCTGGAAGCCCAGCAGCGCAAGTATCGCACCCTCTGCGAGGCCATGGCGCTGCACCCGGACCACCACGTGCTGGAGATCGGCTGCGGCTGGGGCGGGTTCGCCGAGTTCGCGGCCAAGGACGTGGGCGCCAAGGTCACGGCCATAACCATCTCCGAGGAGCAGTTCCGCTTCGCCAAGGAACGCATTTTCCGCCAGGGCCTCAATGAGCGGGCGGATATCCGGCTGGTCGACTATCGCGACATCGAAGGTCGCTATGATCGTGTCGCGTCCATCGAGATGTTCGAGGCGGTGGGCGAGCGCTACTGGCCGACCTATTTCGACAAGGTTCGCGACAGCCTGAAGCCGGGCGGCCAGGCCGGCCTCCAGATTATCACCATTCGCGAGGAGCTGTTCGATCACTATCGGCGCACGCCGGACTTCATCCAGAAGTACATCTTCCCAGGCGGGATGCTGCCTTCGGAGGAGCGGCTGCGCGCCGCGACCGACCGGGCCGGGCTCGGCTGGGGCGCGATTTCCCGGTTCGGTGTTTCCTATGCCGATACCCTCGCTGAGTGGGGGACCCGCTTTGAGGCGGCCTGGGACGAAATCCGGCGCCTCGGATTCGACGAGCGCTTCCGGAAACTGTGGCGGTTCTATCTGAGCTACTGCGAGGCGGGCTTCCGCACCCAGCGGACCGACGTGGTGCAGTTGAACCTGGTGCGGGTCTGAGACCACTGGTCGGCAAAGCGCGCTTTGCCTAAACAGGTGAGAATGCCCGCCGCCGCCTCCATCCTCGACCTGATCGGCAACACGCCGCTGCTGCGACTGCGCCATGCCAGCGAACTCACAGGCTGTGAGATCCTGGCGAAGGCGGAGTTCATGAATCCCGGCCAGTCGGTGAAGGATCGGGCCGCCCTTTGGATGGTGCGGGACCACGAGCGCGCCGGTCGCCTCAAACCCGGCGGGCGGATCGTCGAGGGCACGGCGGGAAATACCGGTATCGGACTGGCCATGGTCGCCAAGACGCTGGGGTACGCCTGCACCATCGTCATCCCCCGCACCCAGAGCCAGGAGAAAAAGGACGCCATCCGTCTCTGCGGCGCGGAATTGGTGGAGGTGGACGCGGTCCCCTACGCCAATGAAATGAACTACGTGAAGTACTCCGGCCGGCTGGCCGCCGAGCTGGACGCCAAGGAACCGCACGGGGCGGTGTGGGCCAACCAGTTCGACAATGTCGCCAACCGTCAGGCCCACATCGACAGCACCGGCCCGGAGATCTGGGCGCAGACGGGCGGCGAGATCGATGGCTTCGTGTGCGCGGTGGGGTCGGGCGGGACTCTGGCGGGCGTCGCCCAGGCGCTCCGTTCGCGGAAGCCGGACATCAAGATCGGGCTGGCCGACCCCCATGGCGCGGCGCTGCACAGCTACTACACCACCGGTGAACTGAAGGCTGAGGGCTCGTCGATCTCCGAGGGCATCGGCCAGGGCCGGATCACCGCCAATCTGGAAGGCCTGACCGTGGATCAAGCCTGGCGGATCTCCGACGAGGAGATGCTGACGACGATCTTTGATCTGCATGAGCACGAAGGCCTGGTGATGGGCGGATCGACCGGCATCAATGTCGCCGGCGCCATCCGCATGGCCCGCGAGCTTGGTCCCGGCCACACCATCGTGACCCTGCTATGCGACCAGGGGCAGAGGTATCAGTCCAAGATCTTCAATCCGGCCTTCCTGCGCGAGAAGGGCTTGCCGGTTCCGACCTGGATGGAACAGGCATGAGCGACCCCATGGTCAGCGCCGACTGGCTGAAGGATCGCCTTGGCGCGGCGGACCTGCGGATCGTCGACGCAACCCTCCCGCTCCTGGGCCAGCCGGGTCATGGCCGGGATTTCTACACCGCCGGGCATATCCCCGGCGCGGTATTCTTCGACATCAACGCCATCGCCGACCTCACCACCGACCTGCCGCACATGCTGCCGGCTCCGGAGGTGTTCGCCGAGGCGGCGGGCGCCTTGGGCCTGGACCCGGCCATGACGGTGGTCGTCTACGACGCCCACGGCCTTTGGTCGGCGCCGCGGGTTTGGTGGACGCTTCGGGTGATGGGTTACGCCAGGGTGTTCGTGCTCGACGGCGGCCTGCCCGCCTGGCGCGCGGCCGGCGGCGGCATGGAGACCGCAGAGACGGCGCCTGCGGCCGCGACTGTGGCGGCCCGGCCGATACCGTCTCTGGTGGTCGATCTTGAGCGCGTGCGGGATGTGCTTGCCGAGGGCTCGGCCCAGGTTGTGGATGCCCGTTCCGCACCGCGTTTCCGAGGCGAGACGCCGGAGCCGCGCGCGGGTCTGCGGTCTGGCCACATGCCGGGCGCGCTCAACGTGCCCTTCAATCTGGTGGTCGCTCCGGATGGAACCTTGAAGTCGCGCGAGGCCCTTGCCGAGGTGTTTGCAGGTGTCGACCTCGCCCGGCCGATCATCACCACCTGTGGCTCGGGCGTCACCGCCGCGGTGCTTGCGCTCGCGCTGGCCCGCCTGGGCCGGGACGACGTGGCGGTTTATGACGGGTCGTGGACCGAATGGGGCGGCCGCGCCGACGCCCCGGTCGTCACCGGAGCCTGATCCATCGACATTCGCCCCGCCCAAGAGACCGACCTTACGGCCCTGCCGCTGATCGAGCTCTCCGCCGCCCAGAAGTTCGTCGGGCGGGACATACCGCCGGAGCTGCTCACAGCCGTCGCTCCAGCCGAGGCCTACAGGCCGCATCTTGAGACCGGCTTGCTGTGGGTTGTCGACGACGCCGGCGAGGCGGTGGCCTTTCTGGCCGCGCGGATCGCGGGGGACCGTCTGCACATCGACGAGCTCGATGTCCGCCAGGATCGCCAGGGGCTCGGGCTTGGCCGAAGGCTGCTGGCGCACGCGAAGGCGGAGGCTCTTGCGCGGGGACTCGCCCGCCTGAGTCTGACGACCTTCCGCAGCATTCCCTGGAACGCCCCCTACTACGCCCGCTTCGGATTCAGGGGTTGGCCGGCGGCAGAGGCTGCCGAGGATGTGCAGCAGGCCCTGGCCAACGAGACATCGCGCGGCCTGAAGGACCGATGCGCGATGGTGATGGATCTGTAGTCCCTTCCGGCAGCCGCGCCCTCGGGTTCTTTTCCTCCGATGCACGTGACGGCGACGCCGTCAGAACGGCCGCGTCACCGCATCGGAACCGCGTACATCAACCCCGGCTTCGGCGCGTTCCACTGGGCGTTGAGGCCTCGCTCCAGTCTGAGCGCGGAATCCTCGCCAAGGTCCCGGCGGAAGATCTCGTGATAGGCGCCGACCTGACGGATCACCTGATAGGCCCAGTCGGGTGAGAGCCCCAGAAGCTTTCCGAGATCGCCTTCGACGCCGAGCAGTCGGCGGGTCTCCGGATCGGTCGCGGTCTCGCGGGCCTGTTCGACGGTCCTGGAGGTGACGCCCAACTCCTCGGCCAGAAGGGTTGCGTTGACGGTCGAGCGTACGATCTCCGCCCAGACCGGATCGTCCTGGCGCACGACGGGGCCGAGAGGCTCCTTGGAGACGACATCCGGCAGGATGACGTGCGCGCCCGGGTTGCGCATCACCGAGCGCGACGCGGCCAGAGCCGAGATATCCGCTGTAAAGGCGTCGCAGCGCTCAGCCTCATAGGCGGCGCGCGCCTCCGCCTCGGTCTTGGTCACCACGGGCCGATAGGTCATGCCGCGGGTCCGGAAATAATCGGCCAGATTTCCTTCGCTGACCGTACCCGCCTGAACGCATATGCGCGCGCCGCCGAGCTCCTCGGCGCTGTTCATCCCCAGCGCGCGGGCGACGAGGAACCCCTGGCCGTCGTGATAGGTGATCACCGGGAAGCTCACGCCCAGTCCGGCCGAGCGCGCGAAGGTGGCGGATGTATTGCGGGCCAGGATGTCGATCTCGCCGCGCTGGATCGGACCGAAGCGATCCGCGCCGCCCACCACGACGAAGGCGACCTTGGTCTTGTCCCCCAGCGTGGCCGCCGCGACGGCGCGGCAGGTGTCGACGTCGAAGCCCCGCCACTCAGTCCGCGCGTCCTTGAGGGCGAACCCCGGCAGGCCCGGATGCACGCCGCAGCGCAGAACGCCGCGTTCCCGCACCGCGATCAGGGTCTCGCTCACGGCGGCGCGATAGCTCGGTTGGCCGCTGGGCGCGGCCGCCGTTGCGGGCAAGGCGGCCTTGGGCTCCGGCGCGGGCGTAGGCTGGCCGCAGGCGGTCGCGAGAAGCGAAAGGCTCACAACCGCAAGTCGGCGGATCATCGGCGCTCCTTGAACGGGCGAAGGCGAGACGGTCTAAGGGGAAACCACTTTCACCAGCGCGGCGGGAGGCCCGCAACCCCGGATGTCCGATGCGACCCGCCTGATCCACACGCCATTGCCCGCAGGGCTCACCGCCCGCACCGTCGGACCGCCGATCCAGAAGGGCTCGACGGTGCTCCTGCCCGACGCGGCGTCGCTCTATGACGATGAGGCGCGGATCACCTATGGCCGCACCGGCCTGTCCGCCCAGGCGGCTCTGCAGAGCGCCCTGGCTGATATGGAGGGTGCGGCGGGCGTGACGCTCTATCCCTCCGGCGTGGCCGCCATCGCCGGGGCGCTCCTGGCCGTCCTCAAGGCCGGCGACGAAATCCTGGTGGTCGACAACATCTACAAGCCGGTCCGCCGGTTCTGCGATCGCGTGCTGGCGCGCTATGGGGTCACGACCACCTATGTGGACCCGCGCCTGACGCCGGAGACGTTCGTCGGGGCGGCGTCGGACGCCGTGCGGCTGATTCTCATGGAATCGCCCGGCTCGCTCTCGTTCGAGATGCAGGACGCGCCACGGGTCGCGGAGCTGGCGCGGGCGCGGGGCATCCTGACCGCCATCGACAACACCTGGGGCGCGGGCTTCCTGTTCAAGCCGCTGAACCACGGCATCGATCTCTCGATCCAGGCGCTCACGAACTATGTGGG
>NZ_JBILUK010000278.1:0-3915 GCF_044371015.1 Phenylobacterium sp.
ATGGCAGCCATCTAGTAGGCCTCCCGGAAGCGCCGGCGCAGCCAGAAGCCCAGCAGATTGAAGATCAGCGTGATCACGAACAGCGTCAGGCCGGCCGCGAAGATCGTCGCGTAGGGCAGAGATCCGTGCGGGAGGTCGCCCAGGCTCATCTGCACGATATAGGCGGTGATGGTGGCGGCGCCCTCACGCGGGTCGGAGGTCAGGTTGGGGTTCTGCCCGGCGGCGATGGCCACCACCATGGTCTCGCCCACCGCCCGGGCGAAGCCCAGCAGGTAGGCCGCCGTGATGCCGGAGAACGCGCCCGGAATGATCACCATGGTCGCCATCTGGACCCGGCTCATGCCGATCGCGAAGGCCCCTTCGCGGAGCGACATGGGCACCGCGCGCATGGCGTCCTCGCTGATCGAGACCACATAGGGCAGGATCATGACGCCCAGCACCAGACCCGGGATCAGCAGGTTGAAGCCCGAAAGTCCGGGAATGAACTGTTTGGCCAGCGGCGTGAGGAACAGCAGCGCGAAGTAGCCGAACACCACCGTCGGCACGGCCGCCAGCATCTCCAGCACCGGCTTCATCGCCTCGCGCACCGAGGCGGGTGCGAACTCACTGAGGTAGATCGAAAGCACCAGACCAAGCGGCGTCGCCACCAGCATGGCGATTCCCGCCGCCCAGAAGGTGGCGCTCAGCAGCGGCAGAATTCCGTATCGCGCTTCCGTGAACACCGGCGTCCACTCTGTGTCCGTCAGAAACGTCCAGAGCGGCACCGCCCGGAAGAACGGGAGCGACTCGGTCACCAGCACCCAGACAATGGCCGCCGTGATGAACACTGAGAGCGCCGCACAGGCGAATAGAATGCCCTGCATGACCGTCGCCAGCAGCCTCGCCCGACGCAGGAACGGGTTCGCCTTAAGCGCCTCGTATTCCGAGATCTCCGCGCCGGGGGTCATGGGCGGCGACTACTTGACCGCCGCGTCGGCCAGCAATTCCTCCGTCGTCACGCCCACCTTAGAGCCGCCGGCGAAGAAGGTGCCGGTCTTGCGCGCGGCGAATTTCGCGCGGGCCAGGGTATAGGCCTGCTGCGGCAGCGGGACGTAACCGACTTCCTTCACAAGGGCCTCGCTGTGCGTGCCGTCGAAGGCGAAGTTGATGAAGGCCGCCACGTGCGGCTTCTCATCGGCGTGCTTCTTGTTGATGTAATAGAAACGCGGCCGCGAGAGTGGCTGATACGTCGCGTCGCGCGCCGTCTCCACAGAGGGAGAGACACACTTTCCATCCGCCTGACGGATCGGGACCGATCGAACGGCGCCCTGGTTCTGGCTGTAGTAGGCGAGGCCCATATAGCCGAGCGCGCCGTTGTCGCCCGCCACGCCCTTGACCGTGACGTTGTCATCCTCGGTAGCCGTATAGTCGCCTCGCGAGGCGCCCTCCTCACCGTTCACCGCCTTGGTGAAGTAGTCGAACGTGCCGGAATCGGTGCCCGCGCCGAACAGCTTGATCGGCTGGTCCGGGAAGCTCGCGCGCACCTGACGCCAGGACGTGACCTTGCCCTGAGCGGCCGGCTCCCAGAGCTTCTTGAGTTCCGGCACCGTCAGGCAGTCGGCGAAGGTGTTGCTCGGGTTCACCACCACCGCGAGAGCGTCCAGCGCCACAGGCAGTTCGATGAACTCAATGCCCGCATCTGCGCAGGCCTTGATCTCTTCTTCCTTGATCGGACGCGAGGCGCTGGCGACGTCGATCTCGCCGCGGCAGAACTTCTTGAAGCCGCCGCCGGTGCCCGAGAGGCCGACCGTGACCCGGGTGCCCGAGCTCTTCTGGAACTCTTCGCCCAGCGCTTCCGAGATCGGATAGACTGTGCTCGATCCGTCCATCAGCAGCACCGCGCCGGACGCCGCCGTGCCGGCCTTGTCCTGGCCCTGCGTGCAGCCCGCCAGCGCCAGCGCGACCGTCGCCACGCCAATCACAGTCCGTCCGTACATGATCGCTCCAACGCGATGGGTTCACGGCTCGCTCGGAACCCCAGCAAAGGGTCCCTAGAGGGCGGTCGCGAAGCTTTGATGACAGGTGGGAGCGCGCGACAGCCGCGCGTCCTTGGGCGCGGCTTTGACCACAGTTTTATGACAGTTAGGTGACATTCCGGGTCGAATCCTGGTTGTGCCCCGCCCCAGACGCCGCCATTGAACCGGGCCACACGAACCCCAAATCGCGGGGCCAACGGATGTTCCGACAGAGAGGCCTTATGCTGCACTCGAGCCGATCCGTCCTGGCGCTTGCGGCCCTTTCCACCCTGGCCGCGACGCCGGCCTTGGCGGCTCCGGCGGACTCTCGACTTGAGGCCATGCAGCGCGAGCTCGAAGCCATGCGCGCCGAGCTCGCTCAGATGAAGGCGGAGGCCGGACGCGACGCCCGCATCGAGGCCATGCAGCGCCAGTTGGACGGCCTGTTCAGCCAACTGGCGGAGATTCGCTCCGCGCAGACCGCCGCCAGCGCCGAAATCATCACGCTGAAGACCCCTCCCAAGCCGCCAGCGCCCACCTCGGCGACCGCCAGCCTTGCCAACGGCCGACCCACCCTGACCAGCGCGGACGGGAAGTTCAGCGCCGCGTTCCGGTCGTATATCCAGCTCGACGCCGGGCGCTACTTCCAGGATGACGCCCTGCCGGCCGCCGTAACCGCCCGCGATCTCAATAGCGGAACCAATTTCCGGCGGGCCCGCCTGGGGATGGAAGGCCGCCTGTTCGGCGACTTCGACTACAACATCACCTATGATTTCGGTGGATCGGGAACCGACGACCCGGGCCGGCTCTACGAGGCCTCGGTCACCTACACGGGCCTCAAACCGCTGAGGGTCAAGTTGGGGGCCTGGGAACAGAACGCCGGCCTCGCGGCCTCCGTGTCGACAAGTCAGATGGCCTTCCTGGAACGACCCTCACCTTCCCACCTGAACCGCACGCTCGCCGCAGGCAACGCCAGGGTCGGCCTGGCGGTGTCAGGCGCTGGCGTCCTGGGCGCCGACAAGGATGGCCCCGGCGCCGGTTGGTTCGCGCACGGCGCGCTCACTGGCGGCACGATCTCGACCATTTCCTCTGCTGGCGGCGCAACCGCCCAGCCGTTTGACGAGCAGGTCGCCATGATCGGCCGCGTCGCGATCTCGCCTTACATGAACCAGACATGGCGCGCGCATCTGGGCGCCAATGTCCAACGGGTTCTGGAACCCGCCGACGCCGGCCAGGGCTCCGCAATCCTCTATCCCCTTCAGCTTCGCGATCGACCCGAGTTGCGGGTGGATGGGACCCGGTTGGTCGACACCGGCGCAATCGACTCGCTCGGCGCGAACAGCGTCGGCCTGGAAGCCGGCGTCACCGCCGGGCCCGTGCTGGTCGAAGCTGAATGGACTCGCATCCGCTTCGACCGCCGCGGTCCTGCCCTCTCGGGTGATCCCAGGTTCGAAGGCTGGTATCTTCAGGGCAGTTGGGCGATCACCGGCGAGCGGCGCGCCTACGATCCGGCAGACGCGCGATTCTCGGGCTTCCGCCCCAACCAGAACTTCGATCTCGCCAAGGGAACCTGGGGGGCCTTCGAACTGGCCGCCCGCTATTCTGTCACCGACCTCAACTACAATATCGGGCGTCTTGGCGCGGCCACGCCGCTCGGTGGCGTACGGGGCGGCGAGCAGCGGATCACCACGCTCGGCGTCAACTGGCAACTCAATGGCGCCCTGCGCCTGATGCTCCACTGGCAACAGGTGGAGATCGACCGGCTCAACGCCGCCGGCGCGGACATGAGCCAGGACTATGACGCCGTCGCGGCACGAGCCCAGATCGCCTTCTGAGATCCGGTTCGAATGTCGCGGCAGCGTCACGAGACCGACATGGCGGATCACTAGGCTCGCCGGCGTAAAACCCCTCTATCCTTCAA
>NZ_JBILUK010000279.1:0-3894 GCF_044371015.1 Phenylobacterium sp.
TGATCTTCTCACCGCGCCGGGTCTCGACCAGCGTAGCGGCGACAGACGCGCCATCAACCAGCGGCGCGCCGACGGTCACGGCCTCGCCGTCGCCCAGCATCAGCACGTCCCCGAAAGCCACAGTGGCGCCCGGTTCGCCGTCGAGCTTTTCGACCACCAGCACGTCGCCGGGCTGAACCCGGTACTGCTTCCCGCCGGTCTTGATCACCGCGTACATCGTGAGCGCCTTTAGAAACCTGAAGTGTCAGCAAAACGGAGCGCGCCCGCTGGAGGGCCGGCGGGCGAGAGCGCGCGGTTATACAGTCGGGGAAAGCGGAGTCAACGGCGGGCGGCGCTCAAGACACCCTTCCGTCGTTCCGCGACAGCGCCCTGAGGGGTAGCGGAAGTCCGCGTCGTCACCTCTGCCTCTGGGGCGGTCGCCGCGAAGCGAACTGAGGCGCTTTCCTGACCCTACTTGGCCACCGGCGCGGCCGGAGCCTTGGCTTCGGCGACCTTGGCCTTGCCGACGATCTCGGCGACCCTGGAGGTAGGCTTGGGCAGCTTGGGCGTGGCGGCGACCGATCCATAACGCAGCACATCCGTCGCGCGACTGATCTGGAAGTCTTTCTTCTCGTCGAAGCTCTCCGGCGGCGCTTCGGCGGGTTCATGGGCGCCGCGGCGCACCTTGCCCTCATCGGCGTTCAACGCGTTCTTGAAACTGGCTTCCGAGAACTGGAAGGCGCGCTTGGCGATGGCTTCTGCCTCCTCGCGGGTGAGCGCGACTTCAAGGTCCGGCTCGATTCCGGTCTTCTGGATCGAGCGGCCAGCCGGCGTGTAGTAGCGCGCCGTGGTCAGCTTGAGTGCGCCGTCGACGCCGCCACGAAGCGGGATCACGGTCTGCACCGAGCCCTTGCCGAAGCTGGTGGTGCCCACCAGTTCGGCGCGTTTGCGGTCCTGCAGGGCGCCGGCGACGATCTCCGCCGCCGAGGCCGAGCCGGAATTGATCAGAACTACGATCGGCAGGCCGCCGGTGATGTCGCCGCCCCGGGCGTTGTAGCGTTCAACGTCGCGTGGATCGCGGCCGCGCTGGGAGACGATCTCTCCGCCTTCGAGGAACAGGTCGGAGACCCCCACCGCCTGATCGAGCAGTCCGCCCGGGTTGTTGCGCAGGTCGAGGATCAGCCCCTTCATCTTGGGGTTCTTGGCTTTGAGCTCGGCGAACGCGGCCTCGGCCTCATCGGTGGTCTTCTCGTTGAAGCTGCCGATACGCAGCACGCCATAGTCGCCTTCCAGCCGTGCGGTGGCCGACTTGGGCTTGATCACCTCGCGCACCAGCTTGACGTCGAACGGGTCAGTCTTCTCGCGGGCGATTGTCAGGGTCACGGTCTCGCCGGGGCGGCCGCGCATTTGCTTGACGGCCTCGGTCACCGTCAGGCCCAGCACGCTCTCGCCATTGACCGAGGTGATGTAGTCGCCGGCCTTGATGCCCGCGCGAAAGGCGGGCGTGCCGTCCATCGGCGAGATCACCTTGACCAC
Organism: Phenylobacterium sp.; assembly: GCF_044371015.1. Classification (GTDB taxonomy): domain Bacteria; phylum Pseudomonadota; class Alphaproteobacteria; order Caulobacterales; family Caulobacteraceae; genus Phenylobacterium. The sequence goes on from NZ_JBILUK010000279.1 coordinate 1,516, forward strand.
GCCGTCCTCGCTGGTGACCTCAATGCCCAGGCCGCCGTATTCGCCGCGCGTCTGGTCGCGCATGTCGTCGAAATCTTCGGGATTGAGATAGCCGGAATGAGGATCGAGCGATGTGAGCATGCCGTCGATCGCCGACTGAATCAGCTTGGTGTCATCGACCTCGGTGACATACTGCGTCTCCACGGTGTTGAGGACATCGCCGAACAGGCCGAGCATCTTGTAGGTCTTGGCGCGGGGCTGGGAATCCGCCAGCGCCTGCTGGCTCACATAGGCCATGGAGCCCGCGCCGAGCACGAAGGCCGAGGCGCCGATCAGCAGGTAGGTCTTCATCGACTTCAATCCACTCCCAGTTCGCGGGCGTCCAGGCGGTCCATCAAGCCGCTTTCCGCGTCGTTTTCGAGGCGGAATTCCGTCCGCCGCGCCTATCTCTCAGCCACCATCCACCGTCCGGGGTCCACGGGCGAGCCTTGCTCGCGGACCTCGAGATAAAGCTCAGAGCGCCCGCCGGAACCCCGGGTCGCAAATCCGAGCGGCTGGCCTTCCGATACGGACTGACCGACCTCGACGGACGCGCGCTCAAGTCCAGCAAGCACGAGATGATATCCGCCGACTAGTCTTAATATGACGATGACGTCCCAGCCTTTCACAGGGCCCACGTACTGCACACGACCCGCCGCCGGGCTGATCGCCCGGGCGCTTTGCGTCACCGACAGCGTAAGGCCCGCCGAGCGGCCCCCGCCGGGCAATGCGGCGCCGAACCGGCGCGTGATGTTTCCCGGTGCGGGGGAGCGAAGGCGCGCCGGGGGATCCAGTGCGGGGTCGGGACCGACCGGACCCTGCAAGGCTGCGACGTTGGGGTCCTCCGGCTCCGGCAATTCCTCGGCGGTCAGGCTGTCGGTCTCGAAGAGGGCCTCGCTCTGCACGGCGGCGAGGCGGCGCTGGCGCAGCATCTCGCTTGCGCCCTGCGCATAGCCGCGCGCCCGCGCCTGCAATTCCGGCGTGATGGCGCGCACCAGGATCGCTGCGCGCACGGCGTCACGGGCGTCGTCGGCCGAGACCAACAGGGCCGGCGGCGGATCGCGGCTCAGCCGCTCCAGCACCGAAAGGAGCCGGGCCAGTCGGTTCATGTTGGAGCCCTGGTCGAGGACCAGTTCCGCTTCAGCCGCATTGAGCCGTTCCAGCGGCGCGGTGGTCGTCGCTCCGGCCAGGCCCGCGCAGGCGGCGAGGGCGAGGGCAAGACCCAGGCGGGTTCGAGTGGGGCGGGCGCGAATCCGGATCATCAGTCCCTATGATAGGGCGATCCGGCTAGGATGGAGACCGCCCGATAGATTTGTTCGGCCAGCATCGCGCGGGCCAGCGCATGGGGCCAGGTCTGAGGCCCGAAGGCCAGCGCGGACTTGGCCTCCGCCACCAGCGCCGGATCGAGCCCGTCGGTCCCGCCGATCAGAAACACGAGGCGTCGCACGCCCTGATCCCGCAGGGTGGCGATCTCCTGAGCGAAGGCGCGGGAAGTGCGCGCCTTCCCCCGCTCGTCACAGGCGATGACGTAGGCGTCGACCAGATGTGGCCGCAGCATCTCGGCCTCGGCGGCCTTCCCGGGCTTCCTGGACTCGACCTCAATCACTTCCGCCGGCCCCAGGCCCAGCGACCGACCGGCGGCGGTCGCGCGGTCCGTGTAGAGCCGAACGAGGTCGGTCTCGGGCCCGCGCGCCAGGCGGCCGACGGCGACGATCGCGATCTTCAAGAGGGTTGGCGCTCCGGCAACAGCTTCTCGGCGATCTGAACGGCGTTGAGCGCGGCGCCCTTGAGCAGCTGATCGCCGCAGACGAACAGCGCCACCGTCTTGCCCGAAGGGTCGGAGAGGTCCTGGCGGATGCGGCCCGCCAGCACGTCGCCCTGGCCCTGGGCCTCGGACGGCATAGGGAAGTGGTTGGCCGACCGGTCATCGACGACGCGCACCCCCTCCGCGCCGGCCAGCACCTCGCGCGCGGCGTCGGGGGTGACCGGCTCGGCAAACTCCAGCGAGAGGGCAATGGCGTGGGCGCGCAGCACCGGCACGCGGATGCAGGTGACGCCGATCGGCAGATTGGGCGACGAGAGCAGCCGCCGGCACTCGGCGATCACCTTTTCCTCCTCGCCGTTGTAGCCGGTCTCGGGATTCACATCCGCGTTGTGGCTGAAGAGGTTGAACGCATAGGGATGGGGCAGCACCTGGGGCGTGAAGGGGCGGTCTTCCAGGAAGGCCTCGGTCGAGACGCGCAGTTCTTCCATCGCCGCCGCCCCGGCGCCCGACGCCGCCTGATAGGTGGCCATCTGCACCCGGCGCAGGCCGAAGGCGCGGGCGAGCGGCGCCATGGCGACGGCCGTGATGATCGCCAC
>NZ_JBILUK010000280.1:0-3887 GCF_044371015.1 Phenylobacterium sp.
GCCCTGCGGATCCTTTGAACGGGAACAGGGACGGTGGCCTCGATAGGCCGTCCTGCACGCGAACGCCTCGTCCAGGATGTCGCCGACGGACGGCTGGGTTCCACCATGTGATGGCACCAATGTCTGGGCCGAAAGTGGACGTCCGGAACGACCGCGATGGGGGGAAAGCGGACCTTGGCTGCCAGCCTGCCTCCACACACAGAAACGCCGCCGATCCTGGGACCGGCGGCGTGTGTCTGTCAGGCGTTGAAGTCTACGCGACCACGGCCTTGCGACGGCGGATCATGGAGCCGGCTGCGCCGAAGCCCACGATCATCATCGCCCAGGTCGCGGGTTCGGGCACAGCGCCGCCGGTGCCGCTGAAGTACAGATCGTCGACGTACATCGCCAGGTTGGCGTTGGAGGCCATCCGATAGCCGATGCGGGTCACGTCGAAATCGGTGCTGAACCCGAGGAACTGGTCGGCCGAGTCGTTCATGTTCGCCACGACGCTGACGCTGCCTTGCAGACCGCCCGAGCTGTAGATGTCGAGCACCGCGGTGAAGGGATTGCCGCAGCAGGTGTCATCGTTCCCGAACCACAGCCCGCCCGACCGCACCGGTCCGGAGAAATCGAAGAAGAGGGTGTTGGGGCCGTTTCCATCCTGGAACAAGAGCAGTCCCTGGACACCGGAAGGCGTGACGTCGCCCGTGGCGTTGCTGGCCAGGAACAGCTCGGGTACCTTGGAGCCGCTGCCGGAGGCGGTGAACCCCGGCTGGAACGAGGCGTCCTCGAAATCCTCAAGCGTGACCGGGCCGGTAAGCGCACCCGGCGAGGCCACCTGGTTGATGGCGGCCGATGCGGCGCCGGCCCCGAAAAGCATGACCGCTGCGCCGAGCGCGGCGACCGTCAAAGTATTCACCTTCATCATCAGCCCCTGTATTCAAGCGTCGAGCCGTCACGGCCACGCACATCGTCAAATACTGACGTCCAACATTTCTCAGTTTGATCCGGGAAATGCGGGAGCTAACTGTCAGCAGCTACCCACAATCACGATCCCTGCGCAATTCGATTCCCCTCCTGAGGGAGTCCTTGGCCGCCTCTTCCCGGATAGGTGGTCCATCCGACCGTTGGGAGCCGCAGCTCGGCAGTGATAGTCGCATAGTCCCCTTCCTCGTCGTGACTCTTTGACCAGACGGGCCCGGCCTGCAACGCGTGCCTCGCAAGTGTAGAAGCACCGTCCGCGACCTCGGCGTCGAGGTCGAGGAGGCCCTCCAATTGTCCGAACAGATCTCGGTGTGTGAACCAAAGCTCCGGCGTATCGGGCGCCGCGTCGCCGGAGAGCGTGAGAAGCGGAACGTCTGAACTTCGACTTTGGGTCGCCTCTCCCCGTTGGACTCCGGCCGACAAGCGGACGTCAGGCGTTGCAGCCGGGAAGCAGACTCGCCGCCGCCCCCCTACTTTTGCACCGGCCGCATCAGCGCCGTCCTCGGCGGGGCCCCGGTCGGGTCATGGTCGCCCGCCGCCTCGGCCAGCAGGCCCGCGACAAAGCCGGGGAGCCAGGCGTTGCGCGCCGGCTTCATACGCTCCGCGCGGTAGATGTGGCTGAGGTCGGCGTAGGCGCGGTCGAAGCTCTTGTTCACGATCACATAGTCGTAGCGATCCCAGTGGCGGATCTCTTCCTGGCCGAGCGCCAGGCGCTGGATCATGATCTCTTCGGTGTCCTGGGCGCGGGCCTTGAGGCGGCGTTCCAGATCGCCCCAGGCGGGGGGCAGGATGAAGACGCGCACGGAGTCTTCGGGCGCGCGGTCGGCCACTTGCTGGGCGCCCTGCCAGTCGATGTCGAAGATCACATCGTGGCCGGCGTCGAGCGCGGCCATCACCGGGCCCTTGGGCGTGCCGTAGTAGTTGCCGTTAACGGTCGCCCACTCCAGGAACTCGCCCGCCGCGATCATCGCCTCGAACTGGTCGCGGGTCTTGAAATAGTATTCCCGCCCCTCCTCCTCGCCCGGCCGGGGCGCGCGGGTGGTGGCCGAGATCGAGAGCATCAGGCTGTCATGGTCGGCGACCAGGGTGCGGGTGAGCGAGGTCTTGCCCGCGCCGGCCGGGCTGGAGACCAGCAGCAGCAGGCCCCGGCGCGTGGTCTCCCATGGCTTGGCGTGATCGTCGGTCGGATTCACCAACACCCCTCGCATCAACAGCTTGAGCCGCACGGCGGCTCGAATTTCAAACCACGGATAACACCGATCACACGGATGGAGGACCGTCTCGACTCATCCGTGAAATCCGAGACATCCGTGGTTCAATAGGGCGCCCGGGGCGCCCGGGGCGCCTCATTCAACATTCTGCACCTGCTCGCGGAACTGCTCGATCACGGCTTTGAGGTCGAGACCGATAGCGGTCAAGCCGGCGACCTGGGACTTGGAGCAGAGGGTGTTGGCCTCGCGCATGAATTCCTGGGTCAGGAAGTCGAGCCGCCGGCCGACCGCGGCGCCCTGGGCGAGCAGCCCGCGGGCGGAGTCCACATGGCCGGCGAGGCGATCGAGTTCCTCGCGGACGTCGGCCTTGACGGCCAGGGCGGCGGCTTCCTGGATGATCCGCTCCTCGCTCGCGGCCTCGCCGGCCAGCTCCTTCAGGCGCGCTTCGAAGCGGGCCTTGATGGCGGCGGGCTGGCCGGAGGCCACGGCGCGGGCCTGGTCGGCCAGGGCGGCGATGCGGTCGACGTGGCCGGCGAGCACGCCCTGAAGCTGGGCGCCCTCTTCCGCACGGGCGGCGGCGAGCCCGTCGAGCGCGGCGCCGATGGAGGCGGCGATGGCGGCCTCCAGCGCGGCCTGGGCCTCAGGATCTAGCAAGGCGTCGTCGGCCTCGATCACGCCGCGCAGGGCCAGGAGGCCATCCCAAGATGGCGGGCTCACCCGGCCTTCGGCGATCAGCGGCTCACCCAGGGCCAGATAGCGGGCGACCTGATCGGTGTTGACCCGGACCGCGACGGCGCCCTCAGCGCGGCGGGCCTGGACGCCGACCTGAAGCTGGCCCCGCTGGAACCGCGCCTGGGCGCCGTCGCGGGCGGCGCGCTCCAGGGCCTCGAAGCCCGGCGGGCCCTTGTAGCGGACCTCAAGGTTGCGGCCGTTGACGCTGCGCGCCTCGACCGCCCAGGACCAGTCGCCGAATGCGCCCTCGGCGCGCCCGAAACCGGTCATGCCGGAAACGATCGTCATGGCTTGGCCTGCGCCGCCCGCTGGCGCTCAATGGCGCGCCAGCGCTGGACGTTGGCGTTGTGCTCCGCATAGGTGACCGCGAAGGCGTGGCCGCCGGTCCCGTCGGCGACGAAGAACAGCTCGTCCGTGGCGGGCGGGTTGAGCACCGCCGCCAGCGCATCACGGCCCGGATTGGCGATGGGCGTGGGCGGCAGACCGATGCGGCGATACGTGTTCCACGGCGTCTCGCGGGCCAGTTCCGTGGCCAGGATGCCGCGCCCGAGCGGTCGCCCCTTCGAGACGCCATAGATCACCGTGGGATCGCTCTGCAGCGGCATGCCTGCGCGAAGGCGGTTGGTGAACACGGCGGCGACTCGGGGACGCTCGGAGGCGATGCCGGTCTCCTTTTCGACGATGGAGGCGAGGACCACCGCCTCGTCCGGCGTGGCCAGAGGCAGGCCGGGCTGGCGCTCCGCCCAGAGATCAGCCAGCGCCTTGTCGTGCGCCGCCTGCATGCGCTCAAGCACCGCCTGGCGGGTCTCGCCGCGCTGGTAGGCGTAGGTGTCGGGCAGCAGGGAGCCCTCAGGCGGCTCGGCGACAGCGCCGGTCAGCACGGGCAGCGCGTTCAACGCATCGACCGCCATGGCGCTGGTCCAGCCCTCCGGGATGGTCACCGAGCGGCGGATCACGCGGCCATCGCGCACCTGATCC
>NZ_JBILUK010000069.1:0-13944 GCF_044371015.1 Phenylobacterium sp.
CTTCGTGCGCTCCAACGTTCTGGGCACGGCGATTTTGCTGGAAGTGGCGCGCGCTCACTGGAACACGCTCAGCGAGTCCGCAAAGTCGGCGTTCCGGTTCCACCACGTTTCGACCGACGAGGTGTTTGGCGCGCTGGGCGAGGACGGGGATTTCACCGAAGAGACGCCGTACGACCCGCGCTCGCCCTACTCGGCATCGAAGGCCGCTTCGGATCATCTGGTGCGGGCCTGGGGCCACACCTACGGCCTGCCGGTGGTGATCACCAACTGCTCGAACAACTATGGTCCCTACCAGTTTCCCGAGAAGCTGATCCCGACGGTGATCACGCGGGCGCTCGAAGGGAAGACCATCCCGGTCTATGGCGACGGTCGTCAGGTGCGCGACTGGCTGCATGTGGACGACCACGCCGAGGCGCTGCTGCTGGTGATGGCCAAGGGGCGCCTGGGCGAGACCTATTGCGTGGGCGGCGACGCCACAAAGCGCAACCTCGAGGTGGTGAAGATCATCTGCGCGCACCTCGACAAGATGGCGCCGGCCAACACCAGCCACGCGGACAAGATCACGTTCGTCACCGACCGACCGGGACACGATTTCCGCTATTCCATCGACGCCTCGAAGCTAGAGGCGGAGCTGGGCTGGCGGCCGCGCATGGCGCTGGATCAGGGGCTGGAGGATACGGTGCGCTGGTATGTCGACAACTATGGCTGGGTGGAGCGGATCCGCGAGCGCGGATTCCATTCCGACCGGCTCGGCCTGGTGAAGGCGTGAGCGACATGCGCAAAGGAATCGTCCTCGCCGGCGGCGCCGGCACGCGGCTGCATCCCCTGACCATCGCAGTCTCGAAGCAACTGCTGCCGGTCTACGACAAGCCGATGATCTACTATCCGCTGTCGGTGCTGTTCCTGGCCGGCGTGCGCGAGATCCTGATCATCACCACCGCCGAGGATCAGGCGGGGTTTCAGCGCCTGCTGGGCGATGGGTCGCGCTTCGGCGTCAAGTTCGAGTACGTGATCCAACCGACACCCGGCGGGCTGGCCGAGGCCTATCTCCTGGGCGAGGACTTCGTCGGCGGCGGGCCCAGCGTACTCATTCTGGGTGACAACATCTTCTTCGGGCAGAACTTCGTGCAGATGCTGAAGGCGGCCGATGCGCGGACCGAGGGCGCGACCGTTTTCGGCTATCCGGTGCACGACCCGGAACGCTACGGCGTGGTGGAAATGTCGGCCGACAACCGGGCGCTCTCGATCGAGGAGAAGCCGGCCAAGCCGAAGTCGAACCTGGCCGTGACGGGGCTCTATTTCTACGACGGCCGCGCCAGCGAGATCGCCAAGACCTTGACCCGCTCCGCGCGGGGTGAACTTGAAATCACGGCGCTGAATGATGTCTACCTGCAGGAGGGTGGGCTGCATGTCGAGATGCTGGGGCGCGGGTTCGCCTGGGAGGACGCCGGCACGCATGACAGCCTCATTCAGGCCGGCGAATTGATCCGCACCTACGAGCAGCGCCAGGGCCTGAGGATCGGATGCCTGGAGGAGATCGCCTTCGAGAACGGCTGGATCAGCCGGGAAGAGCTGAACCGGCAAGGCGAGGCCCAGGGCAAGAGCGAGTACGGGCGGTATCTGAGGGACCTTGCGGCGCGGACCTGATCAGAGGCGGTACATCTCGCGGGTTTTTTCGTCGGCGCCCTTCAGACGTCCCATGGGTCCGACCTCGATATTGCTTCGCAGGATCCGCGCGGGGTTGCCCACAACGATTGATCCAGGTGGTACGTCATCGAAGACCACCGCGCCGCCACCCACGATGCATTCGTCCGAGACCGTCACACCGGGCAGGATGATGCTGCCGCCGCCAATGAAACAACGCGATCCAATTCGAATTGGTCGGATTTCGCCGGTGACAATGTCGCGGGTGATAAACAGGGTTTTGAAGGCGATTAGAGTGTCATCGCCAATCACGATCTCGCCCGGACCTGCGGGTCGGAAACGCGCGGAAAGGGAGACACTGGCGTTCGCCCCAAACACGACGCCTAAGCGTCGCTCAATCCAGCGGTTGCGCCAGCGAATCAGGGCGTTGCGGAAGCTCCTAAGTTGGTTCAACGACTTCAAGGCCATGTACGGGCTCCCGCGACTCCCGCCAGTCTATCGGGTGAGACTTAACCGGCTATCCTATGGAGCCCAATCCCAGTGATCGATTCGCTACGCCGAGCGGTGATCCGGCTGATCCAGGTCAAGGTGTGGGGGATGGACATCCATCCCAGCGCCAGGATCGCGCCGTCGGCTTTGATCGACCGCACCTGGCCGCGCGGCATCCACATCGCAGAGGGATGCGTGATCGACGAGGAGGCGGTGGTGCTGACCCATGACATGACGCGTGGAATATATCTGGATACGCGCTTAGAGGCAGGATGCCTGCTTGGTGCTCGGGCCATCATCATGCCTGGCGTGACCGTCGGCCAAGACTCGATCATCGCGCCGGGGGCCGTCGTGATCCGTGATGTTCCGCCCCGGTCGATCGCCACGGGAAATCCCGCCAGCGTCCGAGATCGGAACACAGATTGAGCCGTTCGCGATGTCTCGCCGCTATGGTGATTTGCGGGAATACGATTAATTCATAGGCTGGCGGTTAGAGAACGCATTCAGGTTCCGTGACGCCCGCGAAAAGGCGGGTCCGGCCAAGGAGAGGTTCAGTGAAATCCAAAACGCTTGTGATCGCGGCGATAGTCGGCGCGGGTCTCGCGGTTTCGGGCTGCGATCAGGTGAAGAAGCTGGTCGGCGGCGGAAAACCCAGCGGACAGGTTGTGGCGACGGTCGATGGTGAAGAGATCACCGGTCTTGAACTTCGCGCGGAACTCGGGAACTTCGGTTCGCGGGATCCGGCGGTGATGAAGGCCGCTCAGCAACAGGCGCTTCAAAGGATCATCCTGCGCAAGATCATCGCCGAGAAGGCCCGCGCCGAGAAGCTGGACGACACGCCTGACTTCATCATTCAGGTAGAGCGTGGCGAGGAGACGCTGTTGGCGCAGCTCTACCAGCGAAAGCTCGCTGGAAAGGTTACGCAGCCGAGTCGCCAAGAAGCCGAGAAGTTCGTGGCTGACAATCCCGCCCGATTCGCAGACCGCCGGGTGATGTTTGTCGATCAGCTGATCGCGGCGCCCAACAACCTCACGCCGGAACGTTTGAGACCGCTACAGAGCCTGGCCGCGGTTAAGGGTCTGCTAGACGCTGAAGCTGTGCAGTATCAGGAAAATGCTGTGGTTCTTGATACGCTGACGGCCGACCAAAACCTCGTAAAAGCAATTCAAGGACTCCCGCCCGGTGAAGTGTTCGTGATTCCGCAGGGCGGAGCGCTTGTTTTCAACGTCATCAGCGCATCGCGGACTGTTCCGTTCCGAGGCGAAGTTGCCACGGCCTACGCCATGAACGTGCTGCGCCAGCAGCGCTCGGCTGCGGCGGTGACCAAGGACATCGAGGCGATGCGCAAGGCTGCCGAGTCGACGATCGTCTACAGCGACGCCTACAAGCCGCCGCCGCCTGGCAAGGCCGCCGCGCCCGCCGCGAAGGGCGCTGCTCCGGCGACGCCAGCCGCCAAGGCTCCAGACGGCGCGACCCCGGCCGCTCCCGCAGCGGCCGCTCCTGCCGCCGCGTCGGTCCCCGCGGCGCCTGCCGCCAAGTAGTCGGCCTGAAAAACACGGACTAGCGGACGGGGACCTTACGGTCCCCGTTTTGCATTGTGGGCTCAGTTTCCGAGAGGTGACCGGGTGCGGACCCTATTGTCGATGGGAGAACGCTAAGTACGTAGAAGGGCGCTGAAGGCGCTCTACGGCTAACCCCACACCAACCCTGCGATGCGTGAGCCCTCCCACCGCTCGACCGGCGGAAGCTGCAACGCGCGGAGAATGGGGGCGAGAGTCAGCCGTTGGGGCGACTGACGTATGCGCCGTTCTGCATGTCTGCAGACATCTGGAGCGCGCCTTTGCGCTCCAGATACGGGACCGCGATCAGGATGCCGTGGCGGCCGCCCGGGGGGCGGGAATGTCGCGGTTCAGCGTACGCTGCGCCCACATCATCCAGATCAGGGTTGGAAGGCCCTCTTCCACGAAGCCGTACCGAGGCGCCGCGTCGATGAGGCCCGGCGCCGGCCGGATCAGCTGTTCGGTCGTGAGCAGCGCGATCGCCTCAGAAGCCTTTCGCGCCGAGGTCTCGTTGATCTGCTCGATGTCGCGCGCATCGAAGACGCCGTCCCCAGCCAGGGCGGAGCGGGCGGCCATGGCGAGCATGTCCTGGCGCCCCTGTTCGAACAGTCGCTTGACGTGCTGCTGGGACGGTGTGGCGATCCGGCCCTGGAACTCCAGGATGGTGCGATCCACGGCGTCGGCCACATCCGCCGGAAGCACGGTGGCGCGTCCGGCGTCGAGGGCCGCATGTCCGGCATGATGGCAGATCAGGTTGGCGATGTAGGGCGATCCCCTCGCGACCTCGACCACAAAGGCGCTGGCCTGGGTGTCGAACTTCAGATCCGCCTCGCGTTCGCCGTTGGCGACAATCTGCAGAACCTCGGCCTCGGTCATCTTGGGCACACGCAGGGCGAAGATGTTGCGGCGGATGGAGGGGATATGCTCGACCAGTTCGCTGAGGTCAGCGGCGACGCCGGCCAGCACCAGCTGAACGCGGCCCAGGCGGTCCGAGAGATTCTTGATCACCTCGGCCACGTCGCGCCGGAACTCGGAGTCGGTCGCACGGTCGAATTCGTCGAGGATGATCAGGACGCGAGTGCCGGTCAGGCGCGCGCACATATCGCCGAACTTGCGTGGCGTGAGCGCATCACCCGGAAGCAGGTCGGCGAGCGTCGAGCCCTTCTCGGATTCGGCCGCGGTGGGCGAGAAGCCGGAGTGGAACAGCAGGGGGATCTGTTCGGCCGCCGCCCGGAAGGTCTCGTCGAAGCGAGAATTGGCGCCGCAGGAGGTGTAGACGACGATGTAACGGGCCTCGGTCGCGGCCTGGGTCAGCACGTGCAGCAGCGAGGTCTTGCCGATCCCGCGTTCGCCATAGAGCACGACGTGGAGGCGCTGGTCCTCGATCGAGCGGATGATGGTTTTCAGGACAGCATCGCGTCCCGCAAAGAGACGCCGGTCGGCGACCGGCTGGGAAGGCGTGAAGGCATGGCGCAGTTTGGCGCGCACGGCTGAGAAGCGATCGCCGCCCCGACCGCTCATCTGATCACTGGCGGTTGTATTGAAACGGGGCAGTCCGCCCACCTCTGCGCCACGACGGTGCGCTTCACGGATCAGCGGCTTGACCACGGCCGATGGCGCGGCCTCTGCGCGCGGGGCCTTGGTTTTGGGCTTTCCCTTGAACAATTTCCAGCCGGCCAACTCGATCTCCATCCTGTGCGCGCCAGGTTTCACAGAGCGCGTACGCGTGCGCGAGGGCCCCGGACGCGCGCCTTAGTGCCCGATATAGGCCTTCTGTTTGCTTAACTCCCGCGCTGAGGCCGTTTTTCGGCGGGGTGCGACATTTTGCGTTGCGGCGTGAAGCCGCTCGCCGTGTTCCAACGTAGGTGCTATAGGTGGCGCCGAGTTTGCAGGCGCTGTCTCAGGTCTGCGGATCGGCCCGATCATCAGGCGGTATCGTTGAGTGAGTAGGGCGGTTTTTCTGGCAGGAAGAGTTTCGTACTCGCCTCTCAGGGGAAGCTAGATGACAGGGGTTGGTGGCCCCTCTAAGGGTATCAACAAGTTCAAAAGGGGTGCTGACACATGAAACTGTTTTCCAAGCTCGCGGCCGCTTCGGCGCTCGCTCTTTCTGTGGTGGTGGCCGCTCCGGCCAGCGCCGCCGTTTACATCTCGGTTGATGGCGTGAACACAGCCTTTTCCGATCTTGATGACGGCCTGCTCGTTTCGGGCGAACTCTGCGGCATCGTGAACTGCGGCGGCTTTGAATCCGTCTCCGTCACGGGCTCGGCTCCGCTCGGCCGCCCGGGTCTGCTTCACACGAACGCTGTGGAAGTGAACGCGGGGACCAACCAGGCTGCCTCGATCACGATCTGGATTACGCGTACCGGCCTCGCGCCGTTGGGCGTTAAGCAATACCTCAGCTTCTCGAACAACAATCAGGGCGGCCGTATCTCGACCGACCTGTCGATGTTCGTGTCGAACACCAACCAACTGTTTGGCGGCACCCAGCTCGGTTCCACATTCTCGTCGAACGTCAGTGGCTCGAACTCGAGCAACCAGACCACGTTCGCCGATCTGAGCGCGCCAGGCACCTATTCGTTGACGCAGAAGTACGTGATCAATGCCGCCGCCGCCGGCAACGAGCGTTCGGCTTCGCCGACCATGACCGCTTCGGTTCCGGAACCCGGCACCTGGGCCCTGATGATCATGGGCTTCGGCGGCGCCGGCGCCATGATCCGCAGCCGTCGCAAGGCTCTGGCCGCGGTCTGATCCGCACCAGACTTTCGAGACTATCGGGAAGCCGTCGCCTTCGGGCGGCGGCTTTCTGCGTTTTGGGCTGACCAAAGGCTTGGCGGGGTACGCTCTTGGGTTCAGTCGGCCTTAAGTCTATCTCATGCAGGAAGCAGACGTCCGGCGACGCGCCGGACTCGTATCCGATAGGCGCATGAACTCGATCCTCAGAGCCTTGGCCGCCCGCTGGCCGTTGATCGCAGTCACCACCATCGCCGCGCTGTTAGGTGGGTTGTGGGTCGCGACGACATCCGCGCCGCGATATCAAGGGAGCGCCCGGGTGGTGCTGGACTACATCCGGCCCGATCCGGTCACCGGCGAGGTTGTGACGTCCAAGACGCTCGACGCCTATCTCATGAGCCAGCTCCGGATGCTCCGCGATCCTCAGGTCGCCATTCCGGCCGCGGAGATCCTCGGCTGGATGGATGCGCCGGATGTCTTGGCGGCCTATGCTGCGAGGCCGGCGGCCGATACCCGCGATCTCGGCGCATGGGTTGCTGCCATCCTCATTCCCAGAATTGGCGTGCGGATGGTTGAGGGCAGCAACATCATGGAGATCTCCTACAACGGAGAGAGTGAGGAGTTGTCTCGTGTGGCGGCAGACGCGCTGCGCACAGCCTACATCCAGTCCAACATCCGAGCCAGGCAGGATGCTTCGCGGGTTTCCGCCGAACGGATCCAGGCGAGTATCGAGCGTGTTCGGACCGAGCTCACTGAACTCGAAACACTGCAGAATAGAATTGAGATCGAAACGGGCGTGTTATTGGGGGCCAAGGGTATTGATGAGGCAAGTAGTCGGCTTGGGCTTATGGCAAAACGCCCTGAAACGCCCGTCGTCCTTCAGGAGGATGCGATTGGTCCCCTTGATGCGCAACTCGCCCAACTCGAGGCGGCCATCGCGCGAGAAGCACAATTGCTCGGGCCCAATAATCCTGCCCTGATCCGAATGTTCCAGCAACGGGACGTGTTAAGGGCTCAGTTATCGACAACAAAGCTCAATTCACAGTCAAAGTCTGCAGCGATTCTGGCCTCTAGTCGCGCCTCTGCAGCCCTGTTCGAGCAGTTGAAGTCCGAAGTATTGGCCGTGCGGGAGCCGGCCCTCCGTATACGTTTGTTGCAGGATCAGATTAACGGTCGGCAGGAGGAGTTTCGCCAGCTTACAGAGTCGCTCGTGGTTGTCCGAGGATTGCAATCCAACTCGCTCAGCTCGATTTCGCCAACGGGAGAAGCCTATGCGGAACCTCGGCCCGTGTTTCCGAACCCGACCCTAATCTTTCTAGGCTCGGGCACGCTGGGACTCATGCTGGGAGCTATCCTAGCCTGCTTGTCCGAGCTTATGGGGCGACGTGTGCGCACTGCCCGCCACCTGGAAACGGCCGCGGGGGCGACGATCCTCGTTGAGCTGCCTAGATTCAATCAAAGGCGTCGGAGGCGGTCGCCCCATGTGTTCGGGGGATTCCGTAAAGCCAAGCATGTAACCGAGCCGGTCACCGCATGAGGCGGCCAACACTATCCTCGCCGAACAAACCCCCGAAGCCAGACCGTAGTCCATTCCCTGCTAGGCGAAGGATTGAGGCCCTGTCAGATGAGTGGTTATCGCCTTCTGGTTGGCGATTTCTCGAGTCACGTGTTCCGTTGGTACTTGCAGAGCCGGGAACAGCCAGTTTCGCGGATTTGGCCAATCAACTCAACGCAGGGCATCTCGCAACTGGTCGAAGAAGCATCGCAATCTGCGGCGCGGCGATAGGCGCCGGCGTGAGCTTCCTGGCCTCCAATCTAGCCATAGCGATGGCCACGACCGGCGTTCGAACTCGGCTTGTGGAAGCGAACCTGAGACGGCCGGACCTGTCGGCGGCCATCCTAGCACCTGCGCCAGGGCCAGGACTCTCAGATTATCTGTTGGATGCGGAGTTGAATGTTCCAGATGTGATGAATGTTGAGGTTCTCCCAAACCTGGACGTCGTTTTTGCGGGGGCCCACTACTTGGAGTCTGCGGATCTTCTGGTGTCGGAGCGTTTCTCCAGGTTCGCTGAAGCCTGCTTGCGTGACGCCGATTTCACGATCTTTGATACGGCGCCCGCCAACCGAGCGGTGGATGCGCGAGTGGTTGCAAAGGCGTCGGGGTACGCTCTGCTGGTGGCGCGCCAAGGACTTAGCTTCTTTGAAGACGTCCAGCTGCTATCTGAGCAACTTGCCCAAGATGGGGTCACAGTTGTTGGAACCGTGCTAAACCGGGGATGATTCCAACCTCAGGCTGGCTGTTCCATCAGTTTTCGGGCCCGATAGGTGAGGGCGACAACTGCTCCCAACATCATAAAAACCAACGGATGATTGGCGTCTTGGCTAAGTACTGATTTAACGATCACGTAGTTGATCAGCGACACCGCTATGGGCAACAGGAGGCGGACTTCCTGATCTCCTTGGCTTTCAACGACGGTGGTTGTCGCGGTCCAGATGCCTCGCAAGAAGAGGCCGAAATATACTAAGAACCCGACGACACCAATCTCAAGCAGGATGCTCAGGAAATAGGAGTCGATGGTGATCACGCCTGCGGCATTGGTAAAGCCGAGGACATCGGCGCCTTGGCCGACGCCGTGGCCTATGGGATTGCGCGCGACCTTGGGTAGCCCCATGTCCCACTGCTCGAAGCGGCTCTCGGTGCTAGCCTGCTGCGACCCGTCTCCCCAAACCTGCGCTCGCAGCCGTCCGACAAGGAACGTGGCGGCGACGAATGCGGTGAAAATCAACGGATAGGCAATGACGACGGCGGGACCAAAGATGCTGCGCTGATGTTGACGCCAACGAAGCAAGGCCCAGATCAACAGATAGAACATCACGGAGGCAAGGGCGGCGACGACGCCAAGACGCGAGTCGGTCAGAAGGATCATCCAGACCGCCACAGGTATGAAAATCGCGCCGGTCAAGCGGGATAAGAGACCATATCGGTCCAGCGCCAAATGCATCGCGAAGGGGATGGCGAGACCCAGCAGTTCTGCGAAGCCTAAAGACGTGGTCGCCGGCCCCTGAACGCGATAGACTCCCGTCGCGGCGCGTGCTGCCCCCGTTAGTATTCGCTGGACGCTTTCGTCCTCGATCTTGAGGAAAGAGGGGATCTGTCCCGCCCAAGGCACGTGAGACAAGCGCGATTCCCAGAAACCGAACGCGCAGAGCAAGAACAGCATCGCCAAGAGCACTCTGACCCAGTACTCCGCGAAGCCCGGCCGCATAAAAACGACGCAGGCGACAACAAAAATGGCGGTCCAGTTCACCTGAGCGATGATCCAACGATTAAGCGATCCTCCCGGGTCACGCGACAAGGGTAGGGTTATGGTCTGCATCACGACCACCCCAACGAACAGCCAGAAGATCGCCTTGTCGGTCGTGAGCACTTCCCACAACCGGGCGCGGAACACGCTTGAGACGGAAATGCAGATGAGCAGCACAGCGATCAGCGGAACGCCGATGATCCGAAGGAGCGTTAGCCAAGGCAGGCTGGGCAGCGCGATCGCGAGGTAGTTCGGCCAAAGCACTAGCGCTGCGAAGAACGCCATGAAGATGGGTTCGAGGACCTGAGTCGGCGCGTAGTCTCCGGCCGGCAGCGCCCAAATCACCAGCCCGCACATCAAGGCGATGGGCGCTATCAACGGCATCATGCGCGCCGGCGCCATGTAGCCGAACGCCAGTCCGTAGGCGAAAGCTCCGAAGGCGAGCGCAAAGAGAACGACGATGCGCCAGCCCGGCGCGATCGTACGGCGGTAGCCGGCCAGGATAGGTTGCGCCGCAAGCGCGGCCTCTCCGCCAGTGAAACGTCGCGAAAACTCGGCGAAAAACCGCTTCATACTCGCCTCTCGCACTCCTGACGCATCATGCCTCAGTTCGTACGGCCGGTGAACCGACGCGGCCGCAATCCGCCAAGTCTTTCGTTGAGGAATGCGACGAGGGCCTGCGGGTCGGTGGTCGCCCTTAAGCGGGGACGGCCCGGTAAAGCGGCCAGTGCGACGCGCAGTTCGTCCTCGGTCTTGGCGACTTGGATTAGACCGCGAGCGGCAAAGGCCTCGGTGATCTCGGATTGGTGATCGTCGTAGTGCTCACCGAGCGCGGCGAGCCTTGGCATGGCGATGACGTGGCAACCTTGGCGCAGGGCCGTGATGAGCGAGCCGGTCCCACCATGGCATACGACGATGGAGGCCCGCTCCAGGAGCGACTGGACCTCCGAGAAGTCGATGGTCTCGCGCACCTCGACGCCGTCAGGTCGCGCGCCTCCGACTCCGGTCTGCAGAAGCACATCCTCGGCGATCACGCCCTCGGCTTTGAGCTTTCCGACAGAGTTGGCCAGCCGGTCGAAGGGCAGAGTGGCGCCGACCGTGGCGAACAGCAGGGACGACTTGGCAGGCGGGTCGCCTTCGGGCGTGCGCAGCGGGTCGAAGACCTGCGCACGCGGATATGCGCCGCGCAGCTTCTCGGACTGGATGATGAGATCGTGGGCCAAGGGGGCGGCCAGGCGGCCGAACAACGATGGATGATCGAAGCGGGCGAACGATTCGATGACCACCACGTGGGCACCCATCAATCGACCGAGCAGGACGGGGAAGATTACCGCTCCGGCTCCAGTGGAGATCACCACGTCGGGGCGCTCCCGACGCATGATTCTCAGTGAGGCGAAGAAACTCTGAATCGCGCCACGCAGCATCCGGAGCGGGGCGCCGAGCTTGGCTTGACCCCATGCGAAATGAGGCAGGAAGAAGGTGCGATGGTCCTTGGCAAGGCTTTCGCCGAGCGCGGTTTCTTCGGTGATGAAGAAACGATCGTGGCGCGACCAAACGGGTTCGAGGTCTAGCAATTGGCGAACGTGGCCGCCGCCGGATGCAGCCAGGCACAGCTTAAGGCCCATAGGCGTTCCGTCCCCCGGCGGACTCGGCTCGGGCATGGCAAGGGCTCCTCTCATGGCGCCGCGCCCAAACGCGCCAATCTGCGTAAAGGACTGGTGAACCGGCGTCGCATTAAGGAACCTCTATGGGAGTCCATGAGATGAAGTCCGCTACCGTCCGACGCGTTCTGCGCGGGGAACTCTGCACCGGCTGCGGCCTTTGCGCAGCGGTGAGCGATGGTGCCATCCGGATGGCTGAAGAGGCGCCGGGCTATGCGCGCCCTGTGGCGACCGGAGGCCCTCTGACAGCGGCGGCGGAGCGTAAGGTCGCCGATGCATGCCCGGGCGCCCGGGTCGAACCTTGGACCGGAAGCGCCCCCACCATAGACCCCTATTGGGGCCCAATACGGACCGTCGTCACGGGCGCTGCGACAGATCCAACGACTCGCTATGAAGGATCTTCGGGAGGCGCAGTCTCGGCGCTGGCGATCCACGCCCTGACCAGCGGCCTCGTCGATCGGGTGCTGCATGTGGGCGCTGATCCGGAAGCGCCGACCCGCAATGCTACGGTCATCTCCCGGACCCCCGAAGAGGTAATCGCTCGCGCGGGTTCGCGGTACACCGCTTCGTCGCCGCTAGCCGATATTCTCTCGGTCGTCGCAGAGGGCGGACGGATGGCGTTCATCGGCAAGCCCTGCGACATCTCCGCGCTGCGGCGGCTCGCGCGGTCGGACGCCAAGCTGGCCGAGACCGTCCCACTGATGTTGTCCTTCTTCTGCGCCGGCATCCCAAGTCATGGGGGCGTGGGGCGAATTCTCGCTCAGTTGGGCGTGGAGCCCGAAGATATCATCGCATTCCGTTATCGGGGCCGGGGCTGGCCGGGCATGTGCGCCGCGGAGACTAAGGACGGGCGGGTTGCCGAGTTGACTTATTCCGAGAGCTGGGGCGGGCACCTGTCGAAGGAGGTTCAGTTCCGCTGCAAGATCTGTCCGGATGCCGTAGGGGGAGTCGCAGATGTCGCCTGCGCGGATGCCTGGTATGGGGACGAAGACGGTTACCCTGCCTTTGAGGAAGCCGAGGGGCGCAGCCTGGTGATCACTCGAACCGAGGCGGGCCAGCAGTTGCTGGACTCTGCGGTGGCGGCCGGCGCGCTGGAAATTTCCGGCTTGGATCCGGTGGAGATCGATCGGATGCAACCGGGACAAACGCGGCGGAAGCGCCTGGTGCTGGCGCGAACCCTGTCGCTGCCGCTGGCGTTGCAGCCGGCGCCGGTGATGTCTGGACTGAAGGTGGCAGAAGCATCGCGCCGTGCCGCAGTGCGCGAGGCTGCGCAAAATCTCGTTGGAACGCTGCGGCGCACGCTGAGTGGTCGGCGCAGTCGCCTGTGACGTGGGAGCCTATGCCTTCCAGCGTCGTTAACTGCTAGTAATCGACCGCCGGTCGATAGGGGACAAGACAAAGTGGAGCGGTTGAGAATGCGTGCCAGTCCGCTGGTCCTGGGGCCTGTCATGGGCCTGGTGTTGTCTAGCGCCTGCCTAGCGCAGAGCGCGCCCCAGATGCCGCAGGTAGAGCCAAAGCGGGATTGGGCGATCGATGGGCGTGTGACTTCCGCCTACGACAGCAATTTGGCCCGTTTGGGAAAAGGGGCCGTCAATCGGCGCGGATTAACTGCAGCGGACTGGACGGTAACGCCAACCGTCAGCGGACGGCTCGTTCAACCCCTTGGCCAACAGTATCTTTTCGTCGAAGGGTCCGCTGGCTATGACTTCCACCGGCGAAACCAGCAACTTGATCGCGAGCGGTTCCAAGCCACCGCGGGCGGCGGCGCAGTTGTGGGCCCGTGTCGCCCGATGGCATTTGTGAACTACGCCGCCTCGCAGAGTGACTTAGCGGATCTTGATCTCGCGAGCGCCAGCAACCGGCTGCAGTCGGTAGGCACCGCCCTGGGGATGCAGTGCGGGCGCGCGGTTGGCCCGGGAGCGATGGTTATCGCTCAACGGACCGACGCCAAGAACTCGGCGAACACTCTGACGATACAGGATCGGACACAGGAGACGCTGAGCGCCAGCCTACTTTATGGCGCGCCGAATCTCGCTGATCTGGCACTGATCTGGACCTACGCGAACACCGAGTTTCCCAATCGTATGAACCCAGGGCGGCCAGTGGGTGACGGGTTCTGGACCCAATCGATCGGTGGGCGGGTTCAGAGAGACTTCGGGTCTCGGCTCACCGTCGGTGTTACCGGTTCTCGCGTGTTGGTGAAGCGCGAGTTTTCGCCAGTGGGCGACTCCTTGAAATTCAACTCGACGACTTGGCAGGCCGATGCCGCCTATCGTTTCGGGCGACGAATTCTCGTTGAACTCGACTTGTTGCGCGAGGTCAGGCCGTCGGGACGGCCAGGCAAGCTGCTAGATATTGTCGAAGGTGCGGAGGGGCGCATCCGATACCGCCTTAATCCACGTACCTCAGTCACTGTCGGTCACGCCTATCAGCAGGTGAGATCCAATCGCGACACGCTAGGCTTCGCACGCGACGTGGTCACTAACGCCTACACGACTGGGACCTATGGCTCGGTCGAGTTCCGGACGCCCGGGCGACTGGGTTTTACGCTCGACG
>NZ_JBILUK010000340.1:0-2657 GCF_044371015.1 Phenylobacterium sp.
AGCCGGCACCAGAACGCAGGCGGTGTCTGCGTCGATCTCGGCGACAACGGCTTGCAGGTCGTAGTGATCGACCGATCCCGCCGGGACTAGGATGCCGCCTGGCATGCGGGCGCAGTTGGCGTACTTGTAGTTCGCCAGATGGTGGGCCGAGATGACGACCCGGGATTTTAGGCCACGTGTATCCGGAAGCTGTTCCCAGGATTCCCCACGTCGGCCGGTCATCGTGGCTCCTACTGCGAGCGCCAGGGCGGCGCTGCAACTCGGCGTAACGCGGGCAGCCTCGGCGCGGGCGTGCCCCGCGATGCGCCGGCCAGCTGCATCCATCAGGTCCGTCATGCGGACGAAGGCGCCATTGAGCTCAGATGCCGCCCGCCAGACCGAGGGTTCGAGGATCGAGCCGCCGAGGTCAGTATATATCCCGCAGCAATTCACGACTGGCGCGACACCGAAGTCTTCAAACACAGCGGCACCCATCCACGCGGGCGGATTGGCGGGCGGCTCAGCGGCTTCACGGGCTGTCGTCACCGAACTCTCTCCCCAAAATCGATGCAATTTTGTTTAACAATATGAAGCGGCGTGGTTTTGCAAGCTTGACCCGAGGATACGCGCCTCAAAGACGACCCTGGGGATCCTCAAGCATCCGATTGCTTAGTCTTTAGGCGCCCCGACCATCGGCGGGCGCGTGCGTCGACCAGGTGGGGCGGCGTCGTCGACCCGGAGCGCCAACAGCTTCTGAGCCGTGCCAAGGTGATCCTCAAGCGCCCGAGCAGCGCCCGCTTGATCCCCCGCAGTCAGCGCCACGATGATCTCGGCATGTTGTGCGACGCTCTCGCTCAGCCCTTGCTCCTGAAACGCGGGCGCAACCAAGTGGGCGAGCCGCAAGCTCCGCATCAGGTCGCTGTGCCAAGCCGTCAATCGGTCGCTGCCAGCCGCCGCGGCGAGCGCGCCATGGAAGGCGACATCAGAAGCGAACGCTTCAACCCATGCCTTCTCGGAAACAGCTCTCACGAATCGCCCATGGATGAGCGCCAGTTCACGGGCGAGATCGCCGTCACCGCGAAGCAAAGCCGCCGTCTCGATGAAGGTCCGGGCGCGATAGATGTCGCGCACGTCCTCTCCGCTCAACCGCGGCACCCGGGCGCCCCGATAGGAGGCGTAGTCGGCGAGCCCGTCTGCAGCCAGAAGCCGAAGGGCCTCACGCACCACATGTCGAGAGACGCCAAACTCGGCAGCCAGGTCCTCCTCTCGAAGCGGCGCGCCTGCGGGAAGTGCGCCGCTAAGAACCTGCTCGCGTAGCTGGCCGCTAACCCACTGCGTCACCGTGCCTTTCGAGGGCTGGGGTGGGGCCAAGGTGATAATCGTCCTTCGGTTGATGATTGCTTATAAGGCGCCCGTAGGCGCAACGACAATGCCCGCCCCGAGGCCGGGGGCGCCGCGCGCGCCTCGGGGCTGTGTTTGTTTGACAGTTAACCGAGCAGCGGTCGACAAAAGTCAAATGCGCATCTCGTTACGCGGCGTCTGCACGATCCTGTTGGCTGTGTCGGTGTACAGCCCGGTCCGCGCGGAGGACACGCCGGTTGCTGAGCTGGCGGTCACCGCGGGTGGGCGCGGACCGCCGCCGTTGTCGCTATCGACGCCGGTCACGCTGGTGAACAGGCCGCAACCCGGCGCCGGGATTCGAACTGTCGCCGATCTCCTGAGCGGGCAGCCTGGCGCATGGCGCCAACAGACGAGCCCCGGACAGGGCGCCCTGATTGTACGTGGACTCAAGGGCTCGGAAGTGTTGCACGTCGTTGACGGATTCCGCCTCAATCATGGGATGTTCCGCAATGCGCCGAACCAATATCTCGGTCTGATCGACCCCCAGGATGTTGCGCGCGTCGCTCTGATCCGCGGGCCGCAGGGCTCGGTCTACGGCGCAGACGCGATGGGCGGCGTTCTAGCAGTGACCACGCCCGACCCCTTGCCCGGCGGCTGGAGGGGCAGCCGGTTGGCCGCCGGGTTTGCCGGTGCAGACAGATCCCGCACTGCGCACCTGGCGGCTAACCTCAGTTCCGACATTGGCGCCGTTCGGCTATCGGCTGGCTTCCGAGATGCTGACGGATTGAGGATCGGCGGCGGTAGCCGCCTGCCCTTTACGGGCTACACCGCCCGTCACGCCGCGGCGAAGGCGACGTTTCCCATCGCCGACAAGACCGCAGTAACGGTACAAGCGCAGTACGGAGAGCAACCGAAGTCACCGCGCCATGACGTCCTGGTCGCGGGGTTCGGCCAATCTCGCCCAGACGCCATCGAACAAGACTACGCGCCTCAACGTCGGCTGTTCGCCCAGGTACGGCTGAGCACCGCCGATGGCGAGGCGCAGGTTGGTTTCCAGCGTGTTGTCGACGGTCGTCGCTCACGCGACTTCGGTGCTGCAAGCCGCGATGTCGAGCGCAACGTGAGCGACCTCATCGGCGGGTCGCTCCGCTGGATCCTCGAGCCGGAGCCTGGGCACGAGCGGCTGTTCGGCGCCGAGATCTACGCGGATCGCATAGGCTCTAGCCGGTTCCGCCAAAGTCTCGGCTCTGGTGCGGAGGCCAGCATCGCGCCGCGCTTTCCAGACGGCTCGACGATGACATGGGTCTCTGGCTTCGCACGGGACACGATTGCGCTTG